>CANRVD010000002.1 GCA_947643145.1 uncultured bacterium | reverse complement strand
ATCATGGGGAAAGTTAGCAAAATCAAGTGTTCTAGCGTCAATCAGCAGACACTAATTAATAAAAAATCACACTTTTTTGTGCTTGCAGAATCTATCACCACTCCATCAATCTGATAATGCCTGACCAAATTCCTATCTACATTTTTTGCAAGGTGGTATACTCTGCTATTTCCTTTATCCTGCGACTTAATTATTTTCTGTCTGTCCTCACATAATGATTTGTATTTTTCTAACATCTTATTCTCATTTCCATGCTATTTTTGTTTATTCGCGCGAAAGTGCCTATCAAGCCAGAGCAAAACTCATATACCTGCCTGCTGCTCCATATAAATCTCTAATAATTTATCATTTTCCAAATTGATGGTTTCTGAAATCCCATCAATCACTTCATTTTCAATTAGCGGGATTTCCTTATCCATAATATCCCGGACTTTTCCGCCTGCAACATAAAACGCCCTCGTCTTCTCTCTGGCAATCCAATACTCTTTGGCAATGATTTTACTAACCCGTTCTATCATACTGGTTCCCAAAAAACTTGCATATAATAAATTGTTAAATGCACCCAGTATATACGGACTATGCGTTGTTACTAAAGCCCCATTTCCCATATTAACAAACAGCGCAATCAATTCTGCTATCTTTTTTTGCGTTTCCGGGTAGAGATGCGCTTCCGGTTCTTCTATTATTAAAAAGGTCTTTTTTCCTTCTAACGCATAATAAAAAATTAAATTCAAAATCCAAACGCTTTCCTGCTGCCCGGATGATGCGTAATTCATTTTTAAAAATTGATTGTCCCCTATCAATAACCTGTCTTCTCCCGACTTATATACATATTTGCCCTTCAGTATTTCCTCAGCCAAATCCATCATTTTCTCTAAAGTCTTTGTATTTACTGCTATTTCTGATGTCAGCAGCTTTTTCTGATATAATCCATATAGTCCATTCTCATACTGAGGCTTTATTCTTTTCATTTCCTCTATATAATTTCTGCTACAATAATCAATACTCGCCTTCTGTGCATCATCCATCACCACAAAGAAATAGTCTAACTGACTTGCAAGCAGGGTAATCATTTCTCTGCCTGCAGGTATATATTTCGTGTTACTATCATCATGAAACAATTCCTGTAATTCCTTTTTAAGCATACCAGTCGTTGTCTTTTCCCAGTCATGCTGATAATACATTTCACTCAAATATATCTCAATATTATCAGAAAATCCTATCGCCAATATTGCCATTTCCGAGGACTCTTTTTCAAAATATACCCTGCCAGATGCAATTTTTATCCAAGTGTGTTCATCATAATAATATTGCAGGCGCATATCAGGGCTCATTTCCCATAAACCATCAAATACCTCAATAAACTTCTTTCGCAGTTTTCTTTGAAGAAACTCTTCAAAAGGCAGTGAAAGTTCTGAATGCATCTGAAAATATTTTAAGAAAGACAATACGATTTCATCTGCAACCGTCCGAAAATAGAAAATCACTTTTGCAATAGTACTTTTCCCTGAAGCCTGTGCTCCCGTCAATACACAAAAATCATCTACCGTAAATTCACATTTCTTTATCGGTCCAAAATTTTCTATATGAAGTTTATGCATCTACAGCACCTCCTCCAAAAGTCCTTTTCACTCTGCTACTTTGAAAGTTAAAACCGCTCCATTTAACTCACTGTTTCCATGAGAATGAAGCGGTACATGATAAATTTTACTTATCTCGCCATGTAATTCGTCCTTTTGTCAAATCGTATGGAGACATTTCCATCGTTACTGTATCACCTGGCAGAATACGAATAAAGTTCTTTCTCAACTTACCACTGATATGAGCCAGTACCTGATGTCCATTCTCTAACTCCACTTTAAACATTGCATTTGGAAGTTTTTCCACTACAACACCTTCAATTTCAATGACATCTTCTTTTGACATAGTTTCCTCCATTCCTGGTTTGATTACTCCGGCTATTAAATATCGTAAAAATTGCGATATTTAATAGCCGGAGTAATATTAATTAATTTATTATGATATCTGAGTCAACACCTGCTTTCATGCAAGTGCAGATAACTTTGACCCCCGCATCATTATATCAAATCTACATTATAAGATAGAAGTTCTGGCTCTCCATCCGTAATCAAAACAGTATTCTCATAATGTGCCGACTTCATGGAATCCCTTGTTACAACTGTCCAGTCGTCCTCCAGCACCCAAACCTCAAATGCTCCTGCATTTACCATTGGTTCAATAGCAAGTGTCATTCCCGGACGGAGCTTCATACCTCTGCCAATCGGTTTAAAATTAGGCACCTGAGGCTCTTCATGAAGCTGTGTCCCAATCCCATGACCAACCAAATCCCTGACAACAGAATACCCATTATCCTCCACAAAATTTTGAATTGCTTTCGAAATTTCAAATAAATGATTTCCTGCTTTTGCAAATTTAATTCCCTCAAAGAAGCTTTGCTTTGTAATATCAATCAGGCGCTGGTCTTCCTCTGAAATCTCCCCTACTGCGTGGGTACGGGCTGAATCCGACTGGTATCCTTTATAAATAACCCCCGCATCAAGACTTACAATATCACCTTCCTGCAAAATTCGTTTCTTATCTGGAATTCCGTGTACGACTTCATCATTTACGGATACGCAAATAGCAGCAGGATAACCGTTATAATTCAGAAAAGAGGGAATACAGCCGAAACTACGAATCACTTCCTCTCCCTTACGGTTAATATCCATTGTACTTATCCCGGGGCGGATTATCTTTGCCATTTCATCATGGACAACTGCAAGAATCCTTCCTGCCTCTCTCATCAATTCAATTTCATGTTCTGATTTAATTGTTACTGACATAATAGCCTTCTTTCTATTCCCATAATTATTAACCAAGAATACTGTAAATAGCGTTTAAAACCGGATCAAGTCCACGAGAACCATCGACCTCATGAAGAATTCCCTGATTTCTGTAATATTCAATCAGAGGAGCTGTCTGCTCATGATAAACAGCAAGTCTCTTCTTTACCGTTTCAGGCTGGTCATCATCACGAAGCTGTAATTCTCCGCCACAAGTGTCACAAACCCCTTCAACTTTAGGTGGAATATTTACTGTATGGAATGTTGCGCCACATTTTGCACAAACCCTGCGTCCTGCCATACGGTCAATAATTGCCTGATCTTCCATTTCTATATCAAGCGCAAAATCAATTCCTGTTCCTTTTTCCTTCAATGCAGCAGTCAGTGCCTCTGCCTGCGGAATTGTTCTTGGAAATCCATCCAAAATGTAACCATTCTTGCAGTCATCCTTCTCAAGACGGTCTACTACCAAATCACACACCAGTTCATCAGGAACAAGATCACCGGCATCCATATAACTCTTAGCTTTCTTTCCAAGCTCTGTACCTTCCTTGATATTCTGACGGAAAATATCTCCTGTAGAAATTGTTGGAATATTGTACTTCTCTACAATTCCTTTTGCATATGTTCCCTTTCCTGCACCCGGTGCACCTAACATAATAATCTTCATATTTCATTCTCCATTTCTGCGCTGCTTTATTGCATATTTCCAAGCTCATGATAAGCAGCGCGCAGACACAAGCTTGATAGGTTAAACATTTTATATTTTGAACGGCACAGCACTTGAACGAATCGTATCAGATTTTGTGCCATATGAAAAACACTCAGTAACTATAATACCTTATAAATGTCCTTTTTTCAACTATTTCTATTGCAAACTTCAAAAAACCCACTATACTCTAATTTCCTAAGTATAGTGGATTTTCTACTATAATACAACTATTCTATTCACTGATAAATCCCCTGTAATGACGTACCAGCATCTGGGATTCAATCTGCTTCAATGTTTCCAGTACAACGCCTACAATAATGATAAGTGAAGTACCTCCAAATGAAACGTCAGCACCAAAAGCACCTGAGAAGAAAATCGGAATAACTGCTACAATTGTAAGACCAATCGCACCGATAAACACAATACTGTTTAATACTTTAGTTAAATACTCAACCGTTGGCTTACCAGGACGAATTCCAGGGATAAAGCCACCCTGCTTCTTCATATTCATAGATATTTCCTGTGGATTAAAGGTAATGGATGTGTAAAAATATGCGAAGAAAATTAATAAAACAATATAAATCAATAATCCCAGCGTATATTTAAACTCACCAAAGCTTTCAATATTACACCATGCATTCTGGTTCAACACCTTCAAAACCTTCTGTCCAAAAGAAGCACCATTACCGGAGGCCGGCTGTACACCTGCAAAACCAGCAATAACAATAGGCATCTGGAACAGAGAGCCTGCGAAGATAACCGGAATAACACCTGCAGTATTAACCTTTAAAGGAATATGGGAGGACTGTCCTCCTACCAGCTTTCTACCCTGTGTCTTCTTGGAATACTGCACATTAATTCTTCTTTCGCCATCGGAAAGAATAATAATAAATACAATCGTACCAATAATAACAGCAAGGATAATAATTGCTGCCAGTAAACCATTTGTTACATTTGACGCACCTGATACAAATTTCTCATACAGCTTCGTCATATCCTCTGGTATACGGGATACGATGTTATACAGAAGAATGATAGAAATACCATTTCCAACACCTCTTTCTGTAATCTGCTCACCCAGCCACATAAGAACGGCAGAACCTGCTGACAGTGATACAATGATAACCGAAATAGATGTGAAAGACACACCCTCTGTCAGATAACCTGCGCGGCCAAATCCGATTGCCATAGCTGCACTTTCGATGATAGCCAAAGCAATGGAAACATATCTTGTATACTCAGCAATTTTCTTTCTTCCTTCTTCACCGTCTTTATGCAGTTCCTCCAAACGAGGAATCGCAATTGTAAGCAGCTGTAAAATAATAGAAGATGTGATATACGGCGTAATATTCAATGCAAAAATTGACATTTGGGAAAAAGAACCACCCGTTAACTGATTAAAAAAATCAAGGGAATTGTTCTGGTTAAACCACTCTGTAATAACCGATGCATCTACACCAGGTACCGGAAGCTGGCAGCCGATACGCACAATCACAAGTATCACAAAAGTGTACAAAATCTTTTTACGCAAATCCTTAATTTTAAATGCATTACGGACTGTTTCAAACATCCTTAAATCACCTCAGCTTTTCCACCAAGAGCCTCAATCTTTTCAGCCGCACTCTTACTGAATGCATTTACCTGAACGGTAAGTTTCTTGGTTAATTCTCCATTTCCGAGTATCTTAACTCCATCCTTAGGATTGCTGATGATTCTTTTCTCTAACAGTGCATCAATAGTTACAACATCACCGTCATTAAACTTCTCCAACTTGTCCACATTGATTGCAACGATTTCCTTAGAGTTAATATTCGTGAAACCTCTCTTTGGAAGACGCATATAAAGTGGTAACTGACCACCTTCAAAACCTGGGCGTGGAGCACCTGAACGTGCCTTCTGACCCTTGTGTCCCTTACCTGCTGTCTTACCGTTTCCTGAACCATGACCACGACCTCTTCTAAATTTGTCGTTCTTCTTTGAACCCTTTGCCGGACTCAGTGTTGATAAATTCATTGTTTTACCTCCTAAACTTACGGCGGCGTAATCGCCAGCCAAACATCACTAACGGGCATACAGCCATTTACCTGACCATACACAAAATCACAGAATACAAGATAACCTACTATATAATAGTATACCCAAAAAGTACCTGTTCATTTGCAAAACAAAACGAAAAGTCTGCCTTGCCCTCGCTACAAGTCAATATAATACCATAAAAGACTGGATCTTGGCTAGTCTTTTTTTCAGAAAGCGAAAGAAAAACGCCGCAAGGAGAATTCAAGCAGAATGCTTGAATTTCACTTACTGCGTTAGTCCCGTTTCTCTTAAACTTCTTCAACCTTTACAAGATGTCTTACATGCCATACCATACCCTTAACAGCATCGTTGTTAGGCAACTCAACTGTTTTTCCAATCTTCTTCAAGCCCAACGCTTCAACAGTTGCACGCTGCTTAGGAATGGCACCAATTGTAGACTTTACTAAAGTTATCCTTAACTTATCTGCCATAATTAACCTCCTAACCTAAAAGCTCTTCTACAGAAATACCGCGAGCTTTTGCAACTTCTTCCGGAGTCTTTAAGTTCTTAAGACCTTCAAGCGCTGCAAGAACAACGTTCTGCTTATTGTTAGAACCAAGAGACTTTGTACGAATATTCTTATATCCTGCAAGCTCAAGTACGGAACGAACAGGGCCACCTGCGATGATACCTGTACCTTCTGGAGCTTTCTTAATAAGAACGGAAGCACTTCCAAACTTACCTGTGAAATCATGTGGTACACTGCCATTTTCATCCAAAGGAACTTCCACTAACTTCTTAGTAGCTTCTTCTTTTCCCTTACGGATAGCCTCAGGAATCTCAGTAGCCTTACCAAGTCCCACGCCCACATGTCCGTTCTTATCGCCAACTACTACTAATGCAGTAAATCTCATATTACGTCCACCCTTAACAACCTTGGTTACACGCTTAATCGTTACTACATTATCTTCCAGCTCTAAATTGCTGGCATCAATAATTGTACGTTTCATGAGTTGTTTTCCTCCTAATAATATTTAAATCCATTGAAGCAATTCTCAGTAAAACATCGAAAAACGACTAGAACTGTAAGCCTGCTTCTCTTGCTGCATCTGCTAAGGCTTTAATTTTACCCTGATATATGAAACCGCCTCTGTCAAAGACAACGTTTGTAATACCCTTATCAAGTGCCTTCTTAGCAATAGCTTCCCCAAGCTTTGTAGCTGCTTCTACATTGTTTGTCTTTGCTAAGCCATCTTTTACATCCTTCTGGAGAGTAGATGCTGACACTAAAGTATTACCAACCGTATCATCAATAACCTGAGCGTACATATGATTATTACTTCTAAATACAGCTAAACGTGGTCTTTCGGCTGTACCGGAAAGACGATTACGAACTTTCATGTGTTTCTTCACACGAACTTCTACTCTTGACTGTTTCTTAATCATCGTATAATCACTCCTTTAATTATTTTTTACCTGTCTTACCAACTTTACGTCTAATAACTTCATCAGCATACTTGATACCCTTGCCCTTGTAAGGTTCTGGAGCTCTCTTCTCTCTGATTTCAGCAGCGTATTGGCCAACTTTTTCTTTATCAATACCTTTTACAATAATCTTATTCTGTCCTTCAACAATAACTTCAAGATCTTCCGGATCTTCCATCTCTACCGGATGGGAATATCCAAGAGAAAGCACTAACTTCTTTCCCTGCTTCTGAGCTCTGTAACCAACACCGTTTACTTCAAGCTCCTTTGCATAACCCTCTGTAACACCAATAACCATGTTATTAATCAGGGTTCTTGTCAATCCATGTAAAGATTTCATCTTCTTCAAATCATTCGGACGGCTGACAATAATTTCCTCGCCTTCCTTCTTGATTTCCATCTCCGCCGGCAATACTCTTTCCAGAGTACCCTTTGGTCCTTTTACAGTCACTTTATTATTTTCTGCAATATCAACAGTTACACCTGCTGGTACCGCGATAGGCATTCTTCCGATTCGTGACATGCCGTGCACCTCCATATTCTTGGTAATAAATTGATTGCCGGAACGTTATCTGCAAGTCTATACTCTCCTGCAGACAATTCCGATATCTTAACGATTGTTACATTTGTCTGGTATTACCAAACAAATGCAAGCACCTCGCCGCCAACATTTTCTTTTCTGGCTTCCTTGTCTGTCATAACACCTTTGTTTGTGGATACAATTGCGATACCCAGGCCACCCAGAACACGTGGAAGCTCATCTTTTCCAGCGTAAACACGAAGACCCGGCTTAGAGATTCTCTTCAAGCCTGTAATAATCTTATCGTTCTTGTCTACACCATACTTTAATGTAATATGAATCATGCTGATACCATCAACGTCAATCATATCAAATTTCTTGATGTACCCTTCTTTTAAGAGGATTTCTGCAATCGAAATCTTCATCTTTGAGCTAGGTACATCTACCGTATCATGCTTTGCAGTATTTGCATTACGGATTCTTGTAAGCATATCTGCAATAGGATCGCTCGTCATCATCTTAGTTTTACCTCCTTACCAGCTTGCTTTCTTCACGCCTGGAATCTGTCCTTTATAAGCTAACTCACGGAAGCAGATTCTGCAAATTCCGTATTTTCTTAAATAAGCATGTGGACGACCACAAATTCTACAGCGGCTATATTCCCTTGTGGAAAACTTAGCTTTGCGCTGCTGCTTTACTTTCATAGAAGTCTTAGCCATGAAATTCCCTCCTTATTTCTTGAATGGCATACCGAACTGTGTTAATAATTCACGAGCCTCTTCATCAGTTTCAGCAGTTGTAACAACAATTACATCCATACCTCTAACCTTATCTACTTTGTCATATTCGATTTCAGGGAAGATTAACTGCTCCTTAATACCAAGTGCATAGTTACCTCTGCCATCAAAAGCATTTGGATTAACACCTCTGAAGTCACGTACACGAGGTAAAGCTAAATTTACAAGACGGTCTAAAAATTCATACATCTTGTCACCTCTTAAAGTAACTTTACAGCCAATTGGCATTCCCTCTCTTAACTTGAAGTTTGCAATAGAATTTTTAGCTCTTGTCATAACTGCCTTCTGACCGGTAATGATTGAAAGCTCATTCATTGCCGCATCAAGAATCTTAGCATTCTCTTTTGCTTCGCCAATACCCATATTGACTACAATCTTTGCAAGCTTCGGTACCTGCATTACGTTTTTATAACCAAACTTTTTCATCATCGCATCGACGATTTCTTTCTGATAAGTTTCTTTTAAACGAGTCAACTTTTAAGTCCTCCTTTCCGAAATTAATCAATTACTTCACCAGTTGCCTTAGCGTAACGTACTTTTTTGTCGCCTTCAAACTTGAAGCCAATCCGGGAAGGTTTTCCCTTGCTTACATACATAACGTTAGATGCATCAATCGGCGCAGACTGCTGTACAATTCCACCCTGTGGATTTGCCTGACTTGGCTTAGTATGCTTCGTAACCTGATTAATTCCCTCAATTACAAGCTTTCCATTCTTTACAGATGTTACCTTGCCTTCTCTACCTTTATCTTTACCAGTGATAACCTGAACTGTATCACCCTTCTTGATTTTGTTAGTTGCCACAATGACACCTCCTTATAACACTTCTGGTGCTAATGAAACGATTTTCATGAACTGCTTGTCTCTTAATTCCCTGGCGACAGGCCCAAAAATACGGGTTCCTCTTGGTGTCTTATCCTCACGGATGATAACTGCTGCATTCTCATCAAATCTGATGTATGAACCATCCGGACGACGGGTCTTATTTACTGTACGAACAACTACAGCCTTAACAACATCACCCTTCTTTACAACACCGCCTGGTGTTGCATCTTTAACAGAAGCAACGATGATGTCACCAATATTAGCGTATCTTCTGGTTGAACCGCCCATAACTCTGATACAAAGAAGTTCTTTAGCACCTGTATTATCAGCTACTTTAAGTCTTGATTCCTGCTGTACCATGATTACCTCCATATTCTGCAAAAATTATTTTGCTCTCTCAATCACTTCTACAAGTCTCCATCTCTTATCCTTAGATAATGGCCTTGTTTCCATAACTCTTACTCTGTCACCAATTTTGCATGTATTCTCTTCATCATGAGCTTTTAACTTATAAGTTCTCTTGATGATTTTATTGTAAAGTGGATGCTTCACGTTATCTACTACTGCAACAACGATTGTCTTATCCATCTTATCACTAACAACCTTGCCTACACGAGTCTTTCTAAGATTTCTCTCCACGACTGTGTCCTCCTTTCCTTGTTGTCTGAAACGCTCTATCAATAATAGAAATACACTTCACGGAATTTCTATTATCATGAACAAAAGATTGCAGGCTTCGCAAACAAAGCTATTGCCATAAATTAGTTCTGTGATGCTGCGAGCACTGTCTGAATTCTTGCGATATTTCTCTTAACTTCTTTGATTCTGCTTGTATTATCTAACTGGTTTGTTGCGTTCTGGAATCTCAAGTTGAAAAGTTCCTTCTTTGCTGCTACTAAATCTTCATTTAACTCCGCAACAGATTTACTTCTTAATTCTTCCATAAACTGCTTACTCTTCACTGCCCGCACCTCCTTCTAAATCTGCACGAGATACGACTTTACACTTAATTGGCAACTTATGTGTTGCAAGACGTAAAGCTTCTCTGGCAACCTCTTCTGATACACCAGAAATCTCAAACATAACACGACCAGGCTTAACTACTGCTACCCAGTATTCCAATGCACCTTTACCTTTACCCATTCGAGTTTCGGCAGGAGTCTTTGTTACCGGCTTATCCGGGAAAATTTTAATCCAAACTTTACCACCACGCTTGATATAACGAGTCATAGCAATACGGGCAGCCTCAATCTGATTAGACTTAATCCATGCCGGCTCTAAAGCCACAATACCAAACTCACCATTCGTGATTTTATTTCCTCTGAGCGCTTTTCCTGTCATTCTACCACGGAACTGCTTACGATGTTTTACTCTCTTTGGCATTAACATTATTTATCGCTCCCTTCCTTTTTAGCATTCTTCTTGGCTGGAAGTACTTCACCATTATATACCCATACTTTTACACCAATCTTACCATAAGTTGTGTCTGCTTCAGCGAAACCATAATCAATGTCAGCACGTAATGTCTGAAGTGGAATAGTTCCTTCGCTGTAAAACTCTGTACGAGCCATATCTGCCCCGCCTAAACGGCCTGAACATGCTGCCTTAATTCCCTTTGCACCAGTCTTTAATGTTCTGCTCATCGCAGACTTCATAGCACGACGGAAAGATACACGGTTTTCCAACTGCTGTGCAATATTCTCAGCTACTAACTGAGCGTGTCTGTCAGGATTCTTGATATCCATAATCTTAATATCAAGGGCAACCTTTCTGTCTAACACCTTTAATAATTCTTTCTTTAAGTTCTCAATCTCAGCTCCGCCCTTACCAATTACAAAACCAGGCTTTGCTGTATGAATAATAACTCTTACCTTGTCGGTAGGTCTTTCAATTTCAATCTTTGAAATACCAGCGCTGTATAATTTCTTCTTTACAAACTCTCTAATCTTGTAATCTTCTACAAGGTAATCAGCGAATTTGTCATCTGCATACCAATTAGAATCCCAGTCACTGATAACACCGACTCTTAAACCATGAGGATTAACTTTCTGTCCCATTTTGCTCTCCTTTCATAGATCAATCAAACTAACGCTCATTGAGAATAATTGTAATATGACTCATTCTCTTCTCAATACGATAAGCTCTTCCCTGCGCTCTTGGTCTGATTCTCTTCATTGTCGGTCCCTTATTTGCAAAACACTCTTCAATATATAAATCATCAGGATTCATACCATTGTTGTTCTCTGCGTTTGCAATTGCAGACTGTAATAACTTTAAGATAATGCTAGAAGCATATCTAGGGTTATATGATAAAATACCGATTGCGGTCTGTACGTCTTTGCCTCTGATGGCATCTAACACATAACAAGCCTTCTGAACAGAAACTCTTGCATAAGATAACTTTGCGGAAGGTCTGGTGTCTTTCTGGTTTTCATTTCTCTCTCTTTTAATTTGAGAACGATGTCCCTTTGCCATTGATGAAGCCTCCTTTCAATTTTTGTGCACCACAGTCTAAAACCATGGCTATGAATTGCTCCGGTGCAGCATTCGCCACACCAGACAGCTTATATTATCGTTTACCTTTTTTCTCGTCTTTTCCATGACCTCTGTAAGTTCTTGTTGCCACGAACTCACCAAGCTTATGACCAACCATGTCTTCTGTAACATATACAGGCACATGCTTTCTTCCGTCATGTACTGCAAATGTTAATCCAACGAATGATGGGAAAATAGTGGAACGGCGAGACCATGTCTTAATTACCTGCTTGTCACCGGATGCTACTGCAGCATCAACCTTCTTCAGAAGGCTCTTATCAGCGAAAGGTCCTTTTTTTAATGAACGTGCCATTGTATCCTCCATTCTGCCGGACGCTCCCGGCTATTCCTAACTCCAACATAAATGCCAAAACCTGCATTCACCTTACTTGGTATTCAAGGCTTTACCATCTCTTCTTCTTATAATCAACTTATTAGATCTATTGTTCTTTTTACGTGTCTTCAAGCCAAGAGCAGGTTTACCCCAAGGAGTACATGGACCTGGACGACCGATACCTGCCTTACCTTCACCACCACCATGTGGATGGTCATTAGGGTTCATAACAGAACCACGAACAGTAGGTCTGATACCCATGTTACGCTTACGTCCTGCCTTACCAATATTGACAAGGGCATGCTCGCCATTACCAATCACACCGATTGTTGCACGGCAGATAATAGGTACCATTCTCATTTCGCCAGAAGGAAGTCTAAGTGTTGCATACTTACCTTCCTTTGCCATAAGCTGTGCACTGTTACCGGCAGCACGTACAAGCTGGCCGCCTTTTCCCGGATAAAGCTCAATATTGTGAATCTGGGTACCAACCGGAATATTTTCAAGTGGAAGACAGTTTCCAACCTCAATTTCAGCATCCGGACCATTCATAATCTTCTGTCCAACTTTTAAACCGTTTGGTGCAAGAATATAAGCCTTCGCTCCATCTGCATATGCTACCAAAGCGATATTTGCTGTTCTGTTCGGGTCATACTCGATTGTCTTAACTGTTGCCGGTATCCCGTCTTTGTTTCTCTTAAAATCAATAATTCTATACTTTCTTCTGGAACCGCCACCACGATGCCTTACAGTAATCTTACCCTGGGCATTACGTCCGGCGCTCTTCTGCAATGACGTTGTCAGGGACTTCTCAGGCTTATCAGTAGTAATTTCAGCCTTATCAAGAACTGACATCTGTCTTCTGGAAGGTGTATATGGGTTAAATGTTTTAATTCCCATGACGTTTTCTCCTTTCAATTTCTATCATTAAATTTCAATGATTCGCGCGATAGGTTTTCCACGCAGTTATTTTAGTATCTGAATTCAACCGCAAAGAGTTGAAATCATTTGGTCTTCTGGCTTACAGGCCTTCGAAAATTTCAATCTCTTTAGAGTCCTCGGTTAACTGAACAATCGCTTTTTTTCTCTTAGCAGTCTTACCTACTGTTCTGCCACGACGGCGTTTCTTGCCCTCTAAGTTCATTGTGTTAACCTTTGCAACCTTTGTTCCCTCAAAAAGCTTTTCAACCGCTTCCTTAATCTGGGATTTCGTTGCATCCGGGTGTACAGCAAATGTGTACTTCTTCTCTTCCATAGCTGCCATAGATTTTTCTGTAATCAATGGCTTCAGGATAATGTCATAATACTTTAAATCTGCCATTATGCGTACACCTCCTCTATCTTGGATACAGCACTCTTTGTAATAACGACTGTCTCATATTTTAAGATATCATATACGCTGATTGCGTTAAATGGTACAACACGCACACCGGCAATATTTCTTGCAGAAAGTTCAACATTCTGGTTGTCTTCTCCGTCAAGAATCACAAGTGCTTTTCTTACCTTTAATGCATCAAGCACACCAACCATTTTCTTTGTCTTAATCTCATCAAACTTGAGAGAATCCATAACTAAAAACTTCTCTTCATTTACTCTTGATGATAATGCAGACTTCAATGCGCCTACTTTTTCCTTCTTATTCATCTTAAAGGAATAATCTCTCGGTGTTGGAGCAAATACAACTCCGCCGCCTGTCCACTGAGGAGCCCTGATAGAACCCTGTCTTGCATGACCAGTTCCTTTCTGTCTCCAAGGTTTCTTACCGCCTCCGCGTACTTCAGAACGTGTCTTTGCCTTCTGAGTACCCTGACGCTTATTTGCAAGCTGTAATACAACAGCCTTATGCATTAAATGTTCATTTACATTAACAGCGAAGATGCTATCGTTGATATCCATCTTACCAACTTCACTGCCTTCCATATTATAAACAGATACGTTAGCCATCTGTGTGTTCCTCCTTTCCAAAAGAATTATTTACTAACCTTTACGCTTTCCTTTAACATTACGCAAGATTTCTTTGGTCCCGGCACAGCACCCTTAACAAGGATTAAATTCTGCTCTGCATCAACCCTGACTACTTCAAGATTCTGGATTGTCACCTTAACGCAGCCCATGTGACCCGGCATCTTCTTGCCCTTGAATACACGGCTAGGGTCAGAACAAGCACCGTTGGAACCTGCATGTCTGTGGAACTTGGAACCATGCCCCATAGGTCCTCTGTGAAGACCATGTCTCTTGATTGCGCCCTGGAATCCTTTACCCTTTGTTGTTCCACTAACGTCAATCTTGTCGCCAGCCTCGAAGATATCAGCCTTGATCTCCTGACCAAGTGTATACTCCTCAGCATTTTCAAATTTAAATTCTTTCAGATATCTCTTACCGGAAACACCCGCTTTCGCAAAATGTCCCTGCAATGGCTTATTTACACCATGCACTCTTTTTACTTCTTTCTTTCCGGTTGCATCCTTGCTGATAACTTTATCTTTCTTATCAACAAAACCAACCTGTACTGCACTGTAACCATCGTTATCAACTGTCTTTACCTGTGTTACATAGCAAGGACCAGCCTGAAGCACAGTAACCGGAGTTAATACTCCGTTTTCATTGAAGATTTGAGTCATGCCAATCTTCGTAGCTAAAATAGCTTTCTTCATTCTAAATGCACCTCCTGTTAATCTACAGCGGATTTCATTCACAGGAATGAAATCATCCTAGATGGTCTATAATGTGCAAGTTTGTAAACCAAAAACTCGAACCATCTCCAAGATAGTTTTTATATAAACCCTAAGGACTTACTTCATTTTTACTTTTCTTTCATTTTTAATACAACAGCAACACCAGATGGCATTTCCATTTTTGTCAATGCTTCAATGGTCTTCTGTGTAGGAGCGATAACATCAATCAGTCTCTTATGTGTTCTCTGCTCAAACTGCTCTCTGGAATCTTTGTACTTATGAACAGCACGAAGAATAGTTACTACTTCCTTCTTTGTTGGAAGAGGTACAGGACCACTAACTTTAGCACCTGTCTTCTTAACCGTTTCAATAATCTTTCCTGCAGCATGATCAATCTGATTGTGGTCATACGCTTTCAGTGTAATTCTCATTACATTTGTTGCCATAAAAAAAGCCGCCTCCTTTTCGCACTTTTACAGGCATTGCTAATCTCAGGTTTCCCTAATGCCTGCTCATTTCAGCGGAACAAGTGGTGACTGTACACTTAACCGGGTGTGTCCTGTTTAGGTTTACAAATCAACAGAACTCCCCTTCTCTGCATGACACAGAATTATAAAATTGTACAGTGACTTGTCGCCAGTTTCCTAACTTGACATTCGCTCCACGGAAAACCTGCAATCTGTCCCCAAACCACAGCAACCTCACGCTTCATCGCTATCAATGTCACAGCAAGTGGTATTGTACAACATTTTTCCAGTGTTTGCAAGGTTTTTTTACTTTTTTTGTGAATTTTGTTATCTTTTATGTTTCTATTCACAACTTTTCTAAACATCATGCGCAAAACCATCCAGCTTCGCTGTCTGCCGCATTAAAACCAACTGTGAGTAGTAACTCGTTAAACAAAAAGTTGCGGGATTATCTCCCGCAACTTTAATCATTGTTCTTCTTCAAGAAATGCAGCATACTTTTCAAGTATGATATTCTGAACCTTTTCCCTTGTGTCAGAATTAATCGGATGCGCAATGTCACGATACTCTCCATCCCTCGCCTTTCGGCTCGGCATAGCAATAAACAGTCCCTTTTCGCCCTCAATAATTTTAATGTCATGTATAACAAACTCTTCATCAAGAGTAATCGAAACTACCGCTTTCATTTTTCCTTCTTTTTCAATTTTTCGGATTCTCACATCTGTTACCTGCACTCTGCTAACCCCCTTTGTCCTTAGAACTTTCCCATAATATGTAAAATATCATGGATTATTTCACTGCTTCATTATTTATTTTCAGCCTGATACCAACACATTATTATAGGAAGAAATACTTATCAGAATAATACTTCTACCCTATTGGGTATTATCTCCGTTTCGTAATTAAAACGCATAACGCTCATTCTTCTCAACCACAATTTTAATTTCTCCATTTTCACCGACATACTTCGTATTTGCACGAATTGTATCTCTGCTTTCTACGATACAATTTTCGATATACGTATTGTCTCCAATATAAACGTCATTCAGGACAATGGAGTTCTTAATCACACAATTATTTCCTACGAATACCTTCTTAAACAGAATGGAATTTTCTACTTCTCCATTAATAATACATCCGCTGGAAACTAAACTGTTCTTTACACTGGAACCTGCATTATATTTTGCAGGAGGTAAATCCTCTACCTTCGAATAGATATCCGGATATTCCCTAAAGAAATAATCTCGAACATCTTTTTTCAGGAAGTCCATGTTGGTTTTGAAGTAAGAATCCACTGAAGAAATATTGCTCCAGTAATTCTGCAAAGAATATGCATAAATCCTCTTCACATTCTTATAGCGAATCAAAACATCCTTTACAAAATCATGTCTCTCTTCTTCTGCTGATTTTTCAATTAATTCAATAAGAAGTCTTCTTCTTACAATATAGATTCCGGCAGATACCTGAAAACTATTTGCATTAATCGGCTTCTCCTCGAATTCCGTGATTCTTCCATCGCTGTCTGTGCGAATCACACCAAAACGGCTTGGGTCATCTTTTTCCTCAACATTCGTTGTTACAACGGTAAAATCTGCCTTTTTTGCAATATGATATTCTAAAACTTTGTTATAATCTAACTTATATACGCCATCACCTGATGCAATTACAACGTATGGCTCATGGCTGCTTTTTAAAAAGCCTAAATTCTGTGCCATAGCATCCGCAGTACCACGGTACCAATAACTATTGTCAGGTGTTGTGGTAGGTGTAAACACATATAAACCACCCTGCTTACGGCCGAAATCCCACCACTTTGATGAGTTCAAATGTTCATTTAATGACTTCGCATTGTACTGGGTAAATACTGCAACTTTTTGAATATGGGAATTACTCATATTACTCAGCACAAAGTCAATGCTTCGAAAGCCACCGGCAATCGGCATAGCCGCTGTAGCTCTCTTATTAGAAAGTTCTCTCATTCTGCTGTTATTACCACCAGCTAACACAATACCAATCGCTCTCATTATTTTTCACCTACCTTAATCAATGTTTCGCCGCCTCGAAGTAAACCATTTGGATAGTCGGATGCTACTGTCACACCGGAAATTGCAGTGTTCTTTCCAATTTGAACATTATCTGGAATGACACTCTGCTCGCCAATTGTTACCAGACCAAATGCATATATATCCGGCTTTACTTCATTTGGCGCTTCTTCACCAACACCCAGTTTACAGTTAGCACCAACCGTAACTTCCTCTGCTATGATTGCCTTATCTACAACTGTGCCTGCACCAATTACGGTAGAGCTCATAATAATAGAATCTCTAACAACCGCTCCCGGCTCAATCGTTACACCAGAACCGATGACGGAATTATGTATCTCGCCATGAATCTCTGATGCCTCACCGATAATCGCCTTATCCACTACTGCATCAGATGCAATAAACTGTGGCGGTATACGGTCTGTTTTTGTATAAATCTTCCAAAACTCTTCATATAGATTAAATACTGGAATCAAATCAATCAATTCCATATTTGACTCCCAATAAGAGCCAAGAGTTCCTACATCCTTCCAGTAGCCATTGTACTCATAGGCAAAAATGCGGTCACCCTTTTCATGGCAATATGGAATAATGTGCTTACCAAAGTCACAGCCCGGCTGGTCTTTGAGCTTAATTAATGCCTCACGAAGTACCGGCCATGAGAAAATGTAAATTCCCATTGATGCCAAATTGCTGCGTGGCTGAGGCGGTTTCTCCTCAAACTCCATAATCTGCTTCTTATCATCCGTAATTACAACACCAAAGCGGCTCGCCTCTTCCATTGGCACCGGAATCGTTGCCAATGTAACATCTGCATGGTTTGCTTTATGAAAATCAAGCATTACCTCATAATCCATCTTATAAATATGGTCGCCGCCTAATATTAAAACATATTCCGGATTGTAATACTCCATGTAACGCAGATTCTGGTAAATCGCATTTGCTGTACCTGTATACCATTCACTGCTTGTACTCTTCTCGTATGGCGGCAGAATAGAAACACCACCTACGTTCCTGTCCAAATCCCATGGAATACCAATACCAATATGAGTATTTAACTGAAGTGGCTGATACTGTGTCAGCACACCTACAGTATCCACACCGGAATTAATACAATTGCTTAATGGAAAATCTATAATACGATACTTACCACCAAATGCAACTGCAGGTTTAGCCACGTTTGCCGTCAGGACACCAAGTCTGGAACCTTGTCCACCGGCCAATAACATTGCTATCATTTCTTTCTTAATCACGCTATCACCCCTTACTATTGGAATAAAGTAAACTAATTATATCACAAAGGATATAAAATGTGAATCAATTTTAACGAATTTTTTTCCTTTTTTTGACATTTTTTATACAAATCGCATAAAAAACCATTTCTTCCGTATTGTATTCATGTTTTTTGACGAAAACTTACATTTTCCAAGCAAGATTCGACGGCCCTTGTTAAAATCTTTCTATGTATTTTTAATTAAACATTGCAATTTTATACCCATGGCTTATAATTACCTTTAGAAAGTCAACAATTCTGTTGCCTGATTAAAGATTATAAAAAATGGAGGTAAACTATGTACCAGATTAACTTGCAAAAACCATGTACTGCATATTTTATCGGGATTGGCGGAATCAGCATGAGCGGATTTGCTAAACTTCTTCATGAAAACGGTTTTACCGTCAGAGGCTCCGATTCCCAGGAAAGCAAAATCACAAAACACCTTGCTTCACTCGGAATCAGTATAGTATATGGACAAAGCTCTGGAAATATTACAAAAGATATTGATTTTATAGTCTATACTGCGGCGATTTCGCCTGATAATCCTGAGTTCATAGCTGCAAAACAGCTTAATATTCCAATGCTTAGCCGTGCTTCTATGGTTGGGCAGGTTATGAAAAATTATAAAAATGCGATTGGTATCTCTGGTACACACGGAAAAACCACTACAACTTCCATGCTGGCTCATATCTTTTTGGCTGCCGGAAAAGATCCGACTATCTCCGTCGGTGGAATTTTAGATGCCATACAGGGAAATATCCGCATCGGCCATTCTGAAAATTTCATCACGGAAGCCTGTGAATATACAAACAGCTTTTTAGAATTTTTCCCTACTGCAGAAATTATCCTGAATATTGAAGCAGACCATTTGGATTTCTTTAAAGATATTGATGATATACGCCATTCCTTCTATAAATATGCATCCCTTCTTTCTGAGAACGGTGTTTTGGTAATTAACTCAGAAATTCCCGATTATAAGGAAATCACTGCCGGACTTCCCTGCAAAGTTATTACTTTCGGACTAAATAGGGAAGCCGAATACAGTGCTGCAGATATTGCTTATAATGAAAAGGGGCAGGAAAGTTTCGAACTTGTACATAACGGCATAAGGACTGGTGACAAAATCATTCTGAATGTCGGCGGTGAACATAATGTTTCCAATGCATTGTCTGTCATTGCTCTTTCCTTATATTATGGCATTTCAATAGAACAGATTAAGGAAGGACTTTTGTCATTTAACGGAACAAAGCGCCGCTTCGAAGTAAAAGGCAGTTTTAACGGTGTTACAGTAATTGATGATTATGCACACCATCCAACAGAAATCAAGGCTACGCTCCAAACCGCCGAGCGCTTCCCCCACAAGCATCTGTGGTGTGTATTCCAGCCACACACCTACAGCCGTACCAAAACATTTTTAAAGGAATTTGCCGAGGTACTTTCCCAGGCTGAAAATGTTGTTCTTGCAGATATTTATGCCGCCAGAGAAGCAGATCCAGGCGATATTTCTTCTGTTACACTACAGGAAGAAATCAGAAAATCAGGGAAAGAAGTCTACTACTTTCCTAGTTTTGGCGAAATTGAAGACTTTTTATCCAAAAAATGTATGAATGGTGATTTGTTAATAACTATTGGGGCCGGTAACGTTGTAAATATTGGCGAAGATCTAATTTCTAAATAATTTATCCACATTATCCACAATTTCCTGTTGATTATTCTCAACACAGGGTTGTGGATAATTTTTATACAGCAAACATTCAAATATTCTGCTTTTTTACTTTTCTATTACAAATTATTAACAATATACACATTTGAATTTTAACATTTTTAGCTGAATTTACGGGTATTTTCAAGTTTCCAAAACTGTGCTACAATACAAAAACATCTTGTCCCGCAGTTAGCTGCGGGGTTATTATGTATAATGAATCAAAAGGAGGGAGCGCATATGGACCAGATACTACTATGCTCTAATCAGATTCTATTGATTACGTCTGTCCATAATACATTTATCAAACGGTATATGCTGGATGCAAATGGAAGTTATGTAAAGGTATATCTTTTCCTTTCCATGTGCATTCAGTCTGGTGAAAAGAACCTGTCTATTTCTTCACTGGCAGATAAAATGGAAAATACAGAAAAAGATATTTTACGCGCACTCCGTTATTGGGAAAAGAAAGGGCTTATGATACTCCAAAGAGATGAAAATGGCTCTATTCTAGGTATTGAGATGACAAACCCTGATAACTTGGAGCAGGATTTAGAAGAAGAGGAGCAGGCTGCCCCGGTTCCGCCAAAGAAAACAGCAGAAAAAGCAGCACTCCCTGCCTTTCAGGTAACAGAGGAGCAAACCCTTCGTTTGACAAAGGATGAGGATTTTTCCTGGACTTGCCTGATTGTGGAAAGCTATTTGGAGCGTCCGCTACAGACAGCAGAAGTTCAGTTATTGACATACCTGTTTGATTCTTTGCATTTTTCAAAGGATTTGATTCTTCATTTGTATGAATACTGCTGTTCCCTTGGGAAAACCAATGTAAAATATGTACAGGCCATTGCTATTTCCTGGGCGGAGCAGAATATTACAACACCAGAGCAGGCACAGGAGCGCTCTGCCAATTATAATGCAGTGCATACCGCAATTTCCAAGACACTGGCACTTGGGCGTCCACTTGCCAAAATTGAATGCGAATATGTGAAGCGTTGGCATGAAGACTGGCATATGGATTTGGCAGTTATCCTTGAAGCCTGCAACCGTACGATGCTCGCTATCCAAAAGGCTGATTTTAAATACATAGACGGCATTTTAAACAACTGGCACAAAAAAGAAGTACATACCTTGCAGGATGTGCAGGTGTGTGATGAGGCACATAACCGCAGAAAAGCAGAGAAGTCCAACGAGAGTACGCCTCTTCCCGTTGCAAAACAGGCTCAGGTAAAACGCACACAATTTCAGGCATTCCAGCAGCGAAACGCTTCCAAGGAGGAAATCGACCAATTAGAACAGCTTCTTCTCACACGTTAGAAAGGAGAATTCATGGGTATTTCAAATACACAGTATCGGGACATTATGTTCCAGTATGACCAGACGCGCATGAAAAACCAACGCCTTTTGGATAGCAGGCAGGAAGATTTATATAAGAAGATTCCTGAACTTAAACAAATTCATGATAAAATCATTGAGCTTTCCGTAAAACAGGCGCGGGCTGAGCTTCTTAGCCCGGATACCGCAGCAGACAGCCTTGCAGAATATACAGCCAAAAAAGACGAATTGCTCCTGCGCAAAGCTGTATTACTACAGGAACACCAGTATCCTGCTAATTACCTTAGTCCGATTTATAACTGTGCCGACTGTCAGGATACCGGCTTTACAAACGGAATGCCATGCCATTGCTTTGATCAGGCAAAATTGCAGGCATTATATGAAAATTCAAATCTGAATGAAATACTGGAACATGAGAACTTTTCCACGTTCTCTGAAAAATATTATGATGATACGACCATTCATGAGAATCTTTCGATTACCCCGCGTGAGAATATCCGCCGGATTAAAGAAATATGCCTGGATTTTGTCAAGCACTTTGATGACAGCTATGACAACATTCTGTTCTATGGTCCAACCGGCGTAGGAAAAACTTTTCTCACACACTGTATTGCCAAAGAGCTTTTAGATAGTGCGCATACTGTAGTTTACTTGACTTCTCTACAGCTTTTTGATATGTTAGAAAAAAATAAATTTCAAAAAGAGGATACATTTATAACCAATGAGCAGGTTTCTTACATATTAAACAGTGACTTGCTCATTATTGATGACCTTG
Source organism: uncultured bacterium (assembly GCA_947643145.1). Classification (GTDB taxonomy): domain Bacteria; phylum Bacillota; class Clostridia; order Lachnospirales; family Lachnospiraceae; genus Butyribacter. The sequence goes on along the minus strand of CANRVD010000002.1, from coordinate 109,025 downwards.
GGACAGAACTTTCCAATTCTTTTACTGTGTCACAGCTTTACTATATAATAGAAGAACGGCACAATAATAAGCATTCCACTATTATTTCCACAAATCTTTCTTTTTCTGATTTGCGGGAACGCTATAGTGAAAGAATTTTTTCCCGGTTTACGGGTTACTATGATTTTAAACAAATTGTTGGAAAGGACATCCGCATTCAAAAAAACTTTTTAGGTGCAAGACACTAATCCAGCGCAAAATCACATATTCCGCCGGATTGATACACATAATATATAGAGAAATGGAGATAGTTATGAAACGACATGACAAATTAGCAGAGACAATGCCTACAGGAACACTTGGAATCCTTGCGCTGGAAAGCAGCCGTGCTATGGGACAGCGTGTCAATGACTACATCGTAGGCTGGAGACGGGAACGTGCACAGAATCACACAGCAGCCTCTTCATTTGCCGGATACAGCAGGGAATCTTTTATTATTGATTCTACCTGTCCCCGTTTTGGTTCCGGGGAAGCAAAGGGAATTATCCGGCAATCAGTCCGCGGTGATGATTTATACCTTTTAGTTGATGTTTGCAACTACAGCCTCACATATACGGTATGCGGCCAGACAAACCATATGTCACCGGATGACCATTATCAGGATTTAAAACGTATTATTGCCGCTGCAGGAGGGAAAGCACGCCGTATTACAGTTATCATGCCTTTCTTATATGAAAGCCGCCAGCACAGAAGAAGTGCAAGGGAATCTCTTGACTGCGCACTGGCACTACAGGAACTGACGCAGATGGGTGTGGAAAGCATCATTACCTTCGATGCACACGACCCACGTGTCCAGAATGCCATTCCTTTAAAGAGTTTTGAAACCGTACAGCCTACCTACCAGTTTATTAAGGCACTCTTAAATAATGTCAGTGATTTGACGATTGATGCTGACCATTTAATGGTAATCAGTCCCGATGAAGGCGCTATGGACAGGGCTGTTTATTATGCAAATGTTTTGGGTATTGATATAGGAATGTTTTACAAACGTCGCGACTATAGCCGCATTGTTGACGGAAGAAACCCTATTATTGCCCACGAATTCCTTGGCTCTAACCTGACTGGTAAAGATGTTATTATCATTGATGATATGATTTCCTCTGGCGAAAGTATGATTGATGTTGCTACTGAGTTAAAGAGAAGAAAGGCAAACCGTATCTTTGTTGCCGCTACTTTCGGACTTTTCACAAATGGCATGGAAAAGTTTGATGAGGCACGCGAAAAAGGCTTAATCGACAAGGTACTGACAACAAACCTTGTATATCAGCCACAGGAAGTTTTAAACCGGGATTACTATATTAATGTTGATATGAGCAAATATATTGCACTTTTGATAGATACCTTAAATCATGACCAGTCAATCAGCGAATTGCTCAATCCTGCTGAAAGAATATCTGATTTTCTAAAAAAATACAGTCAGATTTAGATTTCTTTTGGAAACTTAAGAAAGAATTTAGATTTAGAACAAATTACAGTCACATTTCATGGGTATAATAATGATAACGATATGGAAAATTATTCTATATCATTATCATTATTTTTTGCTTACTGACTTTTGTTTGAGATAGATTCTTTTTCATTTTTTTCATTTTTGGCCTTTGGTAGCTCCCTCTACCAAAGGCTACTCCTTTCTTAAAACTTGAATAGGGTGTCGGAAAACTAATTTATCATTAGTTTTCCGACACCCTATTCAAGTTTTACAATGATTCTTCTGCTTTAGTAAAGGCCATAAAACGATGAATAGCAATGATAGTAATCATTTGTATAGAGCCAGTCTAATCCTGCCATTCCCATCGCAAAGACAATAAGGATGCATATAATAATAATTGCTGCGAAATCATATTTAAACTCATGCTCTTTCCAACGGACGGATGAAAAAATTATCTCGATGCCAAGTGCGATAAATATTATCGGCCACAGCCTAAAAATGAAATAATATGATATCTTTCCTACAAATGCCTGAAGCAAAAACAGGATTCCATAAAAAACCAAGAGGCTGCCCAGTGTCAACGTTCCTACTTTTCTTTGCCTCATTCTTCATCCCCCTCTTCTTTCTCCGGCTTTTCATTCCCCATCTCCAAGAAGGCTTCCTCCTGTAACTCTGTCTTCTTCCCATGAATCAGATAAACTCCCAGAGCAATCACTGCCAATGAAAATACAGTCCTTGGAACCATATCCTCTATCACATATATTGTCTCCCATGAAATGAAACCGCAAGACTCCAAATTCCTCAAAAATTCTTTCATTAAACTATACATCCCCAGCAACACAAGGAAAACAGCCACAGGTATTCTAAATTTCTTTAAATCCATTTTGTCTATACTCGAATTGACAAAAAGATACTCATCCTTTACCTGAATGAATTCCTCATCTGACAAAGAATTTGTATTGAGTGCATCAAAAAATCCATAAAACCAAATGACAGGAAGACAAAACATAAGTTCATCCAAACCACTCCACGCAACCAGCACCATGTTTCCGAAAAATAGCAGCATAATGCTGACTCCCTTTTTCAAAAATCCCTGAAACATCTGCCCAGCTCCCGGAAAACAGGCAAAACAAAAATTAAAAAAACCATTCTTTTTATGCGTCATAACATTCCCTCATTTCTGCACTGCTCTTTATGCATAACGCAAGTATTGTGCCGCAGTGCAGACACAATACTTGCAAAGCGAACATAGTTCACATTGTGAAAAATAAATTTTTCACTCACCCCTCCAATTTCTGCGCATTGCGCAACCCTCTAATCCCTCTCCTCTTTTTCTGTTCTGGTAACAACTGCCAAAAAGTCTGACAGGGCGTCTCCCATTTTTCCGGAAACCTTCTGCAAAGACCCGGAAATCGCATTCTTCCTTTGATAAGAATCCTTTTTTTCTACATAAGCACTTTCTTCTATTGCAGCAGGCTCAGCCCTCTTTGGAAAATCTGCCGACATGCCTATAATCATCAGCAGGGAAGCTGCCATTGCAAAACCTACTTTGGCACTATAAATCCAAAACCTCCTCTGCTTTTCCCGTGCCTTTTCCGAAACTTTCTGAATTGTCTGAACAGCGCTTTTTTGATAAAGCGTCTGCTCTAGAACCTCCTTCTTCAAATCCGGCGGAGGAGTGATTAGATTTTCCTCTGCCAGTAAATCAGCAAAATGTTCTGCACAACTATCACAATGAGCAATATGTTCCATTACTTCTGCTTCTGTCTGTGCATTCAGATTTCCTGCAACAAATGCCTGCAATATCTCTTCTGTTAAGTGTGCCATACTATCTCCTCCCTTTTTAAATATTTTTGAAGCATAAGCTTTGCACGCGCTATCTGTGTCTGAACTGTTTTTACTTTCTTTCCAGATATTTCCGCAATCTGCACTGCTGTCTGGTGCCTGCAATAATATGCTATGGCTACTTCCTGATATGGTGGTTTTAGACTCCTGCATGCTTCATAAAGCACCTGATTCAATTCTTTTTCCAAAAGAATTTTCTCTGGCTCTGCCCCTTTTGCCGGATAGCCGGCAAGTTCCTCCTCTTCCGTAGCCGCCGCTCTCCTTTCTGCTTTCTTCAGATAATCCAGACATTTGTTGGTAGCAATCTTTGTCACAAATGCTTTTGGATTCTGTCTGTTGAAGGCAGGTAATGCTTTGTACAGTGCAAGAAATGTTTCCTGCGTTAAGTCTTCCGCATCAAAGTAATCCCTTGTCATGCGATAGCAAATAGAAAAAACTAATTTTTCATATTCTTCTAATATTTTGATAAAGTACTCATCCGTCTGTAAACCTTCCAAAATATCCAACTCAGCCAAAGCATCACCTCCTTCTCTCTGCAAAATTGCCACCACGCTCGTTGCTTCGCTATGCTTATATAATAGAAAACGAGAAGAAAAAGAAAAAGTCTTCAATTTTTTTGAAAAATTTCCTAAAAGTTAAAAGAGCAGCCTGCGAAAAACAAGCTACTCTATTTCAACCACACTAAGTTCAGAATATTCGGCAATTTCCTCGATTGTCAGTTTTCCCATTTTCAGCATCTTAAGTGCCATTTTCTTTTTCGTATCGGCTGCTCCCTGACTATACCCTGATATAAAATGGTTCTCGCCTCTGTTTCAATCAATGCACCTCTCATCATATCACCCACATCTTTCTGCTCATTCGTATTATACTCCGAAAATCTCATTGATTACCGGAATAACCAGCTTCCGGCAGTCATTTAGATTAGGTTCTGAAAAGCTTGTATTAACTCTTATCCGCAACTTTTTAGTCTTTTAAACGATTATTTTCTTCCAACCATTTACTTCTATTAGCTGAAGGCATACTTTGGTATTCCAAAAACCAGCTTGGCTCTATCCCGCATAAATCCGCTATATTAAAGATTAAATCCAAAGAAATTTTCCTGTTTACATTCGGTGCTTCAATCGCACCGATATGCTGTCTGCTGACACCAATTTTTTCTGCAAGCTGTTCCTGCGTGAGGTTTAAATGCTTTCTGCAATAAGCTATCTTATACCCAATTTCCTTATATCTTTCATCAAAAAAAAACTTCTTCCCCTGTCTTATTGTCTGACATAGTTAAACCTCCTCATATAAAACGAATTTTTCTATTACTCTGCAGTTAAATAGCGAAAGATTGTTGTGCAGTGTAAAACTATAAGATTTAACTGCTGGAGTAATGGTACTTCGAAAATTAAATCTCGCATAATTTAAGCAGGCAAACACTATGAGATTTCGCAGCCGAAGTAATATATAAATTATTTTAACAGTATGAAAAATATTTTAAATAATTTGATATAAAGCTATTGTTATCTTTTAAATAACGTTTTATAATTAAAAAGAACATAATCTTAGAAATCGAATGTATTTTCTGCTTGCAACTTTGCAAATAAAAATGTAGTATATACATCAAATCGAAAGGATGTGAATTTGATGTATCGAATCGGTATTTGCGATGACGATTTAATCTTCTGTGGACAAATAGAACAGTATTTATTTGACTGCTGCTCGTATTTCAATATGCAGATGGAAATTATTATTTTTGTTCAAGGAACAGAACTTCTGTCAAATATTGCTGCGGAAGGCCCTTTTGACTTGCTATTTTTAGATATTGAACTGTTAGATATCAATGGCGTTAATATTGGGAAACTTCTTCGTAGTGATGTCTCCAATGAAGTCACCCAAATTGTTTATGTATCCGCGCAAATGGATTATGCATTGCAGCTTTTTCAAATTCGCCCGCTGGATTTTTTGCTAAAACCAGTGAAATTCGTTGATATTAAAAAAATAGTACGGTTATATCACCGCCTTTTTGTGGAAAATGTCAATTTCTTTGAATATAAGTCAGGTCGTACCTCCCATCAGATTAACGAAAAGTATATACTATATTTTCAAAGTGAAGGCAGAATGATACATATGACTACAACCACTGGCATAGAGACTTTTTACGATAAATTGTCAAATATTGAACAACAGCTCAATTCTTTTATATTTTTCAATATCCACAAGTCCTTTTTGGTGAATTGGAACCATGTGGCGGAATTTCATCCAAATCATCTTGTTATGAGCAATGGAGAAGTTGTTCCTATCAGCCAATCAAGACGCGCTGCCGTACAGGAACATATTCTGGAAACTAACATTGCCAAAAGAGATATATAAATATACCACTACACTGTAAATAGTTTTTATACGAACGAAGCAAAAATTACGGAGGGGAATTATGGAAGCAATAAATATTTTATTTAGCCTTACTTCGAGTTTACTAAATTTATACTGTAACATTAGGGCAGTAAAACTCTTTCTGACACTCAAAAAAGAACCTAAGATATCTCCCAAATTAGTTTATACTGCCATTTGGCTTATAAATTGGTTTGTATATTATAATTTCAACCTGCCAATTCTAAATTTATTATCTATGTTTTCAGGTTTATTTATTGCAAATATTTTATTATTTGATGGCAAACCATTTAGAAAAATTACTGCACTTGCTGCTTGTCTTACATTAAGCATTATTTCTGAGGATATCATCTGAGGACTGTATTGCATACCAAATTTTCTTCCAAGAAACCTAGATTTTACTGGAATACTAATTTATCTTTTGTCTCTAATCATACTGCTAATATTAGAATATTTATTAAGCCTACACAAAGACATCGCACTACCTAAAAGTATTTATCTCCATACTATTTCACTATTGCTATGCAGTGCCATTCTTTGTGAATTAATACTGTTTTTAGGTGATGATAACTTTTCTATAACTATTTTAAGCTTTTGCATTATTCTTATAATTAATATCACAACACTTTTTCAGTATGATAAATTAAATGAAGTATACAAAAGAACATTAGAGCAAAAAAATATGGAGCAGCGTCTTGCTATGTATGAAAACCAGTTTGAAGTGATTAAAAAATCCCAGAAAAATCTCCGCTCCCTGCGCCATGATTTAAGAAACCATCTGGCACTGTTAGGTAACTATATCCATAAAAAGGATTTTGAAAATGCTTCCTCTTATCTCAATCAGATAGAAGCAAATCTCACTTCCTCAAAGGAATTCTGCCACACCAAAAATATAGAAATCGACAGCATCCTAAACTATCTGCTCAACCAGGCAGAACAGCTTCACTGTGATATCTGCACCAAGATAGATGTTCCCCGCCAAAGATTTATGTCAGATTTTGATTTGAATATCCTCTTAAGCAACCTGTTGGAAAATGCTTTGGAAGCTCTTGCTAAAGTAGAGGAGCGAATTCTTAAGATATATATCAAATACGACAAAAAAATTATATATATCAGTGTCTATAACAGCTTTGACGGAAAAATCAGCAAAAAAGGTGAGCTTTTTCAAACTCTAAAACCGGATAAGGACTTACATGGTTATGGACTGATGAATATCCAAAAGACAGTTGAAAAGTATAATGGCAAATCTATGTTCCAAATAGACGGGAATCTTTTTAAGGCAGATATTATCCTTTATACAGATAGTAAAAAGTAATTTTATACAAATATCCCCTTATTTTTATCATTTTCGACATTATTCGACAAAATGTGCTATCATATTTTCGTTACAAAATACTTGCATAAGGAGGATCTAGCATGAAGAATTTATCAACCAAGCTTTCCAAGATGTTATACGCCCTTGCTGTTTTAGCAGCAAGCGGAGCAGTCAATACTGCTTGTACATGGCGTGCTTATCAGGAAGAGATGGATGAGCAGTTAGCTTCTTTAAACCGTTATAAAGATGAGTAAGATTCTCTCCATCTTCCGTGCACAGGGGTTTGTTGATAATTCTAACGATAAGATTGTGGAATTAGGCTTACAGCGGTTAAAAACCATTGTATTGGACATTCTTTTTTCCCTCATAATCAGTTTTCTTTTCGGAAATCTGTTTGTGGGAATTCTTTTTGAATTGTCCTACTGCATTTTACGTGTCTATGCCGGTGGTTATCATGCACCTACAAAGTTCATCTGCGCATGGTTTTCTTATATCAGTGTAGTTCTCTTTCTTATACTGATATTCTTCCTGCCACTGGGGAGCATTGCCATGCATATACTTCTCTGTGCCGCCATGTTAAGCGTAGTTCTTTTTTCTCCGGTTGAGAGTAAAAGCAAACCGCTAAGCAACCGTGAGAAGCAGGTATACCGCCGTAATAGCCTCTTGATAGCTGCAGCAGAACTAGCCGCTTACCTTTTACTGTTTTTCAACAATACGGTCTTATATGCAAAAACAATCTGCTTCGCCATGTGTTTGGTAGCCATTGGCCAGATAGCAGATATGGTACAAAAGAAAATTACTAAAAACAGTCATTAGGTTTATTTTTTCCACAGATACAAAACCTTACGCAAAAAGGGCATCAGCTTACGCTGGTGCCCAAATTCATGTTAATATGTGGTATCCTCCGTGTCTCTGATTCCCACAAAGCAGCGCATCAGACACAATGCCTGGGGAACTATATTTCCTGTGCACTTTACGGAAATAACTTTACATATAATTCGCATAACTCTCTTTAAGCAGGCTATACTTTTAACCGTTCTAAATCACAGCTTCTCCACGCCAAGAGTGACCTTTTCACCATTAATACTCCACTCTTTTGTAAATCCTGCTGCTGTTCCATATACAACTTCATCTGCCATTACTTCCGATTTAATTTCGGCTTCGTTCTTCTGAACCGTTTGCTTCACTTTATCGTTATCCTGCATACTAATACGTATATGGTCCATCACTTCGAAACCAGCGTCCTTACGCATCGTCTGAACCTTACTGATTACTTCACGCACAAAACCCTCTTCCAACAGTTCCGGTGTCAGGTTGGTATCCAGCACAACTGTAATCCCATGGTCACTATCAGAAATATAGCCTTCCATCTGAGCCGCTTCAATTAACAAATCATCTTTTTCCAAAACTTCTGCTGTTCCGTCTACTTCAATGGTAAGTGTTCCCTTTTCGTTTAACTCAGCCATTGCCTTCTGTCCGTCAAGGTTGGCAAGAATTTCTTTCACCGCATTAATATTTTTGCCAAAACGGCGACCAAGCGTCTTAAGCTGCGGCTTAAAGCTATAAGTCGTAAGGCTGCTGACATCCTCTGTAATTTCGGCTTCCTTCACATTAAGCTCATCCTTAATAATATCCAGATAAAAGTCTGTTAAACTGTGCTCTGCTTTGACAAACATCTTGCCAATCGGCTGACGGTTCTTAATATTTGCCGTATTGCGGCAGGCCCTGCCGAGTACAACCGCTTCTAAAACAATATCCATATCTGCTTCCAGACTGGCATCAATCCACTCTTCCTTTACTTCCGGAAAATCACAGAGATGTACACTTTCCGGTGCACCGGAATCAATAGAACAAACCATATTCCGGTAAATATCCTCCGTCATAAATGGAATCATTGGAGCTGCAGCCTTTGCAATCGTCACAAGCGCGGTATATAAGGTCATATATGCATTAATCTTATCCTGCTCCATTCCCTTGGCCCAAAAACGGTCACGACATCGTCTTACATACCAGTTACTCATCTCATCTACAAAACTCTGTAAAGCCTTTGCAGTTTCTGGAATCTTATAGGCAGCAAGATTTTCATCTACAGCCTTTACCGTACTGTTCAGGCGGGACAAAAGCCATTTATCCATAACAGACAGTTGATTATACTCTAAGGTATACTTTGTAGCGTCAAACCCATCTATATTGGCATATAATACAAAGAATGCATAAGTATTCCAAAGTGTTCCCATAAATTTGCGCTGGCCTTCCTGAACGGCCTTCCCGTGAAAACGGTTCGGAAGCCATGGAGCACTGTTTACGTAGAAATACCAGCGGATTGCATCTGCTCCGTAATTCTCCAATGCATCAAACGGGTCTATTGCATTTCCCTTTGACTTGCTCATCTTCTGCCCATTCTCATCCTGTACATGGCCAAGCACAATTACATTTTCATATGGCGCTTTATGAAAGAGCAGGGTAGACTCGGCCATAAGCGAATAGAACCAGCCACGCGTCTGGTCAACCGCTTCCGAAATAAACTGTGCCGGGAACTGCTGTTCAAACAATTCCTTATTTTCAAATGGATAATGGTGCTGCGCAAATGGCATTGCCCCGGAATCAAACCAGCAGTCAATTACTTCCGGTACACGGTGCATTGTTTTTCCACAATCCGGGCAAGTAAAGGTTACTTCATCAATATATGGACGATGAAGCTCAACCTTGGCATTTTCAGGGTTTCCACTGCGCTCTGCCAGTTCCTGACGGCTTCCCACTGACTCCATATGACCGCAGCCTTCGCACTCCCATACATTCAATGGTGTTCCCCAGTAACGGTTACGGGAAATTCCCCAGTCCTGAATGTTCTCGAGCCAGTTTCCAAAACGCCCCTTACCAATGGAATCCGGAATCCAGTTTACGGTATTGTTATTACGCACTAAATCGTCCTTGACTTCCGTCATCTTAATAAACCATGACTCCCTTGCATAATAAATTAACGGGGTATCGCAGCGCCAGCAGTGTGGATATTCATGCTCAAACTTTGGCGCATCAAACAGCTTGCCCTGTGATTCTAAATCTTTTAATACTTCCGGGTCTGCCTTCTTTACAAAAAGTCCTGCATATGGGGTTTCCGCAGACATTTCGCCCTTTTCCGTAACGAACTGAACAAACGGCAAATCATACCTGCGCCCAACATTTGCATCGTCCTCACCGAAGGCTGGAGCAATGTGTACAATACCGGTACCATCTGTCATTGTTACATAGGTATCACAGGTCACAAAATGACCTTTCTTATGCTGCTTTACTGCACATTCTGCCGCACATTCAAAAAGCGGCTCATATTCCTTAAATTCTAAATCTGTTCCAACATAAGTCTCTAAAATTTCATATGCTTTTACACCATCTTCCTCATCTGCCAGTCGGTCAAGCACCTTGTCAAGAAGTGCCTGTGCCATATAGTAGGTATAGCCATCGGCCGCTTTTACCTTGCAATACGTCTCATCTGGATTAACACAAAGCGCAACGTTGGATGGAAGCGTCCATGGAGTTGTCGTCCATGCCAGAAAATATGCATCCTCACCCTTAACTTTAAAACGAACGATTGCGGAACGCTCTTTTACTGTCTTGTAGCCCTGCGCTACCTCCTGTGCAGAAAGAGGTGTTCCACACCTTGGACAATACGGTACAATCTTAAATCCTTTATAAAGCAGCTTCTTATTCCAGATTTCCTTTAATGCCCACCACTCCGATTCGATAAAATTATCATCATAAGTAACATAAGGATTGTCCATATCTGCCCAAAAACCGACTGTACCAGAAAAATCCTCCCACATTCCTTTATATTTCCAGACAGATTCTTTACATTTCTTAATAAACGGCTCCATGCCATACTCTTCAATCTGGTCTTTTCCATCCAGCCCCAAAAGCTTTTCTACCTCCAGCTCTACCGGAAGCCCATGAGTATCCCATCCGGCTTTACGCGGAACCATATAGCCCTTCATGGTCTTATAACGCGGAATCATATCTTTAATAACACGAGTCAGTACATGACCGATATGCGGTTTCCCGTTTGCCGTAGGAGGGCCGTCATAAAATGTATAAACAGGCTTCCCCTCTCTTGCTTTCATGGATTTTTCAAAAATCTGCTGATTTCGCCAGAACTTTCCAATATTCTTTTCCCGTTCTACAAAATTAAGATTTGTTGATACTTTTTCATACATAGCCTTTCTTTCCTTTCCTTTTATTAAATAAAAAGACTTCCATCCAAAACAGGATGAAAGCCTATAACTATCATATAACCACCTATTCTGATGCACAGTTTCCGATGCACTACCCATATAACGGCGGGTGCCGGCGCAATGTACTAAATCGCTTTTTAGGGCAAATCGTTCCATCCGCAGCTCAGGAGTGATTTTCACTTGTCAGATATACGGTGTCCCATATCATTCATCTTTTACTGATAATAAATAGACTAGTACACTAACACCCGCACCCGGTTCACACTCTCCCGGACTCACTGTGGCTTTCTCTGACAGCTACTGTCTCCGTCTTTGCTTTTACCTTTCCTAAATAATAGTATGGGATTTGGAATTTGTCAAGAAAAGGTTTTAAATCCCCACGGAAATGTTTCTTGCTACATATACACCGCTTGCCGAAGCATGGGACAGTGAATGCGTAACGCCGCTGCCATCTCCGATAATATACAAACCTTTATGGTTTGTCTCCAGATTATTACTTAATTCAACTTCCATGTTATAGAATTTTACCTCTACGCCATATAAAAGTGTATCATCATTCGCCGTTCCCGGTGCAATCTTATCCAACGCATAAATCATTTCAATAATTCCATCTAAAATCCGCTTTGGCATTACAAGACTCAAATCTCCCGGTGTTGCCTTTAACGTCGGTCTGACATATCCTTCTTCAATTCGTGAGGCATTACTACGCCTTCCCCGAATCAAATCGCCAAAACGCTGTACCAGCACTCCTCCTCCTAACATATTGGACAGGCGTGCGATACTCTCACCATAACCATTACTGTCACGGAATGGCTCTGAAAAATGCTTTGATACCAAAAGAGCAAAATTAGTATTTTCTGTATGCTTTTCAGGATTTTCATAACTATGTCCATTTACCGTTACAATACCGTTTGTATTCTCATTGACAACAACGCCATATGGATTCATGCAAAACGTCCTTACTAAATCTTCAAACTTCGCTGTGCGGTATACGATTTTGCTTTCATATAATTCATCTGTCAAATGGGAAAAAACCTCTGCCGGCAATTCCACCCTTACGCCAATATCCACGCGGTTCGATTTTGTGGGAATCTCTAACTCACTACAGAGCTTTTCTACCCACTTACTGCCGCTCCTGCCAGCCGATACAATACACTGTTTACAGGTATAAACCTGCTCTGGCGTTGAAATAGCATATTTACCATCTTTTATGCTCACAGTATTTACTGGGGTGTCAAAATAAAAATCTACTTTATCTTTCAGATAGTTATAAATATTTTTTAATACGACAAAATTAATATCTGTCCCGAGGTGGCGCACTGAAGCATCTAACAAATGCAGACCACTCTGCAAGCAGAGCTTTTTTATTTTAGTATTTGCTGTAGAATACAGTTTTGTTCCTTCGCCGCCAAACTTCAAATTCAGTCCATCCACATAATGCATTAATTCTAATGCCTTTTCCTTGCCGATATACTGGTAAAGTGTGCCGCCAAACTGGTTCGTTATATTATACTTTCCATCGGAAAATGCCCCCGCACCACCAAAGCCATTCATAATAGAACAATTCTTACAGCCAATGCATGCTTTCACTTTCTCCCCATCAATAGGGCAATGACGCTCTTCCAAAGAGTGTCCTCCTTCAAAAACTGCCACCTTTAATTTTTCAGATTTGTTTACCAATTCATATGCTGCAAAAATCCCTCCCGGACCTGCACCTATAATAATTACATCATACTCCATATTATCTACCCCCTTTGCGAAATACTTATTGGTATCTTACTATTTATGGACAATAACATTAGTATACCACATTTTATATGACTTTTTAATATTCTTTGCATCTTCCAATAACTTATATTATAATGATAATGCAAGTTACGATTTGACTAATTTTAAAAAACAGGCAGACTCGTTGTGATTGCACGTAAGAGCGTAATTGTTTTCTATTTAGAAGCAATATTATTTCGCTTTTCAGCATAAAGTACATTTAGATTCACACCAAGAAGTTTATAATCCGTTACTGCTCACTCTTTCAATCTTGCCAGCTTTGCTGGCACAAACAGAGGAAGAATGCTGCTTTGCAGCAAGTCCGCTTCTGCGGATGTTTCTTCCCGTGCGAATGGTCTTTTCATTCACACTTTGCCCAGTAACTACGACCCTGAAAGGAGTATACATAATTATGAAAAAAATTGTACTAACAGGCGGTGGTACTGCCGGTCATGTAACCCCAAATATAGCACTAGTCCCAGAATTAAAGAAACAGGGATACGAAGTATATTATATTGGTTCATATGAAGGAATTGAAAGCAAACTGATTCCTGAACTCGGCATCCAATACTATGGAATTTCCAGCGGCAAATTCCGCCGGTATATTGATTTAAAAAATATAAGCGACCCCTTCAAAGTAATAAAGGGGTTGCATCAGGCAAGAAAACTACTCCGTAAAATCAAACCGGATGTCGTATTCTCCAAAGGTGGTTTTGTCTCTGTTCCCGTTGTTGTCGCTGCCAAATCAAAGAGAATCCCCTGTGTCATCCATGAATCGGATATGACACCCGGTCTGGCCAATAAAATCTGCATTCCCTGTGCAGCCAGAGTATGTACTAATTTCCCAGAGACAATAAAGCACCTGCCTGCCGAAAAGGCTGTCTTGACCGGTTCCCCAATCCGTGAGGAGCTTTTTCATGGAAGTAAAGAAAAAGGGCTTTCCTTCTGTGGATTTAACAACAGCAAACCGGTTATACTTATTATAGGCGGAAGTCTTGGCGCCGTTGCCGTAAATAATGCTGTCCGCAATATTCTTCCTATTCTGCTGGAAAAATATCAGATTATCCACCTCTGCGGCAAAGATAAATTAGATCATTCGTTAAATGGTGTCAAGGGATATGTCCAGTTTGAATATATTAAAGAAGAGCTTTGTGATTTGATGGCTGCCGCTGATATTATGATATCCCGCGCTGGTGCCAATGCAATCTGTGAAATCCTTGCGCTGCGCAAGCCAAATATTTTGATTCCTCTTTCCGCACAGGCAAGCCGCGGCGACCAGATTTTAAATGCCGCCTCCTTTGAAAAAGCAGGATACAGTATTGTAATGCAGGAAGAAGATATCACAGACGAAAAGCTCCTGAATGCTATTAATCAGGTATTTGACAACAAAGAAGACTATATTAAAGCAATGAAACGCAGCCAGCTAAACAACTCAATCGAAAAAATTGTCGGCCTCATCAACGAAGCTGCTAAAAAAGGGCGCCAAAAATAAAATGCAACATTTTACAGCACCATATAGAAAGGAATGCCTTATGAATATCCCAAAAGATCCCGCTATGTTACTAAGTTACATCAATACCCAGCTCAGAGATAACTATCTTTCTTTGGAGGAGCTTTGCAAAAGCCTTTGCTTAGACGAAAAAGAGATAACCGGTAAACTAGAATCTACCGGTTATCTCTATGATAAGGAAAAGAATCAATTCTTATAATCCTCGTATACACAATCACCAAGCGGAAATGGAATTGTCAGCTAAAACTTTTTAACATTTCCATCTGCATCCCTGCTCACCCATGCTGACATCCCGGAACCATGATTATCAAACGGGCGTTTATGAAAACCAAACCGCTTATAAAATGATTCCCTTTCAAAAGCAGACATCAGGCTTATCATGACCGTTTCCCCTTCTAAAACATCCTTCTGAATATAATCCAAAGTACGTGTCAGAAGTTCCGTTCCTATATGATGCCCCTGATAATCCGGTCTTACAATAACATCCGTAAGAAAATACGTATATCCGCCATCACTTACGATTCTTATCATACCCACCGGCTGTTCCTCATACATTGCAACACAGATATAAAAAGTATTACGAAGAGCAATGGCTGCCCTTTTCGGGGCAACCAAAATCCAGTCAACTGATTTCCTTAATTCATTATAATTCTCAACAGATATGTTATTCGTATACGTAATCTTGTCTGAAATATTGTCTGCCATACTGTTTCCTCATATCCTAAAAACGGAAGAACTGAATCTCCTCTTCTAAATCCTCTGAAAGCTTTGTAAGATTATTAGCAGATGCCGCAAGCAAATTAATCGTAGCATTTAATTCCTGCATAGAAGCTGTCGTCTCCTGCGTTGATGCAGCGTTCTGTTCGGAAATTGCCGAAAGATTTGTAATAATATCTACCACCTTACTGCGTGCAGAATCACAAAGTGTTGTCTGCCCTTTAATTCCATTTGTCTCATCTCTTGATAAGTCAATACCACGGCTTACATCAGTAAACTGGTTCTTTGTCTGCTGCAGTTTAGCCTGCTGTTCATTTACAATCTCCTGAACTTCATCCATAACTGTTACCGTATGTTTAGAATCATCTAACAATTCCTTGATAATCTCTGCAATCTTTTGAGCTGATTCGTTTGACTGCTCTGCAAGCTTCTGAATCTGGTTAGCAACAACCGCAAAACCTTTTCCCTGCTCTCCGGCTCTGGCTGCTTCAATAGAAGCATTCAGTGATAACAGGTTTGTTTCCTCTGCTATATTTGTAATAATCTCAATCGCCTCACTAATTTTATTGGCAGACTCATTTGTTGCATTAACCTGCCTTCCAATTCTGGCAATCGCGTCCATTGTCTTATCATTCGACTGGCTCAAATCATTGATAATTGAGGTAGAATAATCTCCGGCAGACTTCATATCTTCTGAAGTCTCATCCAGTGTTCCCACACTATCCACAATCCGGCTGATAACGCTGCCCATTTCACCAATCCGGGCTGATGCCGTTTCAATTTCCTCCGCCTGTGAAACAGCACCCTTGGAAATATCTTCCACCGCATGTCCAATGTCATCTGCTGTAGTACTGGTTTGTGATGCCATAGTGCTTAACTCCTTGCCCGCATCAAAAAGAACCTGTGTGGATTCTTTTACCTTTGACATTACACTTAACAACTCATTCTGCAGAGTATGTACTCCTTTTGCCATATCACCAAGCTCATCACCTCGTCTTAATGCCTTCTCACTTACCTTGATATTTAAATCACCACTTGCCAGTGTGGAAAGTGCATGATTTGCTTCATTAATTGACTTACGCATATGCATTGATGTATAGCCAATAGTCAGTATGGAAATAATACCTACTGCCAAAGCGCAGCCAATCAGCAGCATTGTTTTGGAATTAATAAAAGCATTTATCTCTGTTGCCGGATAACCCGCAAAATACATACCAACAACCTTACCACCAGCATCTTTCATCGGCTTATAATATGCATAATATACCTCGTCATTAATTGGTATATCATACATCTCTACAGTTCCACCATTTTCTACAACAGCATTATAAACTATATCAGAAGCATCAGATCCAAGAATCCTCTCCTTTGTATCTTTGTCAATCAAAGTTGTAGCACGCCTTGTTTTGCCATAGAAAAGCGTAATATCAACATCTGTCCCCTCTACCAGAGAATCCAGTATATCTGTTCGTTCTGTCAGGTTAAAGCTCCCCTTCAGTAAATTGTCCTGTCCATCCAATGAAAAGTCTCCATCACCTAATGCATTCACTGTACCTTCCAAATGCGCTACAGATGCCCTAAGCCCTTCCATTGTCTCACTCTGCATTCCCGTTCTGATTTCGTATACTCCTATTGCAGTTAAGACAACTGCCAGTACAATTAATGGTATAAATGCAATCGCAAAAATCCGCATTACTAACGAAAATCTAATTTTCTTATTCTGTGTTGTGTCCCTTGTTGTCTTTCCCATAGAATTTTTTTCCTCGCTTTCTTTATCGGCTTTTAAAATACATACCACCTATTTCCCCTTTTGCACTTTATACAATCAATGCTTTTGAAGATTCTTCATTATAGTACCATATTTGGGTGAAATTGTCCATCTTTTAACGAATTTTACACATTCATTTTGTGCATAATTGTTACTGTTCACTCCGTGACCAGTAACAACAGCGTTTGCAACGCTGAATGCACATTTTGCAAAAATCATGCAAAATGGCGCTGTTAAACTCGCATGTTTGACCATAAACTTATCAAAAATTCTCAAATCTGGCTGCTGTGTGAAAAGTAACGCACAATTTTACCTTCTCTCGTTTATCTGTATTGCTCTATGATATCTATTTTTACTGCAAATTTATAAAACTGGTGCGGATAGTGATTATATCGTGTGAAATGCATCGATGGCTGAGTAAGAAAAATACGCAAAACGAGGTATATTTCCACTCTACATCTCATATGATTAGAACAGAGCATCATATTGGCTTGCATTTTAAAAGAATTACGAACAGGAAAGGTGAGAGCATATGGAATTGTCAACTCGTAACATACGAACCCACGGCAGCCTCTGTCGGAGTGATATGCAGATTACATTAGAAGATGATGTCAATGTCCCAGATACAAAACCTGATATTGACCAATTAATCAAAACACAGGGAGAAATTCAGATTATTTCAATTACTCCTGCTGATGGAAAAGTGACAATCCGGGGCAATCTGTCCTTTTCCCTTCTTTATATTACTACAGAAGATATCCGCCCTGTACATAATATGAAGGGACAAATTCCCTTTGAAGAATCCATTAATATGGATGGCCTGCAGCCTGACCATGAAGTCATGTGCCATTTTGACTTGGAAAATTGCCAGACGAATCTAATTAACTCCAGAAAAATCAGTATTCGCGCTATTGTCAGTTTTCATTGCTGTCAGGAGGAGGATAAAAATATTGCAGCAGGCACAAATATTATTTCCTCAGAAGCCTCCCGCGCAGATATGGAACAGCTATCACCACCGGAAGGTCTTCATCAGCAATTCAGCCAGTTTTCCCTGACGAAGCTTGCAAACCATCAAAAAGATGTATTCCGAATCAGGGATATTGTGACGCTTCCAAAGGGCAAACCTAATATCGAAACCATTTTATATTATGAAATGACTCCGCAAAACCTTCAAAACCGCATTATTGAAGATGGTATACGCTTTATTGGGGATTTACAGCTTTTTCTGCTCTATATTCCTGACAGCGACGAACGCCATTTGGAATATTTAGAAACAGAATTTCCTTTTGATGGAATTGTTCACTGTGACAGGTGTTCCGAAGATATGGTTTCTGATATTGAAATCCTCGATACCGTAAAATCCTTAGATACAAAAGCAGATGAGGATGGTGAAAACCGCGTATTAGAAGTAGATATGAGTCTCAATCTCAGATTAAAATTCTATCAGGATGAGACGTTTGACTATCTGTCTGATGCATATTCGACATCCTGCACTTTAGATTTGACCAGGCAGGATGTAGCCTTCACAAAGCTGTTGATGAAAAATCAAAGTGTTGTTCGTGTTTCAGAACATATCCACATCAATCAGGATACCGATACTATTCTACAAATCTGTAATGCTACAGGTACAATACAAATTGACGAACAGGAAATCGTACCAGACGGCATTGCCTTAGAAGGTGCAATTGAGCTTGATATTCTCTATGTTACGGAAAACGATGAACGACCTCTTGCTGTGGTAAAAGGAACGATTCCATTTACACATACGATAGAAATTCGTGGTATTAAACCAAAAGATGATTATGAACTTCAGTCTACCATAAACCAGATTAGTGTGATAATGCTTGACAGTCAGGAAATTGAAGCAAAAATAATACTAAATTTATGTGCTTTTGTCTTTACACATGGCAGCCAGCAAATTATCACACAAATTCAGGAAAAACCATTGGATATGGAACGACTGCAGGCAATGCCTGGTCTTGTAGGTTTTATCGTTGACAAGGAAGGAACTCTTTGGGATATTGCCAAGAAATATAATACAACTGTCGAAAATATCATGCTGCTTAATCAGCTTGACAGTGACAGAGTAAAGCAGGGTGACAGACTTCTTCTGCTAAAACAAATCGAATAACAACGACGCTATGACCAACTTTTTAATACTTTATACAGGGAATGCAAATGCATTCCCCATTTTTACTGTATAGAAAACCTCATTGATACACTTTTTACGGACCAATGTACAATTTACTTGATTTCTTTAATCCATCCTTCCGGTGCATCAACCTGTCCCATCTGAATCCCTGTTAATGTTTCACGAAGCTTAGTAATAACAGGTCCCATCTCTTTACAGCCATTTGCAAAAGTAATTTCTTTTCCATGGTCATTGATACATCCAACCGGTGAAATAACAGCGGCTGTCCCGCAAAGACCACATTCAACAAACTCTGGAACCTCTTCAAAAAGAACTTCTCTTTCTTCTACTTCTAATCCCAGATAGTCCTTTGCAACGGTCATCAAAGAACGTCTTGTAATAGATGGTAAAATACTGTCTGACTTTGGTGTGACAATCTTATTTTCCTTCGTAACAAAAAGGAAATTTGCTCCTCCTGTTTCTTCCACCTTCGTGCGGGTAGCTGCATCCAGATACATATTCTCTTCAAATCCCTTATTATGTGCATCTACAATTGCATGAAGACTCATTGCATAGTTCAGACCAGCCTTGATATGGCCTGTACCATGAGGAGCAGCACGGTCAAAATCACTCACCCGGATTGTAATTGGCTTTACACCGCCTTTGAAGTATGGGCCTACCGGTGTACAGAACAGACGGAACTGATATTCATCTGCAGGCTTTACTCCAATAACTGCGTTAGAGCCAAACATATATGGACGAAGGTATAACGTAGCACCTGATCCATAAGGTGGTACATAATCTATATTAGCCTGTACAGTTTTTACAACTGCATCAATAAAACGCTCCTTTGGAAATGCAGGCATTTCAAGTCTTTTTGCAGAATCCACCATACGCTCTGCATTCAAATCCGGTCGAAAACAAACCACACGGCCATCCACTGTTGTATATGCCTTTAACCCTTCGAATATCGTCTGGGCATACTGCAATACACAGGCACATTCACTTATGACAACCTTGTCATCCTCTGTCATAACTCCTTCATCCCATACGCCGTCTTTGAAATTAGATACATAACGCTTATCTGTCCTCATGTAACCAAAGCCAATGTTACTCCAATCGATGTCTTTTTTTGCCATAGTATTACTTCCTTTCATATATTACTAAAACAGCAAAATACACTTAATATTCCACGCATTAGTAATACCAAATGCTTATTTTCTAAATCAATACTAACTCTTGAAAAACATGGTGTCAAGAAAAAATATGTATTATCCTTCCATTTGTTCAATACGGCGAATATGGCGTTCATCATTAGAAAATTCCGTATTTAGAAATGTTTCTACAATTTTTAGTGCCAATCCCGGCCCTACTACTCTGGCACCCATCGCAAGGATATTGGCATCATTATGCTCCCTGGTCGCCTGTGCACTAAAAGTGTCATGACATACTGCTGCCCGGATTCCTTTCACTTTATTTGCTGTGATAGAAATGCCAATTCCTGTTCCACAAATCAGGATTCCCCTGTCGCACTCGCCGCTAACAATGGCATTTGCTACCTTTTTAGCATATACTGGGTAATCACAGGATTCCTTACTCTCACAGCCGTAATCCTTATACTCCAGATTCTTTTCTTTTAAATATGCGATAATTTCCTGCTTCAACTCAAATCCACCGTGGTCACTGCCTAATGCTATCATTTTTTGCCCTCCTTATTTTGTTTATACAATAGAAATCATACTTTACGAATTTTCTATTATTGTAGTTTATTGCAATAGGTTTGCTGGCAAAGCCTGCAATCTATTGGTTGTTTTATATGAACCCCACTAAAAAGGGATACATACCATAGTAATACTTATTCAATCCTGCTGATAAAGATTTTCCAGCTTTTGAATCATCTTATTCACACGAAAGACTAATTCATCGAAACACCCTTTATATTTCTCTTCTTCGCTTCCTGCCGGGTCTATCATATCTGTATCTTCCCCAACAAATTCCCCAATCGTATATACATTTTCCTCATGTTCAAACTCTTCAATCAGTTTAACCTTTTCACTTAAAGTCATGGTTAATAATAAGGCATCCTCCTGTAAATCCTCCTTCATCAACTGTCTGGATTGGTTATGTCCACTAATTCTGAAACCATTCTGCGTAAGCAGTACATTACATTTTGGATTAATTGGCTCTTCAAATAGAACTACCAAACCTCTGGAAATCCCTTTTGGCATCCACTCCGGTGAATTATTACGGTAAATCCCTTCTGCCATTGGACTTAATAATGTATTCGTTGTACAAATAAATACAATCTGACTGTATTGTTTCATAAATTTAAGTACCTTTCTATGCTCTGATACGATGGTAACCTGCCGCCTTTAACATCCGGTTCATAATAGCCTGTCCCATCCCGTCTTCTGCAAAACTTTCTGCAAAAATATACTCGGCTCCAATATCATCCATTTTTCGTAGTATATCATATAATCCTGCTGCAATGGAACCTTCTGTTTTCCGGGAACCAATGCTGTATACCTCTCTGCACCGGTAATCTGCCTTTGACTCTTCTGCTGCAATGACAGCCACCTTTTTGTGTTCTTCTTCTTTCTCATGAACTAATGCATTAATCCGCTCTACCACTTTTTCAGGCCTTCCTTCCACAATGGTCAGCCTGCCTTTTGGAGCATAATGGCGGTATTTCATTCCCGGTGCCTTCGCTACAATGCTTCTGTCAAATTCCTCTATAGTAACTGCCGGGTCAATCTTTACTTCTCCAATAACCTCTTCTAACATTTCTTTTGTAATGTAGCCTGGACGCAGAATCACTGGTATTTTATCCGTCATATCCAAAATGGTAGATTCAATCCCAATTCCCACCTGACCACCATCCAAAATCATTTCAATCCTGCCATTCAAGTCCTCAATAACGTGCTCCGCCTTTGTAGGGCTTGGACGTCCTGAGATATTTGCACTCGGTGCAGCAATGTATATACCGGAACACCGAATCAGCGCTGCCGCCACAGGATGAACCGGCATTCTTACTGCAACGGTTTCCAGCCCGCCTGTTGTCGAAAGCGGTACCTTTTCCTGCTTATCAAAAATCATAGTCAATGGTCCCGGCCAAAAAGCCTTTGCCAAAGCCCATGCTTCCTGACTGATATTTCTGGCTACATCACATACCCCATCTATATCTGCCACATGGACAATTAAAGGATTGTCAGATGGCCTTCCTTTTGCAGCATATATCCTATGGGCAGCTTCTGGTGAGAGTGCATCTCCTCCTAAACCATACACTGTCTCTGTAGGAAACGCAACCAGACCGCCCGACTGCAAAATCCCACACCCCTTTTTTAACTCCTCATCTTCAAAAAACTCTGGATTTACCTTTTGTATTATCGTTTCCATTACTGCCTCCTGTTTGTCTCTTCCGTTACTGCTTACTGCGTCACCGTAACTCTCGTTCTTCCAGTCAACATCTAGTACAACGAAAAATAAGTTTTGGTTAGTTTGGCGTAGGATATTTTTAATCGGTGTACTAGTACAACGAATATTAAGTAATTGGCAGTTTGACTTGCTTAACTAGTATACTGATAATGTTGACAGATACTCCATCACTCCCTGGGCAATCGCCCACGCCACCTGACGCTGGTACGTCTTATCACATAGTTTTCCTGCTTCCTCACTATTCGACAAAAATCCACATTCCACAATTACCGCCGTCTTTGTAGTGTTTTTCAGCAAATAATAATCGGTATTTCCCTTTGCCTGACGGTGATTGGAAGCATCCAGACTGCTAATTAACTGTGACTGCAATATTTTGGCAAATGTTTCTCCCTCTTTAGAACCCGTATGGTAAAAAACCTGAGCTCCTTTGGAGCTTTCTCCTGAAAAACTATTTTGATGAATGCTGACAATTAAATCTACATCCTCTTGGTTCATCAACTCTGTTCTTTTTCGCAAATCTGCTATCTTTTTATTGGAATCGGTCTCCTGATATAACCCTGTATCGGATTCCCTTGTCATAATAACCTTACACTTTTTCTTTTCTAATGCTTCCTTCAGATATCCTGCTATGGCAAGGTTAATATCCTTTTCATAAGAACCATTTACTCCTACCTTTCCTGGGTCAATTCCACCATGCCCGGGGTCAACAACAATTACCGGCTGTTTGCCGCCTCCTGCTGTCTGCCTTACTTCCTTCATCTGAACAAAAATCCCCAGTAAACTAAGGCAGGATAATACTCCAACAACTAAAATTACTGATTTTCTTTGTTTAAATTTTTCCCAGAAATTCATAAGATAAACCCTGATTCCATTTCCACAGTTGTTCTTACTCTATCTTATGCCTTTCTATTCTGGAACATACCTTAGGCCATGCCTTACTTATTGTATTTCCAAATCATATCCCATACATTTCTATTTTCCAAACCAAGTTTCCAAAATGCAACACCTGCTGTCTCATGCTTTGCTACCTCTTCCATCTTTACCTGCAGGGAATTTATATCCTCAATCCACATTTTATGCAATACTTTGCCACTAGTATACTCCAAATAATTCATCCCTGTTACATCATCCCAAATTGCTTTAGCCCTGGAATCCTGTAAAATTTCCTGCGCATACCCCATAGAACAAGCTTCCGACGATAAATCCACTTTTCCATTCTCCGTCTTCTCTTTCCAAAGTCTGGAATAAAATGGCAACGCTATAATTGCCTGTTCTGCCGGAACCTGTTCCAATACCTTCTCTGTTGAATCCTTAACATAAGTAATAGAAGAAACCGGGCCTGCCTCTTCTGAGCCGGCATAATACTCATCATATGCCATTGTAATAACATAGTCTGCTACTTCTGCCTGCTCCTCTCTGTTGTAATACTGGTTATATTCCCGAACCGGATAATTATCAATGGATAATACAATACCATTATTCCTGCACATAATACCCAGTTCACGTATAAACTGTATAAAATCTTCTCCAGAATCTTTCTTTACATTTTCGAAATCAATATTAATCCCATCAAGGCTGTAACGGATTGCCTCTGCTATAAGGTTTTTTGCCAGCTTCTGCCTTCTGCTGGTATAACCTAATACTTTGCCTATTTTCATATTAGGACTGAAATCATTACACAAAGCCCACACTTCCACTCCCTGCTGGTGTGCCTGTGTCACATACGTATCACTCGCCAAGGAATCAATATTTCCATTGTTATCTGATGTTCCAAACCAGGTCGGGCTTACCACATTGACTCCTTTTGTATTGGAAAGGAGCGTCAGCAGCCCACCGTTTGCTGACTCGTTCGTAACCTGATGCCAAACCAGATTTACCTTCTTTTTATTTAAAATATGCGTGTATTCTTCTTCCTTAAAGTCTGTCTTTATCTCTTCCTGATAAACATCATCCAAATCTTTTGCCTTGACATAGCCAATAATACCAGACTTGTCCATTACCTTACAAAAGCCTGTTTCTTTATTTTCCTGCTCTAACACCCGGAGCACGGCTTCTTCCTCTAAATCCGCCAGTATCTCACTTTTGATATTCGGTTTATAGCGCAGGGCACAGTCAGAATCTGTCTTACTGTAATCCCTTTTGATTCCATATTCATTTGATATCACAACACGTGTCGGCTTATTATAGACCTTATACTCCAAGGCAGTATACTCTTTCACATAATCTAATGCTACATACACTTTTTCTGCATCCACACGTACAATTTCATACTCTTTACTACTTCTGCTATTATTTTTAAAACAATCCTTGCTTCCCGGTTCTGCTGAAATCACAGCATTAGGTGTTGTATACAGCAGTACATTTTCATTTGCATCCCAGTAAAAACGCTTGTTCAGGCGCTCCTTTACAGTATTTATATCCACATATACCTGCCTGTCCTGATACAATACATCAGCTTCAGAAATCTCATCACCTAAAATCAGCTTTACCCCGTTTTTATCCATCTGAAAATACTTCGTCAGCTCCATATGCTCCTTATTTGGTGCAAACTTCCGATAAAGCAATATTCCAATAATAGTACCAAGCACTACTACACAGATACCTGCCAGTAAAATAATCCTTTTATTTCTAGTCATAAATCCGCCCCCAACTTCCTTTGAGATATCAACATTTGCTATAGTATATCACTTTTCTTTGTAAGGAGCAAATAATAGCGAAAAATCTGTCAAAAATCCTCACATTTAACTTAAAGTAAACCATATCCCAATAACTGTCTTTCCATAACGAGGGGAACCGGGCCGGATTCCCCTCATTTTTTAAGGAGTATTGCAGATAAACCTGCCTTTTGCAGTAACGTGCATTTAACTTGTTTACAGCAACAAAAAATTTGTCAGACATCTTTAATATGGTCAAAATCAATTCGTACAATTTTACCGGATTCATCACCCATGTAGCTTTTCATGTAGTAGTGGTTTTCCATGACCATTTTTAACTTATCTGCTTCATGTAAGGAATATTCTTTCCCATCCACCGCCACAGGGACTCCTGCTGCCTGTGCAGCCTGCATCTCTGATAAAAGCCATTCATACATCTCATCCTTTAATTTACCTGATTTTTGCTCCATTTTCCTTCCTCCCATACAACAGCTTTCATTCGGTACAGTTTGTGATACGCCTTGCCCACCTTTTCCAGCAAGATAAACGCGAGTTACGAATCCAATATACGTGAGTAAGAAGGAACATCTATATCGAAATTTCATATGATAAAATAAGTTCCGCAGTGTCTGAATCTCATATTCACCTCCTTTCAAAGCAGGGATTCGTATCGCTGATGGTATTATATGGCAGGCAGAGGGTAAAAAACCATTGGGAAAGTGTTTGAAAAATAATTTATTTTTTGTGAAAAAAACGGCGATAGTCTTTCATTTTCTCACAATTACCACACATTTTAGAATTCTTAACAAAAATCACATATTCTGCTAGTATTTATTTTTCAAATTTAACAAATTATAATATTGTGACTTTTTCAGGCTACACTTAACATTGACTTATAATTCTTATTAAATTATAATTTTACATAATAGAAAAAGTTATTGCTTTCTAAGACTATCTTTTTAAGTTAAAACTTTTCTATTATATATTACTTCGGAAGTGAAACATCGCAAGATTTTGCGAAGTATAAATTTTCGGATAGTTCTGCCAAAAACGCAGGTGTAGTGGCGCTGCATCGAGGCTTTTGACAGAGTATAACCGGAAATTCAGACGAGTAAAAATTGTGATATTTCACTTCCGAAGTAATAGTAAAAATCTCGATATCAGACTGTAAAATAAGTTATGTACGCGAGAAGTGATAAGAAGGGAAGTGAGCCTATGCGAATCGAAAAAATCAATGAGAAACAGATACGTTGTACCTTAAACCAAAAGGATTTAAAAGACCGTGAAATAGGCATCAGCGAACTGGCATATGGTACGGCCAAGGCAAAAGCATTATTTCGCGATATGATGGAGCAGGCTTCCTATGAACTTGGCTTTGATGTTGACGATATTCCACTTATGATTGAAGCAATCCCATTGTTTCCTGAAGCACTTGTCCTGATTATCACAAAGGTCGAGGAGCCGGATGAACTGGATACCAGATTTTCCTGCTTTACCGAGGAACAGGACTGGTCAGACGAAGATGATTACTTTTATGAGGATTATGATTCATACGAGGAGGACGATGATTTTCTTTCATTTGATACACGAAATAATGATATAGATAATGATGCTGTCTGGAGATTTCCGGAGCATGATTCTAATCTTTTAGATGCCCCACAAACCGCCAAAGCTATAGAAGAGCCTGATTTTATCTCTCTGCCTGAAGCTCTGGGTATGGAACCACGCCCAAAAGAGCAAAAAATGCAGAATACACGGGATATTGTTATTATTTTCGCCTTTACTTCTTTAGAGACAGTAACCAGGCTCGCCTGCCATATCCATACGATTTATCATGGGGAAAATACATTGTATAAAGATACCTGTGCCGGCACATATTATTTGGTTTTGCATCGTTCTGCCAGAGAAGCGGAAGAATTTGGAAAAATCTGCAATATTCTGCACGAATATGGTACATTAGTGAAAAACTCTGGTTTTAACCAGTATTATTTAGAAGAACATTTTAGAAAAATTTTGGCAAAAGATGCCATCGAAAAGTTAGCGGCATTATAAAGAAGGGGGAATGCAAATGCATTCCCCACCTTCTTTATTATATAGGGTTAAGGTGTCAAAAGGTAAATTTACATTTCGGCTTCGAACAGTCCTGAGATAAAATTATTATTCTGCTTTTTTAACCCTCTGCTTTTTTCGCAAGATACTGGTTTACTGTAGCTACCAGCTCATTTGCATCCAGTCCATGAACAATCGCTGCTTCTTCCAGGCTTTCACCCTGTGCGGACGGGCATCCAATACAGTGCATTCCAGATGCCATCAGAATTGGTGCAATCCCTGGGTCAACCTGAAGCATATCTGCTATAACCATTTCTTTATTAACTTCTGCCATCTTTTCCTCCCTTTCTGTAAGGTGGATTGTACTCACCTCTACATTCTGCTTTTATAACATTATAACACTTTTCGATATAAATCATTCTTTTTACACCGAAAAAAGCTACCGCATTCGATTAGGCATTATCTACCAAAACCGACCCGGCAGCTCTATCTTTTCAAATGAACCGTCTCATTAGCCCTGTGAGATAGCACCTGAAGGACAAGTTCCTGCACAAGCGCCACAATCGATGCAAGTATCTGCATCAATCTCGTAATGCTCAGCACCTTCTGAGATAGCACCTGCTGGACATCCACCAGCGCAAGCTCCACAGCTAACGCAGTCATCACTAATTACATATGCCATAGTAGTGTTCCTCCTTTTTTATGTGATATTCTCATTCTAATACAATTTCCCTATTTTTACAAGAGGAATTCTTTGCAAAAATATGCACCATTTTGTTACTTATTTAGCTACTATTCACAGTTATTTTCATATACCTGCTGTGCACTACCACTGGTGCTGTATCTGTCTGCAAGCTCCTCAAACTCTTTTTTCACCCTGCTAAAACACTTCAGCAGTTTTGGCGAGAAAACTCCACACTTGCCATTTATAATCATCTGAAATGCTTCATCTTTGCTAAAAGCCTTCTTATATACCCGCTCACTAACGAGGGCATCATATACATCTGCTATCGATACAATCTGGGCTGCAATCGGAATATCTTCTCCTGCCAGTCCATCCGGATATCCTTTTCCATCATAACGCTCATGATGATGCCTGCATATGTCATAACTTACCTGAGCGTATTCCTCATCCCATATATATTTTATATTATTTAAAATTTCAGATCCTCTTGTTGTATGGGATTTCATACAGGCAAACTCCTCATCCGTCAGCCTTCCCGGTTTTAACAAAATATTATCAGGTATTGCTATCTTTCCAATATCATGCGTCGCGCTTGCCGAAACAATAACCTCTATTATCTCATCTGTCAGACCATATTCAGGATAATCCTTTGGAATCTCCTGTGCCAGAATTTTCGTAAATCCCTTTACCCTCATGACATGCTCGCCGCTTTCAAAATCTCTGTATTCAACTACTGTGCCCAAAATATCAATAATATCGGTATTCCTCTTATGCAGCTTTTCCGCCTGCTTCTTTAGAAGCTGGTACTGCTCCCTCAATTCCTTTGTCTGCATTGATACCGTATCCTCAAGTTCATTCTGATACTGGAACAACTTTACAATATTATTTACCCTCCTTCTAACAAGCGTATTATCAAAAGGTTTTCTGATAAAATCGGAAATATTATATTCAAAACATTTTCTCTCCACATTTAAGGAGGTTTCTCCACTGATAATAAGTACCGGAATTCTGTTCATTAAATCTCTTCTCTGCATCTCTTTCAATACATCGAAGCCATCAATCTCAGGCATATTTAAATCCAGTAACAATACTGCAATATCCTCATGATTGCTCTCTAAGATTTGCAAGGCAACTTTTCCGTCCTCGGCCAGCATAATATTATACTCATTACCCAGTATCTCTGCTAAAATTTCACGATTTAGTTCTGCATCGTCAACAATTAATACCGTATTTCTCATAACGATTCCTTTCCATTATCTTCACTACTTAAAAACTCTAATTCACAATATGCTTATTACCCTGGAAGTTGTTCCTGATATTCCTTTAATGCTGTGATAACCTCTATATAATCTGCTCTGACCTTCTCAAGCAATTCTTCTGCTCCGTCGCTTTTTCCGTTTCTGAGTGCCTCTGTCAGTTCATCACTTGAAACACGCAGCCTCTCAAACCCAAGATTCAGGCATAACCCCTTTATCGTATGAGCAGCTCTGAATGCATCTTCATAATTTCCGTTTTTCAGGCACTCACATAATGTCTCGAAATTAGTATCATCTAAAAATTTAAAAGCAAACCGTTGTACTCTTTTATCATCCATTAACCTTGATAAAACTTCTTCATAATTGCCTCCAAATGAATCATAACACTCTCTTAACGTCATCTCTTACCTCATTTCCGCAAAGAAAATAACCCTTTCTCTGCTAATTAATACAAAATTTCTACCTTACAGATACCTACTATTCACAGACTATCATATCATAACTTCCAAGTCAACTTTTTCCACTTTGGAATCTTTCTGCTATTTATTATTCACAGCTATTACGCACTATTTCATTTAATATGGCTGCTGCCACCTCTTCCTTGCTCATCTGCGGCAACTCCTGTATGGAATTTTTACGAATCAATGTTACGATATTTGTATCAACACCAAATCCTGCACCGGCCACTTTCAGGTTATTGGCAACAATCATATCAAGATTTTTCTTTTCCAGTTTTTTCTTTGAATTTTCAAGCATATTCTCCGTTTCCATAGAAAAACCGCATAAAAACTGGCCATCCTTTTTATGCTCTCCCAAATACTTTAAGATATCCTGTGTTCTTTTCAGTTCAATTTTGCTGCTGCCATCCTTTTTTTTGATTTTTTCCTCTGCAATAGACACTGGAGTATAATCAGCAACAGCCGCCGCTTTTATAATAATGTCCTGCTCTCCTGCCGCTTCTGTTACAGCATCAAACATTTCCTGTGCACTTCTTATTTGCACCAGCTTTACAAACGGCGGGCAGGGAATTGCTGTCGGCCCGCTGACAAGTGTTACCTCTGCACCACGTTCCATCGCAATCCGCGCAAGGGCATATCCCATCTTCCCAGTCGAATGATTCGAAATAAAACGTACCGGATCAAGCGCTTCTACTGTCGGCCCTGCGGTCACCATTACCTTTTTCCCTGCAAAATCCTTTTCAAAGCAAATTTCCTTTCGGATGTAATTCAACAGAACTTCCTCTGAAGGCAGCTTTCCAGCCCCAACATCCTTGCAGGCAAGAAGCCCCACATCAGGCTCAATAATCATATAGCCATGTTTTTTTAGCTTCACA
Source organism: uncultured bacterium (assembly GCA_947643145.1). Classification (GTDB taxonomy): domain Bacteria; phylum Bacillota; class Clostridia; order Lachnospirales; family Lachnospiraceae; genus Butyribacter. The sequence goes on along the minus strand of CANRVD010000002.1, from coordinate 78,496 downwards.
AGATTCTCCTGCACAATGGAATTCTCAAACATATTTGTGTTCATGGCTGGAGCAATCAGCTTTTGGCACGGACATGCCATAACCGTTGTTGTCAGCATATCATCTGCAATCCCATTTGCAATTTTACCAATTACATTGGCGGAAGCCGGTGCAACTAATACAATATCTGCCTTTTTTGCCAGTGCAACATGCTCAACACTATACTGAAAATTTCTGTCAAATGTATCGATGAGACACTTATGCCCTGTCAGTGTTTCAAATGTAATCGGATTGATAAACTGCGTTGCATTCTGCGTCATCAATACCTGCACATCTGCATGAAGCTTAGTAAGCATACTTGCCAAATTTGCTATTTTATAGGCCGCAATACTCCCCGATACAGCCAGAACTACCGTTTTGCCCTGTAACATCCTATTTTTCTCTCCTAATATACTATTTTCTCTTTATACCTTGCAAAAAACTTCTCTATCTACTGCTTCATATCCTGCGATAACTGTCCATGCTTTTCATAACGGGCCGTACTTTTAATTTTATTTTCTTCATCCACAAATACAACATACGGCTTATGGTCTTTCGCCTCTTCCGGTGACATTTCACAATAAGCCATAATAATAATATGGTCGCTCACCTGAACCATCCGTGCCGCTGCTCCATTCAGGCAAATCATCCCGCTGCCAGGCTCCCCTGCTATAGTATATGTTTCAAAACGGCTTCCATTCTCCACATCAACTATCTGTACTTTTTCGTATTCATAAATCCCGGCAGCTTCCATTAGTTCCGAATCTACCGTAATACTGCCTACATAGTCTAATGCTGCCTGCTGTACTACTGCACGGTGAATTTTGCCTTTTAACATTGTAACTGTCATTATAATCCTCCATTCCTGTTCCGTCCAAATTCCCTCTCTGCGTTTGGCTCATTGCTTACGCGAGAATAAAATTATCAATCAGTCGGGTTTTTCCAATATAAACCGCAATTGCAGCCAAAATCGGCCCATCAATCCTGTCAACAGCATCTAATGTATTCCAGTCTACTATCTCTACATAATCAATCTTTGCCATCGGTTCACTGACAAGTACGTCAGTAATCACCTTACGCAGCTTTCCCGCATCCTTTTCCCCTGCTTCTGCTAATTCTCTGCCCTTTTTTAAGGATTTACTGAGAATCAGTGCTGCTTTGCGCTCCTCATCATTTAGATAAGTATTCCTTGAACTTTTGGCAAGTCCATCCTCTTCGCGGATAATCGGACATCCTACGATTTCAATGCCAAAATTCAAGTCGCTCACCATATGGCGGATGACAGCAAGCTGCTGCGCATCTTTCTGCCCAAAATATGCCTTGTCCGGTGTGACAATATTAAAAAGCTTCGATACCACGGTACACACTCCACGAAAATGGATTGGACGTGTCTTTCCGCAAAGCCCGCCTGTCAAAGTATTCATATCCACAAAAGAAGAAAAATCATCATGATACATTTCCTCTGGTGCGGGATGGAAAATAAGCGCTGCCCCCGCTTTTTCACAAAGGGCGGCATCCCTGTCCAAATCTCTTGGATAGCTTTCCAAGTCCTCTTTTGGCCCAAACTGCATCGGATTCACAAATACACTGACAACTACTTTGTCATTTTCCGCAACCGCACAATCTATCAGACTCTTATGGCCTTCATGCAGATATCCCATCGTAGGTACAAGCCCTACGGAAAGCCCCTGCTTTTTCCACTCCTTTACCTGTTCCCTTACTTCCTGAATTGTATTGACTATTTTCATTTTTTCCTCATTTCTGCAAGGTGAACTTTGTTCACCTCGCTTTATGCTTATTAATACAGCTTTTCAATCACATCATCTTCTATTTTATAACCATGCTCTTCCGACGGAAAAGCTCCATTGCTGACTTCTTTTTTATAATCTGCAAATGCCTGCTTCATAACCTCTCCAACATTAGCAAATTGTTTTACAAATTTAGGTACATAATCAGAAAACATTCCTAGCATATCCTGATATACAAGAACCTGTCCATCACATTCATTCCCTGCACCAATGCCAATCGTTACAATAGAGAGCTTCTCTGTAAGCAGTGCCGCAAGTTTTGACGGAACGCATTCCAATACCACGGCAAAAACACCTGCTTCCTGTATCGCCAGTGCATCCTCTAAAAGCTGCTTTGCCGCCGCTTCACTCTTTCCCTGTACCTTATAGCCGCCCAATGCATTAATTGACTGGGGCGTCAGTCCAAGATGGCCTACAACCGGAATCCCTGCAGATGTAATCGCCTTAATCTGAGGACATACGCTTGCACCGCCCTCTAATTTTACCGCATTCGCCCGTCCTTCCTTCATTAACCGCCCTGCATTCACAACAGCATCATATACGGAGGTTTGGTAAGACATAAACGGCATATCCGCTACAATCAAAGCCTCCTTAGCCCCTCTCGCCACAGCAGCCGTATGGTGGATAATATCCTCCATTGTCACGGAAATAGTATCCTCATATCCAAGAATGACATTTCCAAGCGAATCCCCTATTAAAATAGAATCAATCCCTGCTTCATCTATCAGTTTCGCCGTTGAATAGTCATATGCTGTAAGCATTGTTACCTTTTCTCCATTTTCTTTGGCCTTCTGAAATGTACTAATTGTCTTTTTCATAACTTTCCTTTCTGAATATCTGCCTGTACAGGTATTATGCTCAATCACTCCACAGATACATAAAACCATAAGGTTACTATTCACAGTAACACTATAGGTCAGATTTCTATAAAATATTTCTGATAGCGGTATAATTCCTGTCTGCGTTTTTTTTCTGTGCAATCTCTACCAGTTTCCTACCAAGGCTTCGGTATACCGCCTCGGTGTCTGTTCCTTCTAAAACCTCCAGATGTTTCTTAACAGTACCAATATCTCCACGCTCTACTGGCCCTGTCAGTGCATTTACCGGACCTTTGTCTAACATGGCAGTTACATTATTGCGGATGAGCGGGGCAAGCAAAAACCTGCTGTCTTCCTCTGAAAAACCACAATCCTCCAGCAAATCAAGACTTGACTGAAAAAGGCCAACCATATAATTGCTGGCAAGTGCTGCCGCTGCATGGTAACGCATTTTATCCTCTGCTTTCATCGTAAAGACCCTATGATTCAGCCCTTCAAATAATGCTTTGATTTCGCAGACTGCTTTTTCCTGCCCCTCTATCGTAAGGCATGCCGTATGGAATGTTTTATAAGATTGAAACTTGTCGCTGAACGCAAACATTGGATGAATCGAACAACCAGACGCACCGGCTGCTTCTATTCCAGAAAAAACAAGAGATGACAACGAACCACTAAAATGACATATAATCTTATCTGCTAACCTATCCTTTGCAATGCAGTCCCATACATGGCGAATCTCCCCGTCGGGAGTCGTAATGAATAAAGTACCACTCGCATTGACAAGCGCATCTATGTCGCTATATGCTTTCGTTTTTGTAAAATCTGCTGCTATTGCAGCGTTTTCATAAGTCCGGCTGTAATAGCCCGACACAGAAATTGAATTTTTCCGAAGGTACGCCCCTAATGTCGTGCCCACCTTCCCTGCGCCTATAATTCCAATTATCAAATTACCACCTCATTTCCGTGGTAATTCATTATCATCTGATGCAGTTTCTAAACAGAATACCGCTCATCCTTGTGCCATTGCACAATCGAAAGAATTATAGCATGATGCTTCAAATATTTCAACTTTTATTGACGATATTCTAATGCTATTCTCTGCTTTAATGCCACAAGCTTCTCCATAGAATCACTTGACTCCGGAAGTTCACAACCATATACAACAGACTCCTCGTCATTTTTTACACAGCGCACTACAGCACAGTCTAACTTGAATTCCTCTCCCGTCAGCTCATCTACAAAATTGACAAATACATTTGTCCCAACTGGAATTCGCAGCGTTTTTGCACAAATAACACCAAGCCCGCTTGCGCTGATATCCTTGATAACAACCTCCTGTATTCTATGATTTACACTGGTTTTCAAAATACCATTAACCCCTAGGTAAACGCGGAAAAAGTTACGGCGGTTTACTGGCTCTGCCTCTTCATCTGATTCAATGCAAAGTGCATATTTCAGCCTTTTGGAAGACGTCTGTACCTCTCTTATCTCAACATCCGGGTATGTATAAACCTTTGATCCCTCAATCACTGTCACTGTATGATTAATCTCCGGGTCTGAAAAACGAACCATCTTTCCATCCACTAATACAGGCATAGCTAACACCATGTCCTCCTCTTCATTCGTCATTACAATCTCCGTATTAAACTCATGACGATTATATCTTTTGGTAGAAATAATTACAAGCTCTGTCCCTTTGTCAAAGTCCGTTAATTTCATACTGTTTCCCTCCTAAACTTTCTTCTCACACTTTTCTCAATTTAATTTATATAATCTCTATTCCGTCCTTTAACTCCTGCTATTGTCATTTTATTCCCGCGAAGCAACGAGCCAAGCGCGAACTCGTTCGCATTTGGCGACTGCCACGAGGGTCAAATACCATGCATAACCCCCGCCGCAAATGGTAACCATTTATCAGTATACAACATATATTATCACAGATTCAATAGCTTTTTGACATTTAAAGAAAAAGAGCCAATCCACAATTACCCGTGAATCGACTCTTTTTGTATATGCACTGACTGTCTCCAGCCCATATTTTGACCTATATAGCCATACAACTTATTAATCTGTTGTATAAGGCATAATTGCAACGTGACGTGCACGCTTAACTGCAACAGTTAAAGCTCTCTGATGCTTTGCACAGTTTCCTGTGATTCTTCTAGGAAGAATCTTGCCTCTCTCAGAGACATATCTCTTTAACTTATTTACATCTTTGTAATCAATGTAATCATGCTCTTTATCTGCACAGAACACACATACTTTCTTTCTTCTACGAATAGGTCTTCTTCTTGAAGAAGCGCCATCTTTGTCGCCTTTATTGTATGCCATTTTTGAAACCTCCTTAAAATATTACCAGATTGCTCTAGTTTTTAAATGGTAATTCCTCATCGATGGCATCCGGGATATTCATAAATCCATCACCAGCCGCCTGTGTCGGCTCTGGTCTGGATGGAGCTGCCTGCTGGTAACCGCCACCATTTCCTGCGGCTGCCGCCTTGCTCTCAGCGAATTCCTGCTCTTCCACAACTACATCTGTGGTATAAACCCGCTGTCCATCTTTGTTTGTGTAACTGCCAGTCTGAATACGGCCAACGGCTACAATTTTTGTACCCTGATGAAGATAATTTTCAGCAAATTCTGCTCCTCTGCCAAATACAACACAGTTAATAAAATCTGCTGTCTGCTCATCACCCTGACGTCTGAATCTACGGTCTACTGCAAGTGTATATCTTGCAACTGCTGTCTGACTTTCTCCTGAAGAATAACGAATCTCAGGGTCACGGGTCAAACGTCCCATTAAAATAACCTTATTCATTAGGAAACACCTTCCTTCCTATGCCTCCTGTCTAATGCATAAGAATCTGAGAACATTATCCATAATACGAACAGCCTGCTCAAGGTTGCCCGGAACATCTGTCTCAGCATCGAATTTGATGAAGTAATAATAACCTTCCTTCATATGCTGAATTTCGTAAGCAAGCTTCTTCTTGCCCCACTCTTCAACTTCTGTAACAGTTCCACCAAATTTAGCAACATAATCCTTTGCCTTTTCTACAGTGGCTACTCTTACATCCTCTTCGATCTTAGCATTGACAACTAACGCTAACTCATATTTGTTCATAGTTGCCTGTACCTCCTTTTGGTCTCTGGCCCTCCTCATGACAATACTTCCAATCACTTAAGAATGTCTTAGTTTCACTTGGATGGTGTCTTTTACCGCTTTAGTGAAATTTCATTCTTTACATACTTTGTCCCAACAGAAGAGAGCAAGGAAAATTTACGTATCACAATTTGATATAATACCATAATTTCCAAATTGATGCAAGCAGTTTTTTGACACTCTTCGAGGCAATATCCCCTTTCAGCGTTACTGTTCACTCCGTACACAATAACCTGTCAACTCTCGCTCTTCCCCCGGAAATTTTTTTCAACCTGCTTACGCGGCAGCATCACCTGATGCCCGCATCCCTGGCATTTTAACCGGAAATCCATTCCAACTCTTGTAATCTCCCACTGGTTTGTACCACAAGGATGGGGCTTTTTCATTTTTATCACATCACCAATACTAAAATCCATACAAATCCTCATTTCTGTTTTATTTCATCTCTATTTTCTGAACCTCATTCAGCCATGTATAGTAAGGGCTGATATCCCGCGGAATGGTCGAATCGCTAATCCGGTCAGTGCTAAAAAGAACCTCATGGTTAAATTCACATACCGGAACTTCTACGGCAGATTCCAAAACACCCTCAAAACATTTTCGGTATACACTTCTGCGATTCTCCGAAGACATGATATTTTGCAGCTCCACAATATTTTGCCGTAATTTCTTATCGCTGACACCAAAAATATTTTCTTTCCCTACTGCGCCATAACGTTTTTCCAAATCCACATCTTCAATTGGTCTACTGCCTACCCAGATTTGCTGTAAACCCTGCTTAAGCTTCTTTTGGAGCAGTTCCTCTCCTTTGACCTCCTGAAGCTGCAAGGTAATTCCAAGCTTCTCCATAGCCTCTTTGGCGTACATAATCACTGGATATAGGGCATTTTCTTCCCCATCTGCTATCCATACCTTATATTTTAAAGATGCCCCAGCCGGTGCCTTGACTGCCTTGCCGTCTTCTACCTGATATCCCGCCTTTTCCAGATATTCCAAAGCCATTCTTTCCGCCAGCTCCGTCTTTGCCTCTGCTTCTTCCGAACCATTAAAAATCACATTTCCGCTGGCATCTTTCGAATATGCAACCAAATAACCTTCCTCATCGGAATATGGGGAAACCCATGATTCCGCCGCTATCGGATAATTAACAATCCGGACGCGCTCTCCGTCTGTCTCCTCTAAGATTCCCCTTGATACACTAAACAGTGTTGCAAGTGCCTTTCTTAAGCTCTTTGAAGATTCACTTCCTGCATTTTTCCCTACAGACACATTCTCACCATGAATACCAATATAGTGATACCTTCCATCACCGACAAACCTTGTATTTACTTTATTGCCGGACAGCTTGTTATTAGAATTTAATAATGAAATCTGCGCTAACTCTTCCTTTGTAAAATCTCCGGCAATGACATCCACCACACCCTCAGACAGCTCCATAGCCTCTGCAAGTGTTACACTTTCCTCTTCTCCCTCACCCCCGGATGCAGATGTCTTATCCAAAAGCTCTTTTCTGGTTTCTTCTAACTTCTCTGTCATATCCTTTAACTGTAGATATGCAATCTGCGGACATCCCAGATAATATAATTCATTTGAAGTAAAATAAACAACATCATTCTCCACTTTTACAAAACGGTATGCCCCTGCTCCAAAGGGCGCTGTCTTATTGGCAAGAATGGACGAAATATCCCCGCGCCGGAAACCAAAACGATTCTTTTCATACTGATACTTGGAAGTATCGCCATAATAATGCAGGGCACAGATTGGAATCTGCAAAGCCGCTGACATTTCCTTACAATACCCCTGCGTCGTAATGGTAAGCCCATAATCTCCTGTTCTCTGAATACCGGAAATTTTCTTTACCTTTTTCCCAGTATTCCTGGCAAGCAGCATTCTTGCCTGTATGTCAATCAGACGGTTGGCTTCCTTCCCCTCTATTCCCTGTTCGGTAATATTTTGTTTTATAAAATTTTTTAACTCCGCTGGATTCTTTTTAATATAACGTGCTACCTTCTTTTTTGAAAGTTTCTCCGCCTTACTGCTGTTTGCCTGATAATTTAAAAGCCCCTGAATCGGCATATTTTTCAGATTTGCACTCCCTTTGTAGTCATTATCGCAAAAAACATATAAAGAAAAAATCACATCATCAATCGTCAGTTTTTCACCATTACTGAAAACCAAATCATCCCGTAATGTAATTGTATACTTGGTTTTATCTGTTCTCTTGTCATAATTAATCGATAAATCCGTTGCACTGTAATACGTATACTCCTCATTTCCATACTGAAGCACTTCTCCATCAATTCCATTATAAATCACTTTTCCTGCACGGTCACTTTTCACCAGCTTAATCTGTGTCAAATCCACAACCTGCTTGTCCGCCTGCGAAGAAGCAGAAAAAGGGTTAAACTTTTTCGAAAACTGTTTGCAGGCAATAATTAGCGGAATATCCGACTGCCCTTCCCCTTTACCAGAAGCATTCGCATTCCCCTCATCCACCTTGGCTGTCGCCTTCGGTGTCGGCCTTGGCTCCTTTTTCTCCTTTTTACATCCTGTACTGCCAAGTACTAACGATACCGCCAATAGTACTGCAGTCACTTTCCTTATCTTAATACGCATCCTCGTTCCCCCTTCTTAAAACTATTTATATAACATGCAATAGATTGCAGGCCCTGCCAGCAAACCTATTGTACTATTGTACCACATTTATCAAATAAGCAAACAAAATCTTTTATCAGAGAACAATCCTGATTACTGTTCACTCTGTACTCCGTAACCTTTTCTACACAGTAAAGGAGAGTGGAAACGCTCCACTCCCCCTTTGCAGATTCATTCTTTCCAGACTTTAGTGTGCCATAATAATCTTCTTTGGACACTTCTCTGCACATTTTCCACAACCGGTACATTTGCTCTGGTCAATATGTGCTACATTATTTTCAACGGTAACCGCACCAAATTCACACTGTTTTGCACAGATACCACATCCGATACAACCCGTATCGCAAACTGCCATAACTTTTGGTCCCTTATCCTTGTTTGAACAAGTTACCGCAAGCTTTGCATCATATGGTACCAGCTCAATCAGTCCATTTGGACACTCAGCAATACACTTACCACAGGCTACACAATTATCTTTATCAACTACTGCCACACCCTGTTTTACATGAATGGCATTAAACTGACAAGCTGCCACACAGGAGCCAAATCCCATACAGCCGTAAGAACAAGCCTTATCACCGCGTCCCGGAATGGCTGCTGCACGCTTACAATCAGAAATACCATAATAATTTGCCTTGATTCCTGCCTTTTCACAGGTTCCGGCACATTTAACATATGCAACCATTTTGACTGCATCGCCGCCTTCAACACCCATGACAGCACCAATCTTTTCTGCTACGGCAGCGCCGCCAACCGGACAGGCATTTACAGCCGCTTCTCCTGCAGCAATTGCTTTCGCCAGAGCATCGCAGCCTGCAAAACCACATCCACCACAGTTATTGCCCGGAAGATATTCTCTAACGGCAATTTCCTTTTCATCGACTGGTACTTCAAACTGAATTGCGGCAAATCCAAGAAGGAGAGCGATAAGAAGTCCTGTAATACCAATAACTGCTGCTGCAATCAATACTTGTGTCATACTATCTTCCTCCTTCCTAAACCAAACCTGCGAAACCGCAGAATGCAATTGCCATCAGGCTTGCTGTTACCAGTACTATCGGAGTTCCCTTAAAGGAATCCGGAATATTGTTGTACTCGATACGCTCGCGGATTCCGGCAAGAATTGCAATCGCAATTAAAAAACCTAATGCTGTACAGATTCCACATACAAGACTTTCAATAAAGTTATAACCGTCTGAAATATTGTTAATGGCAACACCAAGTACCGCACAGTTCGTTGTAATCAAAGGAAGATACACACCGAGAGATGCATGGAGGGAAGGCATAAACTTCTTTAATGCCATCTCCACAAACTGTACTAATGCTGCGATAATCAAAATAAACGCAATGGTCTGTAAATATTCTAACTTTAACGGAACCAGAATTCCATAATAAATCGGGTATGTAATCATACACGCGATTGTAATAACGAATGTAACTGCAGCTCCCATACCTACAGCAGTTCCAACTTTCTTTGAAACACCAAGGAAAGGACAGATACCGAGGAACTGACTAAGTACTACGTTACTTACAAGCATAGATGAAATAATAATTACAAATAAATTCACTTATATCAATCCTCCTTCTTTTCTGCTGCTTTGGCAGCTTTTGCTGCCTTTGCTTTTTCAGCAGCTTCCTTGGCAGCCTGTGCTTTCGCAGCTTTTGCAGCAACACGTTCTGCCTCAATAATGCCCTTGTTTGCTACACAGCTTGCACCTACGCAGCTTGCACAATTTCCGCCACAGGAAAGGCTGTCATCCCTTTCTACATTTGTAGCAGATGGCAATTTTAACTTATTCTGAATTGCTGTTAAAAATGCCAGAACAAGGAATGCTCCCGGTGCGAGGACAAAGAATGTAATATGGAAATCATCCGGTATAAATTCTTTTCCAAATATAGCGCCTGCACCAAGAATCTCACGACAGATACCAATACAGGTCAGACCGAAGGTAAATCCAAGCCCCATGCCAAGACCATCAAACAAGGATGGAACGACTGGATTTTTGGAAGCATATGCTTCTGCACGCCCAAGAATAATACAGTTTACTACAATCAACGGAATATACACGCCGAGCGCACTGTCAAGGAACGGCAGGAATGCTTTCAACAGCAGCTGGATAATTGTTACAAATGAAGCAACTACTACGATAAATGCCGGAATACGAACCTTATCCGGAATCACTTTACGCAGTAAGGAAATAAACACATTAGACAGGACTAATACGGCTGTTGTCGTAAGTCCCATGCCCAAACCGTTAATTGCGGAAGATGTTACCGCAAGGGTAGGACACATACCAAGCATCATTACAAAGGTGGGATTTTCCGTAATGATACCATTTTTTAAACGTTCCGTACATGAATTCATGTATTTTCCCTCCTATTCTGATAATGATGTGATAAATAAAAATGTACCATTTACAGCTCTTGTAACAGCACTACTGGTAATCGTAGCACCACTGATGGAATTAATTGTACCGCTCTCAGCGCTTCCGCTTCCATCCTTTACAACAGAAACATCCAGTGAAGAAGCCATTCCAACATACTGCTTGTTCCACTCTTCATTGGAACTGTTCTGACCAAGCCCCGGAGTTTCATTGCTGCAATCCATAATCTGGATGCCTTTTACAACGCCTTCTCCATCAATACCAAGTGCAAGCTTTACAGCACCGCCATAGCCTTTTCCGGTACAAGTCACTACATAACCCGCATCCTGGCCATCTACAACAGCCTTCATGACTTCCTGAATTTCTACATCAGAAAGGTCAGTTCCAGAAGCTGTTTTTACTTTTCCAGCAGCCAAATCTGCCTGAAAATCTGCTAACTTTGCATCAACATCCTTATCTGTCTGAAACTCTGCGCCAGAATATACGGCTGCGTATGCTTCCTGCTTTACCTTTTCTTCCTGCTTCTCAATCGGACTCTTTGTAATCATATAGACACCGCCCAGCAGTATACCCGCTACAAGAGTAATTACAAAAAGGCAAATGGTATCATGGATTACCGTATTACTTGATTTTTCATTATTTGCCATCTTTTATACCCTCCTTTCCAAATGGAACAGGGATTGTCACCCTCTCAATTAATGGAACCAAGAGGTTACAAATAATAATTGCATAAGATACACCTTCTGCTGATGCACCAAAGATTCTAAATACCCCTGTCAGAACACCGAGGAGAATACCAAATACAATCTGTCCTCTTGGTGTAATCGGGCTGGTAACATAGTCGGTTGCCATAAAGAAAGCTCCGAGCATCAGTCCGCCACCGCAAAGTTCTTTTGCAAGATAGGTGATATCAAAACCATGTCCGCCAAAAATCAGCGCGAACACTGCAAAAGTAACAATATAGCATACCGGAATCGTCCAGGTAATTACCTTACGGACAAGCAGGTATGCTGCACCCAGAAGCAAAGCGAGCGTACAAGTCTCACCAATGGTTCCGCCGATTGTTCCAAGGAACATATCTACAAGCCTTGTTGAATCATCTCCCTGCTTAATCATTGCTAAAGGAGTTGCACCGGTAACACCGTCATATGTAAAGGATGTCATTTGTCCGGCAAAAGAAACCATCAAAAAGCATCTTGCGCCCAGGGCAGGGTTCATGAAGTTTTGTCCAAGCCCGCCAAATAACTGCTTTACAATAATAATAGCGAAAACACTACCAATCACCGCCATCCATACAGGGAAAGTCGAAGAAAGGTTCAGTGCCAGTAACAAACCGGTAAGTGCCGCACTTCCATCACTGACAGTTAACGGAAGCTTCATTGCCTTCTGCCAGATATATTCAGATAATACAGCTGTTACAACACACGTTACAATCAAAACTGCTGCCTTAATACCAAAATTACAAATTCCAAAGATGGTAGCAGGCATAAGTGCAAGAAACACATCCCACATAATACTCTTCGTGCTGGATTTGTCACGAACATGTGGTGATGATGATATATTTAATAAATTACTCACGCTACATTACACCTCCTATTTCTTTCTTCTCTGTGCCATGACATACTGACGGGCCTGCTTAAAGGTCTGGGTCAGCGGGCGCTTTGCAGGACAGGCATAAGTACAACTGCCACATTCGTAGCATTCCATACCATTTAAATTCACAAATTCGTCGTAATTGTTATTTGTTGCTGCAACTGCCATTTTCTGAGGTACCAGATTACCCGGACAGGCTGATACACAGCGACCGCAACGAATACATGGTGTTGGTTCATTCTCTGCCACTTCATCCTGTGTCATTGCTAAAATAGAGGAAGATGTTTTTGTAACAGGCACATTCAAATCAAACATGGCAAATCCCATCATCGGACCGCCTGAAATAATCTTTGCCGGTTCCTGCTTAAAGCCCTCCCCTTCCTCTACAAGTTCCACATGGCTGCATCCCAGTCGGACATTTACATTCACAGGTCTTTTGAAAGCATCTCCTGTTAATGTCATAACCCTTGTAATAAGTGGTGTCCGCTTGCATACTGCACGATAAATTGCAATTACAGTAGAAATATTATCTACAATACAGCCAGCATCTGCCGGAAGCTTGGCAGAATATATTTTTCTGCCCGTTGCTGCAGAAATCAAGGTACGCTCACCACCCTGAGGGTATTTGGTTTTTAAAACCTTTACCTCAATACGGCTTTCATTTGCGACAGCAGTCTCCATCTTGGCAATTGCCTCCGGCTTATTATCCTCAATACAAATCAGCCCCTTCGCCTTGTCAAACAACTTTAACATAACCTTCAGGCCACCTACAATCTCCTCCGGGCATTCTAGCATCTGGCGGTAATCAGAAGTCAGATATGGCTCACACTCGGCACCGTTCACTAAAATAAAGTCAATTTTATCCGGCTCCTTTGGCGCAAGTTTTACATTTGTTGGAAAACCTGCACCTCCCATACCAACGATTCCCGCTTCTTTTACAATCTCCCGAATCTCGTCACCTGTGAGTTTTGTATAATCACGATCCTCCCCAAGTCCCTCAATCCCTGTGTAGTTTCCATCATTCTCAATCACTACACATGTTGCCATAGAACCATTTAAAAGCATTCTAGGTTCTACCGCCTTAACTGTTCCGGAAACAGAACTGCAAATATTTGCTGAAATGAAACCACTGGCTTCACCAATTTTTTGTCCAACCAGTACTTTATCACCTTTATTTACAATCGGTGTAGCTGGTGCGCCAATGTGCTGTGACATAGGAAATACCATATCACCTTTCGGTGTTACCGCTTTAATTGGTAAGTCACTTGATAGTTCTTTTCCTTCGTAGGGATGCACTCCCCCGCGAAATGTTCCTTCACTCATTCCGGTTCCCCTTTCTGTATTTTTTTTCAATCTATGCATAAAGCAAGATTGTTATGTGATGCTCAACCAGATTTTATGGTTATTTTTGGTATAATTACTAAAAAGCCACACCACAGTCTAGCTTTTATTGTAGCATTTGTACGAAAAATGTCAATATTATTTCATTATACTTTTGTTTAATAATGTAGAAAAGTGTTACTGTGAACAATAGTAACTTTTTAAGCAAAAAAAATTCCTCTTCACAGCGATAAATCGCTCTGAAGAGGAGAGGGGTTTGAGGGGTATATCTTGTTACTGTTACATTAAGTAACTTGATAACAACATTAGTATAACATTAAAGGGACACCAAAAGGACACCATATCGAACTGTTTTTCTCCCTTTTTCTAAAATAATTCACCCTTTTATCCAAAAAATATAATTTTACCAGCCAAAGGTTACTACTCACAGTAACAGTAAAATCATTCTATCTCCCTATTCTTCTGCTGGATTAAATAACCATTGGTATATTCTGCCCAGCTATAATTGATCATATATTCTCCAGAATACTTCATCCTGGCACTATCCACATGCTCCAAGTAGTCAAAATAGTCACATTTTATCTTGTGTGTATCTATCGCAATGCTGTTCCACTGACGTACTATGATATCCTCCGCGCCATATGCCCGCAGTCCTTCCATTAACTGGCTGATAATTGTCTGCACCTGATTCTTAACGGAACGGTTATACTCCTTATCTTCAAAAAGAATCGAAGCAATCTCTGCCGTACTGACTCCCGATCCCCTTCTGTCAATCAGAAAAGCAAACAGTTCTTTTGACTTACTCCTTGAAAAATTTACCGGTTTATCGTCAATAAATACCTGAAAATTTCCAAAAGTCTGCACCATTACCCTTTTTTCTGGAAGCGTGCCTTCTATTACATCTATCTGACACATCTTCATCGCTTCCAGCGCATTATGATGGGAATCTATCGTCACTCCGGCACAGCAGGAACCATCTACGCAGATATCTTTTTCTGGAAAATGCGCTTTGAGCAGCAACACATTGGATATTACACAAATATCAGTACAAAGTCCTATTACTTCAATATATTCTACATCTTTCACATAATCAGGAAGCTCTATGGAGCCAAAGGTCGGCTTTTCTAATACAATTTCCGCATACTCCTCCAATTCAGGAATAATCTGCCAGCCATCTGTCCCACGAATACAGTGCTCCACCGGAAGTTTTTTCCCCTCTTGCGTCTGTAGATACTCTTTTTCATGGGTATCCTTTGTAAAAATAACTTTTGTACCTTCCTTTAACGCATCTTCGACTTTCTTACGGACTGCCGGTACAATCTTCACTGCCTCTGCGCTTCCCAAAGATCCGCTCACGAAGTCTTTCTGCATGTCAATAACAACTAAAACCTTTTTCAACTTTACTCACCCTTTCTATAACACCTCTTAATAATCGTAAGGATGTATTAACTATAATCATAGCACAAAATCTAATAAAGAGATATACAATAAAAATGTGTCAAAAAAATTTAATATTGTAAAAAAGCACAAATTTTCATCTTCTCTATAATTCCCTTTGCTGTTTATGACGATATTTATATTAGATTATGGAATAAAGAACTTAAAGGAGGGATCTTATGGCTTCTATTACAAATACTACTATTACAAGCTATGATTATCTGCTGCGCCAGTACTATTCCTCAAACCGGGATGCCCGCAAAACAATAAACCGCGGTGCCATAAAGACAGAGGATTTGGTTCGTGCTGATTCTGAAGCGCTAAAAAAGGTAGCACGTAATCTAAGAACAATGGATTACGGCAAAGATAACGGAGTTAACATATATAATAATGTAAAGGCTTTTGTTGAATCCTATAATAATCTTTTTGACAGTACTGACAAGCTTTCATCTTCTTCACAGCTAACCCGCGCAGAGAAGAAATTGAAAAATTATATCAAAGCAAATAAAAGCGCCCTGGAAGATATCGGAATCAAGGTTACATCTTCCGGCAAATTAAAGCTTGATAAAACTGACCTTTTATCAAGCAGTGCTGCTAAAGTGAAAAAAGTATTGTCGGATAAAAGTGAATTTACCGGTATGGTAACAAAATACGCGACACAAATCAGCCGTTTTGCAAGGAACTTATGCCTTTCCAGCAATTCCGCGCAGAAAAAGAAAACAACACCAACAAATTCCATTCCGAATCTGCCGGTCACAACACAGACTATGACATCAAATGCAATCGATTATAAAGCCTAAAAAAGCGCACCGACTTCGCTGGTGCGCTAACAAGAAAGTACTCCTTTACCGCCACTTACCCGCGGTAAAAGAGTACTTTCTTGTTGTCTATGAAAATAGGTCTTACTATCCAATAAACTTAGCTGTATTTAACTTTATGCCAGGTCCCATTGTACTTGAAATAGATACGCTTCTATAATACTGACCCTTTGCTGCTGCCGGCTTAGCCTTTGTAATAGCCGCCATTAACGCACTGATATTTTCTGTTAACTGCTCTTCCGTGAAAGAAACCTTTCCAACCGGAACATGAACAATATTAGATTTGTCAAGCCTGTACTCAATCTTACCAGCTTTGATATCATTTACAGCCTTTGTTACATCCATAGTAACAGTACCAGCCTTAGGATTTGGCATTAAGCCCTTTGGTCCAAGGACACGTCCAAGACGACCAACTACACCCATCATATCAGGTGTTGCAACTACTACGTCAAATTCAAACCATCCATCATTCTGAATCTTTGGAATCAACTCTTCGCCGCCTGCGAAATCTGCACCTGCTGCCAATGCTTCATCAATCTTCTCACCCTTAGCAAATACGAGAACTCTAACCTGCTTACCAGTTCCGTTTGGTAATACAACGGCACCACGAATCTGCTGGTCTGCATGGCGTCCGTCTACGCCAAGTCTGATGTGTGCCTCAACTGTTTCGTCAAATTTTGCAGCCGCTGCTTTCTTTACCAGACTGACAGCATCCTCTAACTCGTAAAGCGTTGTTCTGTCAACCAACTTTGCAGCCTCTACATACTTCTTTCCTCTTTTCATAATATATAACCTCCTGGTGGTAGTAACGGCGGGTTCTAAGACACAACTACTGTGTCGCCTCCCACATCGTCCAATTACGTAACAAATCTTTTTTATGCGATTCAAAAAGGCATCTGATTAATCTACTACAGTCACACCCATGCTGCGTGCAGTACCTTCAATCATGCTCATTGCTGCCTCTAATGTAGCAGCATTTAAGTCAGGCATCTTTGTCTCTGCGATTTCCTGAACCTGAGCCTTTGTAATCTTAGCAACCTTTGTCTTATTTGGAACACCAGAACCAGACTGGATATTACAAGCTTTCTTAATAAGAACCGGTGCTGGAGGAGTTTTTGTGATAAAGCTAAAGCTCTTATCCTGGTATACTGTAATAACAACCGGAATAATCATGCCTTCCTGTCCAGCTGTCTTAGCATTAAACTCCTTTGTGAACTGTACGATATTTACTCCGTGCTGACCGAGCGCAGGTCCAACAGGTGGTGCTGGAGTTGCCTTTGCAGCAGGAATCTGTAATTTAATATATCCTTCGACTTTCTTAGCCATTTTTCTTTACCTCCCGTAAATTTTGCAATTTACTTTTTGCAAGTTTTTATACTTATTTTAGAACGATTTTGAACTGATACACCGAAATCCCAAAAGAAATCCGGCATCTTATACTGCTTCTACATCATTGAAACTTATCTCTACAGGTGTTTCGCGGCCGAACATATCGATATTGATTGTAACCATCTTATTTTGATGGTCAATTTGACGAACAATACCCACTGTATCCTCCCAAACACCGGATTTTACCACAACAGAATCCCCAATGCTGAATGGAACATTTGGTGCATCCACCTTCAATCCCATGCTTGCCATCTCTTCATCTGTCAACGGAACCGGCTTGGATCCAGGACCTACAAATCCAGTAACGCCTCTGGTGTTACGGACAACATACCAGGTATCGTCATTCATAATCATATTAATAAGAACATAGGCAGGAAACATCTTCTTCTGAACTGTTTTCTTTCCTTCGTTCTTTTCCTCAACCACATTTAACATAGGAACAGATACTTCAAAAATCTGGTCCTGAAGATTACGATTCTCGATGGTCTTCTCAATATCCATTTTGACCTTATTTTCATACCCTGAATAGGTATGAGCAACATACCAGTGTGCTTCTGCATCTGCCATAAATCTATCACCCTTATCCTAACTGAATAATCTTATCAATTCCCAGCTTAATGACAAAATCAAGCAGGGCGATGATTACACCTAAAACAATTGTTACAATAATAACCGCTGTAGTCTCTTTGACGATTTTCTCTTTATCCGGCCAGACAACTCTCTTGAATTCTGCCTTTAATGACTTAAAAAAACCACCCTTTTTCTTTGCAGCTTTATCTGTCTTCTGTGGTTTGTTCTGGTTCTCTACTTCGTTCTTGATTTCAGAATCTCCCATAATTCACATTCCTTTCATGCTACAATGAGACTATTTTATTACTTTCACAATCTGAACAGTAATACTATTTCGTCTCCTTGTGTAATGTGTGTCTTCTACAGAATCTGCAATATTTTTTTGTTTCCATTCTATCCGGATGGTTTCTCTTTTCCTTTGTCGTATCATAGTTACGCTGTTTGCACTCTGTACAAGCTAAAGTAATCTTTACTCTCACGGCTGCTACCTCCTTCTAACTATTTTGCATGATTTACACCAAGCCTCAAGCGAAAATGCCTGCATTTTCATTTGAGGTACAAACACAAAGGGTGAAAGGTACATGTTTGCATTTTACGCTTCCCTTTTTTCTCTCACCCTTTTTATTGCCATACTTAAAAATTTGGGCATAAAAAAAAGACTGTTACATCGCCCATCTACTATACCATGTCCCATTCCTTACGTCAAGGAAAAAATAAAATATTTGTTGAGAAACAAATAAAGATATGATAAATTGTTACTATGTTTCACGCAGGATAAATTTTCACTCTGCAAGACGGCTGAACACAGCGATGCATTTAAAATAGTATGTTGCAGAAATGAATTTACTATTCGCAGCTAAGTCCAGAAATCAGGCAAACTTGTCGTGCTTGTACGTAAAAGCTTGGCTGGCTTCTGAAAGTAGATGTATAAGCCATTCCAAATGGCATAAGGAAAACATATGCTGTTGGTTTTGCAGCAGCAGACTGCATAGCCGGATGGTTTTACGCATACGGTTTAGAACGGACGTGAATCATAACGAATAGGGGGAAATATGAAAAAAAATGATATACTTTTACTTGCCGGAATCCTGTTCCTTGCCCTTGTTATAGCAACAGCTTATTTTATCGTATACCCAAAGCATGGTGATATGGTTCAGGTTTCCGTAGATGGGGTTGCTGTTAAAACATTTCCGCTAAATCAAAACACCTCTTACACAATACAGGCAGAGGCAGAAGAAGAGAATATTTTAGAAATAAAAGACGGCCATGCCCGCATCATAACAGCAAATTGCCCCGATAAGCTCTGTGTACACCAAAGGAAAATTTCCAAGCAGGGTGAAACTCTGGTCTGCCTTCCACATAAAGTTGTCGTTTCTATTATTTCTTCAAAAAAGGCTACCCTTGATGGGGTAGCCCAGTAAAATGAAGTATGAATCGTAACGATAAATCAACAATACGAATTAAACAATAAACCAGAATACAAAGATGTGATATAGGAATATCCTCTTGGCGGTTTTGAAAAATCATGATAGCTAACCACCTTCTTATCAATATATTCCATTGGATTAATCTTAACAGAATCCGCTTTCGTAAACAAGCGGCTGGTCACATGAGAATCTAGCTGGAACAGCTTCTGCATATCCCCCGATTCGATTGCCTGTATTGCCAGTGATCTGTCTAAACTCATATATCCATCTGTATCAAAAGTAATGCCACAGGCTTCCAGTTCATTTGAAAATGTTTTGGAAAGTCCTTTTAACTCTCGTAACAGCTTAGACGGCATATCCACACGATGTTCAAATTCAAGATTACGGTCAACCAGTTCGTTGTAACTGGAGATGAAATTCTGTACTCCATCAAGAATCGCTTCCCTATCTGGATGATAATCAACATATGCCTCTGTCTTCGAAGGCCGGTGTAATGTAACCTTGACTACTCTTCCTAATGTAAACTCATTATTTATGGAAGTCTTTTCTACTCCGTTCAAATCAAAAACGGCACTCTTTGGCATCACTAATACATTATTTAAACCATAATAATCAACAATACCACGACCTATATTATCTGAATTCTTATCTTTTAAAGTGAATGTTGCATTTCCATCCGGAGTACCTACCATCGTAGACTCCAGGCGCATGGCAATCTTACCCTGCCCAAATAAGAACGGTTCTGCTTTCAATCCAATCGCGGCCTTAGTAATAAAACTGGAAAGTCCCTGTATTACCTCACGGTGATTCGCATCTTTTCTAATATTATATTGGAAATCATAACCAATATCATTTACTGTAACACGGAACTGATAACTGCCAGCCGACAGCCCCTTGCCAGTCTCATAATACTCTTTTCCCTGATTCACCTGTGAATTAGCCAGCTGCTTTACGCGAATTGAAAAATCACCCGGAAGCGGCTTACCATCTGCATCAATCAACTCTGCCCCCACCTGCTCTACATCTGAAGACTGTGCTGTTTTCCTCAAAAAAATGCTATCTGCTGAATCATCTGCCAAAACCCGCAACGACTCTGCAATCTTCATAGAAGATTCCTTTACCCCAAGTACAAATGACTGCTTTGAATTTGTAAAATTAACAAGATATACCGGCGAGGTCTGCGTCTGCTTACGTATCCTCTTCACAATAGAACGCAGCTCTCTTGCATCATGGGCATAATTTGTTTTGTATTTCGGGTCAAAGCTAGATACTAAATAATTATACACACTAGTGTCCATAGCAATCTCTCCTTTCCTTGGATTTTGCCATATTTTATAACTGAATTCGGAATCCGTTCCAAATTGTGCCAGTCAACCTATCCACGAGTGTCCTCTTAATTAAAACACCCTTTACGTACTTATAGATAAGTACTATTATATTTCATTTTATGCAAATTGTCGATACTATTTTGACAAAAAAACTCAAAAAAAAATTCACACATTAACTTTAAAAAAAATGTTGCCTTTTGTTATATAGTCACTAAAACCAACAAAAAGCAACACATGGTAATTGCCCGATATTACTTTACAATCGGAGCAAAACGTACACGAATCTTAGGCATTACCTTTAATTCTGTATAATAGTTTGTCATCCAGTCCTCTCCCTGGGAAGCATCATTTTCACCGGAAGCAGGCGGCGCAAATATCTTTAATGTCAGGTCCACGGCACCAGATAATGGTTTCTTATAAAATGCACTCATCATATCAATGCATTTTACTCCTGGCGCTTTATAGAACCAGTGGTTGTTTATTTCTAACATTAAATTCATGTCAAGAAGAGATTCCTCTTCAAAGTAAACTTCACAAAATGTAGGATTACCTTCAAAATGTATTGATACAGCAACTCCATCTGCATCTTCAGAACCGCCCCAGCGAAGTTTTACCGGAAGGGAAACTTCTGCCCCTTCTTCCATTGCAGGGCTGAAAAATTCCTCATGAATAATCTCTTTGTATGTTTCCAGTACAGGCTGCTCAATTCCCACTTCTGCATTATTAGGGTCTTCTATCTCAAGTCCCAGACGGCCGCGGTCACGCATCTGGTATAAAGTAAAGCCATTCAGCCATTTTTCGCTGTCTGCTTTCAGCATTTCGCAGAAATCCTTTACCATTTCTGCCTGATCATAAGGCCCGGTAACATCACCGTCAGCATTAAATTCTGAAAGCACCATTGGCTTTTTCACACCATCATTTACAAAAGTATATCTTTCATAACTCTTTTTTGCCAGATTATATATCTTATCTACCGTATAACGTGCAAAGGTAGTTCCACCCTCCTCTGCCACATCATATGGCCAACCCCAGTGAAGAGCCATATATCTGTCAACAGAAACGATATCTGCTGCTCTGGAAGCCTCCGCAAAGATATCTTCCTTCTCCATTTTTTCATCTTCCAACTCTTTACAGCCATCCAGACAAATAATAACTTTTACATTTGGCGCTTCGCGGTGAATGATTTCACAGCAGTGTGTAAAGAAAGCAGCAACCTCCTCATAGGAGGCACGCTTATTGAATGAGAACCAGTCTCCGGTTGCCTCATGGTTTATACGGAGCATAACACGCCCAAAAGTCTGCAAATCCTTTGCAATCGCAATAATATGGTCATCGGAAAGCTTTGGGTCAATCGTTATGGTCAGAAGTACGTCCTGACCATGCCTGCGGATATCACGCATATATGTAAACGGCTCATCCTCCCTTGTCCCATTCAATCCGCCTTTGTATGTAAAATAGTCATCATACGGATAATCCCATGCAAATTGAATGGACGGGTCTGCATGTACCACACTGACACGCCCCGGCCATTTATCATCATTGGGATAATAACAGTACATCAGACTAATCGCCCTATGCGGCCTTCCCAGTTTTTGAAGAATGTAGTCCTGATTTACATATTCTCCACGCTCACTGCCATCCCCTAAATCAACAGCACACTGTGCCGCCCCCATATGAATGGTCTTTACCTTCATTTCGTTCATTGATATTCCTCCTTGTATTATATAATTGTTCCCTAAAAAAGCGCACCAACTTCGCTGGTGCGAACTTTCCTATCCCTCAAAAAAGAAGCAGAACCTCCCGTTGATTCTGCTTCCTTTAGTGCTCCTAACACCTTTATCTTTTAACCTTCTCCTGCAAAACTTTCTGCAATCCCACGATATTATAAGTGCCGATGGTCTTATATTGTAACCACATAAGGCCGCTCCCTGTTTCACTAAAATTAGTATAACATACTTGCCATGTATCTTCAACTACTAAATACACTTTTTGCCTGATAAAGTATAATATTGTGTTACTGTTCACTCCGGCTCGGTAACAGCAGTGTAAACAGTAACGTTATTTCACCAACTCCCGGTATGATTCCCGTGTAAAACGATGATACTGTAGTCCAAATTCATCTTCTTCTATATAATACACATAAGCATCCATTTCCGGCAATTCAAAATAAACCGCCCATTCCTTTTCATCTGCCTGCTCCACGATCACCTTATCACTAAACCGCCGAAACAATGAAATCATATCTTCTTTTCTTATTCCCGGCTTATATATATTTTCGACAAAAGCTTTCAAAAAAGCGCTTGCTTCGACATTTTCATGGACATAGGCTACCCCTTTTTCAGGAATAACAATCTGATACCGTCCCGCTTCCTGCGTTTTCACAATACATACTTCCCCCAATTCTTCGACGACAGACTGACAAAATCTATTCATTTTTTCCAGCAAATTATCATCTGTTGCCAAAAGCAGCTCTTTTAACACGTTTTGAGGATAATACAGGCTGACCGCCTCTTTTCTGTACCCAAGCTTTATTTCACACTCTTTCAAAGAATCTAAAATATTCCTCTTTAAATCCATTTCATCCCCCTATCTGCGCTTTCATATTTGTTAAATCCTTGATTACTTCTCCCGCCATAATCAATCCTGCCACAGAAGGCACAAATGCATTACTTCCCGGAGCCCGCCTGCGGCTTTCTTCCTCAATTTCTATCCTGGATGAAACCGGCTTTTCCCTTGAGTAAACAACCTTCAGCTTCTTAACCCCACGCTTTTTTAATTCTCTGCGCATCACCTTTGCCAAAGGGCAGACAGAGGTATCATAAATATCTGCCACTTCAAATGCGGCAGGCTCAATTTTATTTCCGGCTCCCATAGAACTGATAATCGGCACATCCGCTTTCTGCGCCTTCATAACCAGCTCTATTTTCCCTGTCACAGTGTCAATCGCATCCACTACGTAATCATATTCAGCAAAATCAAAGTCTCTTGCTGTCTCCGGCAGATAAAACACCGGATATGTATTGACTACCGCCTCTGGATTTATTGAAAGAATCCGCTCCTTTGCCACTTCCACCTTATATCTGCCAACTGTGTGGTGCGTTGCATAAATCTGACGGTTAATATTACTTATACTGACCGTATCTTTATCAATCAAATCTAAGATACCGATACCGCTCCTTGCAAGTGCTTCTACTGTATAGCCGCCCACACCGCCTATGCCAAAGACTGCCACTCTGGCAGCCTTCAGTTTTTCAATATTCTCATGTCCAAAAAGAATCTCTGACCGTTCACACCAGCTCTGTATTGTCTCTCCCATTAACTAACCCTTCCATTTTCCTCAACCTGTCTGTCTAAATGTGGGATTAATGTTATAAAAACATCAACCAAATCGGGGTCAAACTGCGTTCCCTTATTTTTCTGCAATTCCTCAATGGCATAACTTTTTGAATATTCTACTTTATAATTACGTCTGGAAACAATCGCATCATAACAGTCGCATATAGCGAGAATCCGTCCCAAAAGTGGAATTTCTTCTCCAGCAATTCCGCGTGGATAGCCCTTTCCATCGTAGCGCTCATGATGTGAAAGAACTGCCGGAATTACATAATTCATATTCGGCAGGAAATGTATCATTTCAACCGATTTGGTGACATGTGTCTTCATGGTTTCATATTCCTCTTTTGTCAATGGGCCTTCCTTCTGCAAAATATACTCTGAAATGCCAATCTTACCTATGTCATGGAGCATTCCTGCTTCCTTTACGATACGTACTTCATTTTTATCAAGCCCAAGCTCCCTCGCCAACAATACAGCATACTTTGATACATTCATGGAATGGTCAAAGGTATAGGAATCCTTTGCATTAATCGCAGCCGTCAGGGCATAAACAGTTGATGAAATCTGTTCATATGCGCTGACATTCTCTGTACTGCCTTTTCCGTCATCTTTTGTATCCCCATATATTTCAATACAATCCTTGCCCTTCTGTTTCGCAAAAAAAGCTGCACGTTCTGCCTGTTTCAGTAGATCGTCATATCCTGCTGCCCTGGTAGTTTCCATTGCAATCCCTATACTCATTGTAACAGGCTGAAGCACCTTTGGCTTATCGTCAGTATTCTTCTGTAGATTTTTCTGAATCCCTTCTGCAATCCGTAATGCCTCTTCCCTGCCCATCCCACTGATACAGGCAAGATATTCATTAGAACCCATGCGGAATATCTTTCCTTTACTGCCTACCATACTCCGAACAACTTTTCCACACCACTTCAGAACATTATCTCCGTACTCCTCGCCATAAATATCATTAAACAGCTTAAAATTATCGATATCCATATACAGAAAGGCATACCTGTCTTTTTTATCCCAATGCTTTTTCATGTGCTCTGGAAAATATCTGCGGTTATAAAGTCCTGTCAAATCATCATGTATGGTCATCTGATATCTTTGCTGATAAATCTGGATGTTTTTCATACAGATTCCTATATGTGATACAAGCTGCTTGAAATATTCAAGTTCTATATAATTTAGCTTTCGTTTTCGCTTTATGCGAAGATATCCCTGAAAAGTATCATTACATCTGATTTCCATCACTTCACCAGCATCTTTTCCCACCACATTTCGATAAGACTTTGCAGCTTCCTCTTCCGTCTCCTGTATTATCTTACCGTCTGATTCACTGTCCGCCAAATCAAACATATTTGCAGCTTCATCCCGCAATGCAATGATAGCTTTTGCATTCTGAACCAGCTCCGGTACAACCGCTAAAATCTTCTGACATAATGCAAAGATATCAAATACCGATAATGTTTCCTGTTGAAATACCTGAAGCTGTTCAAATTGCTTTTCTGATTCCCGCTGCTCCAGACGATTTGCAAGAGCAATGACTGGCAATATAACTAACAGGGACCATACAAGCAGGACAATCCCCAAAATAAACAGAAGCTCCTCCAGCGGCAGAGAGATAGCATCCATCAGCATGTTAAGATTTTTGCTCACATGCCAGATAGGGATAAACAACAAAAAGCTGGCCAGCATATATATGGCACCAATCTGTAAACGTTTAGAAATATCAAAAAGATACTGGCGGTAAATCATGCAGGTTACGCTGCCTGCCAAAACTACCCCGCCAAGGCTTCCATACGGAAACTTATTGATAGAGACTGTCTCCAGCACGTTTCCAATCAAAATAAACAAAATACCAATAAGCAGTGGTACAAGTTTTTTTCCTATAATAGTATTATTTCTAATTTTTCTATAAACAAATATACTGACACATACTAAAACAACAACTTCAAAAGCAATCAGCAAATACACCACTGGATTAGTTGAGTATGCATAAGCCTCTGCACCACTCTTATTACGTAAAGTCCGAGACTCATCAAGAAACAGCCCCGAAGCAGCATTTGCCACTGCAATAAAGAAACTAACCAGCGAATACATGAAAAGCACTGACTGATTTTGAATTTCTAAGATTTGAAACAGAAAATAATAAATATATACCGGTATCATAACCAGCCCCAGCAAAGAAACACTATACCAGAAATGGACACCCGGATAAATTTTCAAACGTGTAAATAAATCACCCGCTGTCCACATAATACAGCATAACAGCATTAACTGCATAGAACGCACAGATTTTGTTTTGACCGTATTTAAAAACGTAAAAAACAGAAACAGGAAGCAGCAAAGTGTTCCAATTGGCACTTCTATAAATAAATTATTCATGATTTGCTATCGCCTCCTTTAACATACTTGTTGTTTTATTTTACCACTTTTTTACTTCAAGTCAACAATTCCTCTGAAAATCCGTCACTACCAGTACTCCGTTACCATTTATTCCGAGTAACAGTACTCCCTCCATTTTTATAAAAAAATCAACAAAGAGATTGGAAACTATTCCTAAATACGTTATAATGACCATATTGAAAATGAGCTTGAGAATGAGCTTGAGAAAGTGGTGATTAAATTGATAAAACGCTATTTTGTAAGAACCCGCTCTCTGGAGGAGGGAATGATGATATCACAAAACATCAAAGACCGCATGGACCGGGTTCTCATAGCAAAAGGTACCATCCTGAATGATTATCTGATTGACTCTTTAAAAAAACTTGGCTTGGGTGGAGTTTACGTTCAGGAAGGTGAAGAAGATATAGAAGTTCAAAAAACAGAGGAACAAATTCCGGTTTGTGCTGCTGCGCGTAATAATATTTCCAAATACCGCGAAGAGGACCCTGCCAAGGTAACATTGACGGAAAGTGTTAAAAAAAGGATTTCCGAAGGAATACAGTATCTATATAACAATTCTGATTCCGCTAATTTTTCTACTACTACAAATAATATAACTAACAACCTTATGAAAGCAATTAATGATAACGCTGCTATCGCTGTCGATATCAATGCCTTAAAGACAAGTGATGAATATACATTCAAACACAGTGTTGATGTGGCGACTATGTCTATGATTATTGCCAAAAAACAGGGATTAAAGCAGGACGATATTTATAATATTGGAATTTCAGGTCTTCTTCATGATATGGGAAAATCAAAAATCCCTCTTGAAATCCTAAATAAGCCTGACCGTCTGAATGATGAAGAATTTGCTGTTATGAAACAGCACACTGTTTATGGATATCAGATATTGAAGGAAAAAAATGAATTTTCTACCGCCATCTCCCTTGCTGTACTGCAGCACCATGAGAAAATAAACGGGAAAGGATACCCATTGGGAGTCACGGCGGAAAAAATTTCACCTTATGCCAAGATTCTTTCTGTTGCAGATGTATATGATGCCTTGGTTACGGAACGCCCTTACAAAAAACCTATGTCTCAGCGTACCGCTGTTGAAATCATTATGTCTATGACAGATGAACTGGATATCACCGCTATGAAAAGCTTTCTTGCCAGCGTCATTCTCTACCCTGTAGACACAACCGTCAAACTGAGCAATGGCGAGGATGCCCGGGTTGTCAAAAACAATCCGGAATCTGTCCTGCGTCCGACAGTTGTAAGTCTATCTACGGGTACTGTTTATGACCTTGCAAATGATATGAATTGTGCAAATATTGTTATTGAATAAGAAATCCAAAGAACTAAAGTTCTTCGTATTACAAAATGGGGGGATGCGTTAACATCCTCCCACTTTTTTACTGTATCGGAAACTGCTCGAAATGTAGCGGTACGCCAACAAAAAGCAAAGCTTTTTGCTAGCGTACCAGCAAAGTCGGTGCGCTTTTTTATTCGTTCTCTAATATTACTACATTAACTGAATTTGCCGGAAGTATTATCTCAAAACCTTCTGTCTGAACTTCAAGCTGTCTGGTAACCGGAACAATTTTTTCCGCTTCCTTGGTATTTACATTTGGTATATGTACCAAATCCGCTTCGCCGGTAAGCGTAACAAGCTTTGCCTCTTTCTTAACAGAAAGTTTATCCAGATTCACCTTTAATTTCTTTACAAAATCTTCTGCATTTACAAGCTTAATGTAGACCTTCCTGTCATCTCTGGTAACAGAGTGGTATACATCGCGGTTATAGCTTTCCAGTTTATAATCCAGTACACCCTTCTCTTCTCCATTTTCTGCCTTGTAACAGCACTTTATGGCTTTGCCATCATCCCCGCCATAGTTAACCGTTACCGTATAGTCTCCCGGTGCAACGGGTTCGTCATAACATGCTCTTAAATTACCGGCAAATACACTGGAAGAATAATCCCCCATAGTATATGCTTCCTTTCCATCCTTAAACACCTTAAGACCCGTTCCGTAGTATCCATATCCGATACAATACTCCAGCAGATTTAATTCATCAATGGAAAAGAATTCCGAAGTTATTCCATTTAGTCCGGCTCCGACATAAATTTCTGCATGTTCTGTCAGCTTCTTCGCTTCCAAAGTAAGGGTATAATTCTTCCAGTCCGGCTGAATCATATAGAAACCGCTTCGTCCAACAGCTTCTTCCGTAATTTTCAAGCCGCCATCCTGTACAACAGCGCCTTTTTCAGCTAAATTGAAAGCAACCAGCCTTGTATCTAAATCCTGAGAAAAATCCTGCTCAAACAATACCTCACCTGTCTCATTTGAAGTGACAGTAAGCTTCTTTAACAATACTTCTCCCTCAGCTACTGCAACCGTAATTCCACCACATGGCTCAAGTTCTTTTTTCCGCCCTGACATATAGGTCGCATAGCTTGTTTCTAACAGCTTGTCACCGATATTTTCCGCAAACATCTGCTGCACATAGTAATTCGGAGTGCGCCACATGGATTCATTATCAAACCAGATTGCATCTGGTGTCCAGCGGTATGTTCCATCCATAACAACTTTATTGAACAATGGCGCTGTTGCTGCAAGCCTTACCACATCTGAATTTCTCTCAAAACCGGTCATGGTTGCCGCTTCCGCTACTGCTCCTGCAAGTGTATTCTTATCACTGGAAGCATACTCTCCTACGAATACCTTGGAAACCTGATTTTCAACCAGTTTTCCATTTTCATATGGACGGTAATAATAATTGTATCTGTCCACATTTTCAAGCAAATATTCATTGGAACGGTAATAATGCTCATCCACAATTGTGCTAAGATAATTCTTCTCATACGGATACCATGAAACTTCCTTTTGGAAACTCTTTTGACCATCTGTAAAACTTACTGTCGCTGTACCCTGCTGATAACCTGCAAGGAACTTCCAGCCTCCCTGATATGCATCATCATCAGCCTGCGCACCCGCAGTAGAAATAATATGAAGCTCATAACCAGGGTATGTCTTTTCCATATGTACATCAATTGCATGTTTAAAATCTTCAAAGCTCGCAAAGAACTCTGTTCCCCAGTTCTCATTACCAACTCCAAGATAATGCAGTCCAAACGGAGCTTCATGCCCCATCTTCTTACGCAGCGCTGCCCATTCATTTCCTTCAAAATCCGTACTAATTGCAAAATCTATTAAATCCGTAAAGTTACTGATATACTTTTCCTGCAGCTTGCCTCCCGCCGGATTGGCATAATCAGAACGCGCCTGGCAAAGTACACCACAGGCCATAACCGGAAGTGGCTCTGCATTCAAATCCTCTGCTAACTGGAAATATTCCATATAGCCAAGTCCCATAGTCATGGTATAACCCCAGACATTGTAATTTTCCTTACGAACTTCTACGTCGCCGACAGAATCCTTCCAGTCATATACATTTTCCCATATATAAGAACCTTCTGAAATGCAGCCGCCCGGAAAGCGCAGGAAAGTTGGATGCAGCTCTACCAATGCCTCTACTAAATCCCTGCGCAGACGGTAATTACTGTTACTATTGTAATTCATATGGGCACTTTTTGAAACACTTTCCTCTTTTGCACCCCAGACATTGTCCGGCATCAGGGAAACCATATCAATCTCTGCATCCCCTTCAAATTTCAAACAAATCTGACCCATTACTTTCTTGTCTGCTACAAGCTTCTCTGCTTTATATTTCTTCCATTCACCGGAAGCATCTATGGCAACTTCAACCTGATTGCTGACTTTATTTTCCTTATCATCAAGCAGGGTAACTGTAATCTTAGCACCAGCAGCAGATTTTGCCCAAATGCTGAACTGGTACCCTTCACCTTCTATTAAATTCATAGAATGCTTTAGGTTCTTATCACAAAATCCACGGTTATAGATCACGGCTCCACTCTGAACTGCCACATAATATGCATTAGCATCCGCATCTGTCAGTCCAAAATGCTCGTTTAAGCCCCCTTTATTCTTAACCGTTACTTTATCTAAATCGCCAAACCAGAAACGGAGCGGCTCATGGTCCCTGCCGGAAGAAATTCCGTTTTCCCCACTTTCCGTATCATAAACCTTATATGTAAATTCCTCAAAGGAACGGTTTTGAATCATTTCTGCATAAATACCGCCATCTGCCGCATTGTTGATATCTTCATAAAACAGGCCATATAAAGTCTTGCTGATATCTAACACTTCTTTGTCCCCATGAATTGTCAGCTCATATGGCGCAAGATTTTCCGGAATTACTGTGGAGAAAAATTCCTTTTTTACAGAATGGCTGCCACAGGTAAGCACTGCCTTAATACATACACCTGTCGGCTCTGCAACTGGAGAAACCTTTCCCGAATCCGAAATAACATCTGCAAAATTACAGCTCCAGGATACGGAAACACGCCCTTCCATCAGCTTATCCGGCAAATGAATATCTTTTGTTATAATCTTTGCAGGGTCTGGAAGGAACTTGTCCCGCACCAGCTCTAAAATCTCTTCTTCAGAAAGTGATTCACACATAAGAGAAATAATCTCTTCCTCAGAAAGCGCTTCCTTATAAATACGGAAATCAGACATTGCACCACAAAAATCGGCATCCGCTGGAAACTGGGAATGACCAATATAATTGTATTGGTAATTGCTGCCATCCGCTATCATTGCAAACCACTGGCGGAGCTTTTTGTAAGTACCGCTTGAGGTCTGGCTGATAAAGCCATCTGCCACAAGCTCCCCGTCCATATAAACTCTTGGGCCTGCACTGCTTAAAGATCCACCCTTTGTTCCGTCTATGGTCATCGCGATATGTACCCATTCTCCAATCGGGCATGCCTTACCGGCATCTGCCGCAAGGTCTTCTCCTGTATGGCAGACACCTCTCATAAATCTGGAAAGGAAAAGGAATGGCTTCCCCTTTCCCTTTCCAAAATCAAAGACTCTTTCCCAGACGCTTACTGCTTTCTCGCAGCACAGCCATGCAGATACGGTAAAACCGGCATCATCACTTACATCTTTTAAAATTTCCTTTGGAAGTTCAAAATAGGAGGCTCCAAACTTCTCCCCCTGAAATACGGCTGCATTTCTTCCAAATACTTCCCTGATAAATGGCTTTTTCTCACCCTTTGCCACTGCAGTGTTGCCATGACCTGATATATCTTTTCCCACATCTGCAGAATCATCAAACGGATACCACGCAATCATATTCTGTTTTACTGTGTCCTTATTTGTCGACATATTTCTCCTCATTTCTGCGCTGTCCTTTACTGCACAAAAGAACTAAAATTCTTTCAATGTTTGTGTCGCAGCGCAGACACAAACTTGCAACGAAGAACGCTGGTTTTGCGTTCTTCCTGTGTGAAGTATTAGTATTTCTTTGTCTGCGTTTTTTGCAGACTTAGAAATTCTCTTCACACTTCTCTCCTTTAAAAGTTATCAATTATTTCATATTGTAACACACAAAAATTGGGGACTCAATAGCAAAACCAATTATTCGTTGGCGAAAAGCAGGTGTGATTCTCACATACATAAAATGTTGTTTTGCCATTCAGCCGTTTATATTCTCCCGTTTCTTTTTCCAGTATTGCAATCTGCGCTGTTAATGGTAATTTTTTTACCACATCTTCTACAGACTCCTCATCACCAAGCACAACTGTTACTTTCTGCTCTGGAAGCTGATACAGAAGAAGTGCTGTCAGGAACAGACTATATCCTGCGGGATAATGCATGGCCTCCCCTGACATAAATGCAAGCTGCTTCTCTGCCTTTTTTCTGTCGTCCTCCCGCCCTGTAATCTTTGAAAGCTTTACCAGACAATATGCCATCACTGAATTTCCGCTTGGCATGGCTCCATCATAAGTTTCCTTTGGCCTCATAATCAGATTTTCATTCTGCTGGCCGTATAAGAAATATCCTCCTGCGCTGCCATCCGCAAACTGATACTCTGCTTCTGCCAATAACTCCTCTGCCCTCTCAAGATACCAATTTTTAGAAGTTACTTCATATAAAGAAAGCAATGCCATAATATAATATGCATATTCGTCTAAAAATCCTTTTTCGGAATGTCTGCCATCCCGCCAGCTCACATATAATACCTTTCCATTCGCAAGATTTTTTTCTATAAATTCTACCGCCCTGCCGGCCGCCATAAGATACTCTTTCTTTCCTGTGCTGCGGTAAAGCATAGCTATTGCACTAATCATCAGGGAATTCCAAGAGGTCAGTATCTTATCATCCAAATGCAGTTTTCCCCGTATGGCACGGTACTGGTACAGGGTTTTTCGTTCTTCACGAAACCTGTCTGTAAAATCATTTCCGTTTAACAGGTTGGGAATATTTTTCCCTTCAAAATTTCCTTGTGGCATAATACCATAATAACCACAAAATTCCAAGCCCTTATTCTCACCCAAAACCTTCTGTATTTCCCCATAATCCCAAGTATAAAATTTTCCTTCTTCACCTTCACTGTCTGCATCCTGCGCTGCATAAAATGCACCTTCTCCATTTGCCATTTCGCGGAAAAGATACTCCGTTGTCTCTTTTGCCACAACAGCATACCTTTCATTTGCTGTTACCTTATATGCCACAAGATAAGCAATAATCAGAAGTGCATTGTCATATAACATTTTTTCAAAATGCGGCGCAAGGTAGTATCTGTCTGTAGAATACCTTGAAAAGCCATAACCAATCTGGTCAAAAATCCCTCCTCTGCGCATCGCATCCAAAGTACGCTCCACCTCTTCTAACGCGCCTGCATCATGCTGCATTTTGGAATATAAGGTCAAAAAAAACAGATTATGCGGCGTGGGAAATTTAGGTGCCGCCCCAAATCCACCATATTCCCTGTCAAAACTTTCTGCAAACAGTTTCGCTGCCTGTTCCGGAAGCTTTAGGTTAATCTCTTTCTCTGATACTGCCTCCCCTGCATTCAAATGCGTAGAAATATCACCAGCAGTTGTAAGAAGTGCTTCCTTGTTCTCTTTCCACCTGTTAGCCACCGTCAGAAGCAGCTCCTGAAATCCTATCATTCCATTTTTTGTTTCTGGCGGAAAATATGTCCCGGCAAAAAAAGGTTTTTGCTCTGCCGTCATAAAAATGCTCATCGGCCAGCCCCCTCTCCCTGTGAATGCCTGACAGACCGCCATATACACACTGTCAATATCCGGTCTTTCTTCCCTGTCCACTTTAATCGATATAAAATATCTGTTTAAAAGCTTTGCAATTCCTTTATTTTCAAAACTTTCATGTGCCATCACATGGCACCAGTGGCATGTACTATATCCTATACTTAGAAAGACAGGCTTATCTTCCTGCCTTGCTTTTTCAAATGCTTCCTCACACCAGGGATACCACTCCACCGGATTCCCAGCATGCTGTAACAGATACGGACTGCTTTGATTCTTTAAACGATTGCTCATATTTTTCCTCCATACTTTAATGCTAAGGATTGCTATCTGCTTAACTCTGGCATTATTTTAATCCTGCTATTATTCTTATTGTCTGCAATCATTTCATATCTATTCCATTATTACAATTCACAGCCATTCTAAACACCATGCATAATATCTGCCGGCAAGCTGTCAGGCGCTGCAAAATCAGCAGCTTATGTTTTCCTTATGTTTTCCTCATGTTGTGTTCAGCTTACATATCTGAACGCAAAAAAGCGCACCGACTTCGCTGGTGCGCTAGCAAAAATGCTTTAGCATTTTTGTTGACATCCCGCTACACATTGAGAACTTTCCTATAAGCCAAAAAGGGCACCAGCTTCGCTGATGCCCTAATCTTCCTAATCTCCATATTTTTCTTCAACATACTCCCGTATCTTTTGGTTTTCTTCCGGCATCCTACAGCCAACCGTATACTTTCCTGCCTCTTCTACCGAACGGGTAGTAATACCCGGTATCATAATATCACCCAGTGATTCAAGATTTTTAATTAAAACTTTAATATGTTTTCCTACTGCATTCTCAAACTCCCCTGCCTTTGCCACAAAAGCAAAACCATCCGCAGAAATATTAACCATTTTCCCGTCAAATACACTTCCATCTTCCTCAAAAGTAATCTGACATGAATTGGAAAGTATTAATCTTTGATGTTTCCTTCGATTCATTACCTTTGGCCTACTGCTTATCAGAAGTTGATAGAATCTGTTATCATTCTTTGCCATACTAATCTGGATATTTTCCCAAATATATACCGCATTTGCTACGATAACCCGAATCTCATATAACTGCCCTTCACGATACGATTTTATAAAGTCTGTTACACCATCGGATAAGCGAACGAAAATCCCATCCTCTGTAATCTCTGCAACCTCTGCCTCACACTTTTTATCCACGCTGGCACCATGTACGATAATCGAAAGAGGCATCCCTTTTTTAATATCAGCCAACCCCATAAAGCCGCCGACACCTAAATCTTCTATCAGCTTTCCAACAACACTTTCAATATGAACCACATTTCTCGATGTTTCTGCATATTTGCTAAGCATCGTCTTAGTCGTAGATTCAGAATCCTTTACTCCCTCCCTGACTGTTTCCATAATATCCTGAACCTGCTTCATGTTGTCAACCATGTTTTTGTTGGAATCTTCTACCTTTTTAATGGCAATGTCAACTATCTGAATTCCATTTCCAAGCTCCTTAGAATCACCTGCAATCGCACTGACACTCTCATTTACTGTTGTCATCTGCTCCAGCGTCTTATGAATTAACTGAAGAATCGTTGTAACTGCTTCTGTCATTTTATCCGAAGTCGTCTCCAAGTGCTGTAACGCTGTCAGAATACTGCTGGAAGAACTTTGTGTTCCTATACTCAAATTTCTAATTTCATCCGCTACAACAGCAAAACCTTTTCCCGCTTCTCCTGCCCTTGCCGCCTCAATGGAGGCATTTAATGAAAGCAGGTTGGTCTGGGTTGTAATATCCTCAATCGTTCCTGTTTCCTGCTTCACCATTTCAAACTCTTCACGGAACTCTCCCAAAATCTGCTCTACCTCCGCGGATAGCTTTGCCATAGTATTCGTCGATTCTACAACGTCTGACAAATCTTCCGAACTCTTTGTAGCATGTGCGACAGATTTTTCAATGATTTTAACGATATTTTCAGTCAGCTCCGCTACATGGGAAACCTGACTGTCAATATCCTCGGTCATATTCATGGAAGAATCAATTTTACGGCTTAACGCATCATTATTTTCAGCAACATCCTCCATGCTGCTTACAACATTTCTCGCACCTTCTTTATTCTCCTCTGCCAGTTCCCGGACTACCATTACTCCGTCAACTACTGCTATACTCGCTTCCTTCACCTGCTCCACTGTTGTAACAACCCTTTGCAGGTTATCCGTTACCGAGTCAATCATTGCACCATCTGACTGGTTTAAATGGCTGATAGAAAGTATATAACCAACATAACAAAGTACAGTCGCCGCTACCTGTATTTCATAATTCGACAAATCACTTGGAGAATTAAGCCCTCCCATGTAATTTTTAACGATTGATATTATCAGTACAATGATATTTGCAACGCCACACCGAATCATAAAATTGCGGTTTTTGTATAAAATCAACATACTTGTTAACGGCAGAATAAAAACTACCGCAAGCATTGTGTTCGTTGTCATAAGCACAAATGTGTAAAACGTACCATATCCAAACGCAACAATATCTTTATAAATGGAAGCACCCATTCCTTTTACTTTTAATACCAGGACACCAATCAAAAAGGGAATCCAGCACATCGCCACAAATAGCAGATAATAGTTAATGGTACGCAAACCTTTCACAACTTCAATGACATAGGCAGCCGTAAGAACAATTCCTAAAATCAACCAAATAATCATCGCTTTTTTATTTGCACTTTTGGCAAAATATTCTTCGTTGTATTCCATCTTTTTCCCATATGATATTTGAAAACCAATATCATATTTCTCCTTTCCTAAAAGTTTTTAATCCCCTTAAAAAGCTCCCTTCTATCAATAGATTACAGGCCCTTCCGGCAAATCTATTGCCATACATTAAAAAGCGCACCGACTTCACTAGTGTACTGTACCGTTCATATTTCGCCAAATGACTTGCCTGAATTTCCATCTGCTGTGTTAGCTTCAATCGACGATGCCACCGCATCGCCTCATTCAGCCACCTTGCAGAGTGAAAATTCATTCTGCGCCATTTGGCTGAAAATGAACGGTACAGTACACTAGTGTGGCTTTTCCGAAAATATCATATCATGTATGAAGAAGAATCTCAATCAGTTTTTAGTGTCCATACAACACTATTCTTTTAGCCAGTTCTGACTGTATGATACTTTGCTCTTTCTGGTCTTTATAATCTGTCTGGTAGCCTCATCTCTTGGTTTTAGCTTATCATATTCTGTTTTAAATTCTTCATTTTTCAACGTATCCGCTTTCATTTCTTTGAAAGGTATTCCCACTTAATTCATGACTCAACCCCTTTCAATATTCTTTCTTAATATCAGAAATATCATATAATTCCATAAATCTATCCAAATCCTTTTTGTTTCGAATAAACATAATTTCTTCAACCTTACCAGTATGTATATTCTTCAACCCTGCCACCTGTTCACCATTGCAAATGCTGCACTTTAATACCGGGCGCAGATTTTCTTTATCATATTCTATTTTTTCTACTTTTTTCCTGCCAAACATAGGGAACCTTCTTTCTATATATAAACTTTCTAAATTACTGTCACTCATACCTATACGTTTCACTAAAAACATACGTTTTGCAAAAATCATGCAATATGATTTGCTACTTCAGCAATCTAAAAATCTTACTTGACGAAACTTCGCCCTTTTGCTAGTGTCTTGTCTCGTTGATATTTGGTAAAACAACGCAGGATATTTGTTCATCTGCAAGGCGAATTTTTGACGGCATAGCGGTGGCTACGGCTAAAAAATTCAACGTAGCAGATAGATAAATAGACAAGTGGGTTTATCTAATTATCAACGTGTCAGTACACTGGTATATATATTAAAGAGAATGTGGTTTTGTACCGTCCAGCTTTTTGCTCATACGGGGTACTACGTTTCTTTTGTATATCTATTAATCATACAGATACTTTCTACAATCTGTACCAAATCTCTTGTATTGTAGCATATATCCTGCGTTAATGCGAGAGGATATTGCTGTTTTTCACAGCATTACTAAAAATGCATTACAAACAACAGAAAATCAGAAAAATATAAAAGAAGCAAAAAAGAATCCAGACAGGACTGCATTCTTTTTTGCTTCTTGATTTTTAGTAAATGAGAAGATATCTATTACTGTTTGCCCATCATCAGCAATATATCCCAGCGATAAGTCGCAATTTTTCTTTGGATATGTAAGTTGTCCTACCCCCAGCGGTTAAAACAACACTTCTAGCAATAAAATTGGTTTTAGTTCTTTCTCCTGCCGGATACGTTCAACACCAACAATACAAAACTGTCTCTGCTAATGTATTTGAATGATGTCGCACTGCCATTTTATAATCACTTTCTATTGACTTAATCAACAATGGTATTGAATATAAATCTACTGCACTATGATATATGCATACCGCAATCAATGGCTTCCATTTTTTTATCCCTTTCTTTGCACCTAAAAGCATTTTATATTCATAACTCTCAATATCTGCCTTCAAAGAAGCAACATTTGCTTCCTCACAAAGTGCTTTCATTTCTTTCCAGATATTGCTCCGGCTAACTGCCTTCCCTGACGAGGTACAAAAAACAATTCCTTTTTTAATTCTCGCTTTTCCGATATAATAAAGCAGCTTCTTGCGCAAATCATTTGGTAGTAGAACCGTCCGTATTTTTCCTTTATTATGAACTACAATCGAATTATTCCGCACCGCAGCTACCGTTATAAACTGCAATTCACTGACGCGTATTCCCGTCGCGCAGATTGTCTGTAAAATCATGGCAAGACGTTTTTTCTTTTCTTCCAGTGCCGTTTTCACCAAGCGGAAATACTCCTCCTTCGACAGACATTTGTTATCCGGGCAAAAGGATTCTTTTTGCACCTTATATGTCTTTACCTTAGCTTCATACCATCCCATAAATTCAAAAAAGCGGTTTGCCGCCACTAAAAAAGAGTTAATACTGCTGACCTTATAAGCATCCGATTTTAACAGCTCTTCCTTATAAGCAATCATTAACTCCTTATCAATCTCCCGACCATCCGCATAATTCAGCAGTTTCTTCAAATCACACAAATATTTATTAATTGTTAATGCACTTTTTTCCTCTCTCCTTAAATATTCCTCATATTCCTGTAACATTTCAACTGTCATAGCTCGTCCCATAATTTGTACCAAACCTCTGGCGAAAATACCTGTATTTTCTTTTGAGGCGCAAACACATCAGGTAGAAATATGTGTCTGCATTTATCCTTTCTTCTTTTTTCTTTTCTATTTTCTCAAAATTATGGAAATATATACAATAGATAGCAAAAAAAGAATATGATATTTCGCAAAACATACGATAAAAATATTGAAGTTTTATATTTAATGCAATATAATTAGTAATGTGGTATAAACCACTAAAAGAGTCCCCATGACAGAGTAGCATCCTCCCAATGTAATACCCTGATTAATCAGAAATACATAAGAAGGGAGGGGTGTAACATAACAGCATTTGAGATTATCTCAATTTTCATTGGAATACTAACATTGTTAGCTACCTTTGGTAACTTGATTGTTACGCTTCTTACCTTTTTCCAAAGGAAGAAAAAGAAGAAGAACTAAAAAATGCCTCTCTGTCTGACCCACAGAGAGACGGTGTCCATCAGGACATTTCACCTTCATTGGGAGCATCCACTTCGGAGTGGGCGCTCTTTCTATACTTAATATATTACTTCGGCGGTTAAATATCGCAGTTTTTACTCGTCTAAATTCCCGGTTACATTCTGCCAAAAGCCTCGATGTAGCACCACTACACCTACGTTTTTGGCAGATGTATCCGAAAATTTATACTTCGTAAAATTATGCGATATTTAACTTCCGAAGTAATAACATAATGAATATAGAATTTCAATAGTCAGAAAAATGAAAAATTCTCGACACATCAGGCATTTCAATCGTATCTAATGTGAAAGGAGGAGAAAAATGGACACATATTTGTCAGGTACCGGCAAAGAACAGGAATTTACAGCAGTATATGAAATGTATGTTGATGATATTTACCGTCTCTGTTTTTCTTTTATGAAAAATCACATGGATGCAGAGGATGCTGTACAGGAGACATTTTTGAAATATTACTATTCCGAAAAACATTTTAATACGGAACAGCATCTGAAAGCATGGCTGATTGTTACTGCCTCTAATTACTGCAAAGATTTACTAAAACAGGCTTTTAGAAAACAGAAAAATCTTGATGATTTCAGGGAGATAGCTGGGGAAGATGAGCAGCACATAGATGAAATGATGGAGATGGTAATGAATTTGCCGGAAAAATACAAAACAATCGTATACCTTTACTATTATGAAGGATACAACAGCAGGGAAATTGCCAGACTGCTTCACAAACCGGATTCAACAATACGGACATATCTGCAAAAGGCAAGAAAAATATTGAAACAAGAAATCAGTGAAGAAAGGAGTAGATGATTTATGGATAATAAAATTAGAGAGTCCTATACAAAAATAAAGATGCCAGATGCATCAAGAGAAAGAATTCATCGACAGATTTTGGAGATGGATGACAGGTACGAACGGTCAAAAGGCAGTTTAGAAGGAGAGAGGGTTGGAAGAAAAAAAATTTTTTCCAGTTGGAAAATGGGGGTTGCAGCCTGTCTTGGCATTGCACTAATTGTGCCTACGGGTGTATATGCTGCCGGAAAAATCTCGCAATATGCTACAATTAGTATTGGAAAAGATAAGTACCGGGCAGAAATCAAAGTGAAAAATTCAAAAGATACCATAAGTGCTTCTATATTACCTGACAGCGAAACTGCAAGTAAGGTAAAAAAATATATTAAGGTGGAGGCAGATTTTGGACCAAATTACCAGTTGAATGACAATGGCACTTATTATGTAGTGAATGAATCTGGCAAGGTAACACCGAAAAAGCAAAAGGGAAAAGAAGGATACGACGGAATGTATTCTTACTCTCATAAGAATGGCTTTGAAGCCGGAAAAAACTTTTATTATAATGTCATTTATCTGGATACAGATACGGATTCTATTATCAATTTGTATGACCAGGCTTCTATGAAAGAAATGACAATAAATAACCATAAAGCACTTTTATGTGAATCAAATACAATAAAGGGCTCCCGGTATACCTCGGATTACAATACCTCATACACAATTGATTTATATGTCTTTTATGAAGAGTATGGATATATTATTAATTACTGCGGTATGCAAGGACTTGGACAGGAGAATTTGATATCTTTGGCAAAAAAGTGCACCGTGCAGGAATCAACAAAGGAGAATGCGAGCAGATATGAATATATGAGTGTCTCTCATAAAGCCGTGATGGAGAAAACGACAGACAGCACTGATAAGAAAGAAGTAACCGTCCCGATACGTCAGGTAAATGACTTAGTTACACACTCCGGTGTAACATATCAGGTGACAGATGTGAAAGTATCTTCCAAAGTGGCAGTGAGTGATTCAGCAGGATATAATCCGAGTCAGTTTTCTGAGGAATGTAAGGGATTGTGGAACAAAGCGGGAGTCTTAAAACCTTATATCCGTGAGACGCTAAAAACGGGAAATGGTATATCTGAACCAGGATATAAGGTAGTAGATGAAGAAACAATTCAGCCTCAAATGGTGTATGTGACAATGAAAGTAAAAACCGGAAAGAAAGCTGAGACAATTTGCCTGCCTCAACTTAAATTTCTTGAAAAAGAAGGAAAAACGTATTATGATACCAAATTGTACCGGCGTTATAACCGCCCGACAAAGATAGAGGATGCTTTCATTGATTTTATGCCTTGCTACTTTAAGGAAACGGCAGGTGGAACAAGTTACTGGATAAAAGAACTAAAAGCAGACGAGGAGCAGTTATTCCATTTCGCTTATATCATAGATAAGGATATGACGGATAATATGTATATCTGTATTGATAATGGAAATACGGCTGACAAAGAGATGCAGTATATTGATATTTCAAAATAAAGTATGTATCCTGCTGCACAAAAAAAATGGGTTTGTCAAGTAAAATGTGTAAGTTTTTTATTGGCGGTTGTTAATGACCGCCAATTTTGAAAGTACTCTCCTAAAAGAAATTTATAAGCTCAACAGCACCATCCGTCTTACAGGAGGTGCTGTTTTTGCATTTTACTTTGTAATAGAAATAAGTTTTAGGACTTCGTTCCATGCCTTTGCTTCATTGTAACATTACGGTTGTGCCCATAACTCTCCATAAAAATAATTATCCCCTCTTGCTGCCCATTTTGTTCCTAAGACAGGCTTTCCATCCGAACCAAATCCTTCAAATGTATATCCCGCAAACATCTCCACATGATAGATTCCTTTATAACGCCCATTATTGCTTCCTGTTTGGAACGTTAATGCACCGGGACGGTATTTCATCTTTTGGATATTTTTATATGCATTTCCTTTTACCTGTTTCTTATGCTGTACACACCACTTTCCCACATCAGCGGCAACTGGTGCATAATTCTTCATTCCGAAATATTTATTCTCCAGCTTATATGATTTCCACACTAAAGAGCTGCAGTCGTAGTAACCGTTTTGCATCCTTTTTGGCTGACTGTACTTCCAGTTTTTCCCTATTTTATTTGCCATGGCAATCACCTTTTTTCTTTTTGCCGTAACGACGGAAACTGCGCAGCCAACTTTCCCTGTGCCCACGCTGGCGATAATTACTGCATTTCCTGTTTTCTTTGCCTTCAATTTTCCGCTTTTTGAGATGGAAAGCACGTTAGGATTACTGCTCTCCCATGTAACTTTTCCTGAAATCCCTTGTACTTTAATCTGTTTCGAAGCCTTTTCCACCATAAGAAGAGAAGTTCCGCAGGAAAGCTTCACCTGTTTGACTGTCAATTTTAACGAAAATACTTTGTCATTAATCGTAAATTCTAACTGGGTAACCCCCACACTCGAGGTGCTTATTTCAATCTGCCCATTATCAAAATAGCAGTATACACTCATATCCTCATTTGATGAAGTATAAGAAAATGCAATATCCTCTGCATAAACTCCCTCTAATCCATTCACTTTAACCTGAAATGTCAGGTAATCATATGCCTCCCCATACCGATAACCTTTTATGCTGGTCTTATCAAGCGTTACATTATCCATATCTATAGCCGATACAATTCTGTAGTCGTGTTCACTGATTTCCTCGCCATACTTATCCTCTACCACAACTGTCAAATAAACACTTCCTGCTCCAGCCACCAAAAAAGAGGTATCCGATTGCTTAGACAACACCTCATTGT
Source organism: uncultured bacterium (assembly GCA_947643145.1). Taxonomy (GTDB): domain Bacteria; phylum Bacillota; class Clostridia; order Lachnospirales; family Lachnospiraceae; genus Butyribacter. The sequence goes on along the minus strand of CANRVD010000002.1, from coordinate 35,579 downwards.
AATCGTCTTCTACATAATAAGTAACAGAAGCGATTTCATCCCTCATACTGTAATACACTGACGACTCATCTGTAGTATTCAGTGAAAAAGATAGTATATCTCCCATTTTTACATTGATATCATCTCCCGCCTGTGTTCCCAATGATATACTTTGGTCCAATGCCCTCGTCTTCTCTCCTGTCAAAATTCCCGTAAGAAGACATACTGCAATACATAACAAACAGCCTGTCCTTACTAAATCTTTTGCTGTTCTTCTCTTTCCCATTTGTTTCTCTTTTCCTCTCTTTTTCATAAAAATTCTTTGCTCCTTTTACATATAATAACTAAACTTTTCGTAAGTAATAGCTTACCATCCATAATAGCATATCATGTTGCAAAAAGAATTTCAAATTTAAGGGTTATTATAGAATTATAAATTCTATTGACATACACATGATGTTGAGGTCAAAAGGTAAATTTACATATCGACTTCGTCAATTTAACAATGATACAATAATGCAGAAAGCGGTATAATAATTTTCATTCAGGACACGCTTTCGCTTGGCGAAGCACGTAATGGGGCATAAAACAGCAAACGACGCTGTTTAAGCACCAACGGCTTCGAACAGTCCTGAGATAAAAATGATTATTCTGCTTTCTTAGTTATCTTTTTCTTTTGTGCAAATTGACGAAGTATATACAAAAATTTACCTTTTGACCCTAACATCATACACATAATAATATAGATATAATAATTGTACAAAAATTTGTACAAAAAGGAGGTCTATTATTATGTTGGCAGTAAATTATTCCACAATTAGAAATCATTTAAAAACATATTGCGATGAAGCAACAGATAACAATGAAACAGTGATTGTAACCCGTAAAAATGAAAAAAATGTAGTAATATTAAGTTTAGAAAAATATAATCAGATAACGAAGGCTGCACAGAATGCGGAATATCTTGCTATGATTGACAGAGGAATCGCCCAACTCTCTTCTGGAAAGGAACAACAACACGAACTGATAGAGGCAGAAGACGATGAATAAATTATGGTCGGATCGTGCATGGGATGATTATTTATATTGACAAATGCAGGATAAAAAGATACTGAAAAAAATAAATGAATTAGTTAAGGATATTGAAAGAAATGGTTTATCTGAAGGCATTGGAAAACCAGAACCTTTGAAACACAGAAAAGCTTGGAGCCGACGAATTGATAAGGAAAACAGATTAGTCTATAATATCGACGAATCTAGCAATCTATGGATAATTGTATGTAAAGGACATTATGAAGATTGATATCTAAAAAGCTGTGCAACAGTTCACTCACAACTATTGCACAGCTTCTTTCTTTATTTTTAGTATTTCATGATGCCAGCCAAATTATTTTGTAATTCTTACCGTGGAAGGCTGAACCTTCTTCTTTAACAGTTTCTTATATTTTTTCAATTGCGCCTTTGGTACTTTTATCACTGCCTTTTTATTAATACCCTTAAAAGCGTTTTTACCAATGGCATTCAGAATCTTTGTCTTAAACGTAACCTTCTTAAGACTTGAACATCCCGCAAAGCACTGCGCGCCAAGAGATATAACATTTTTTCCAATAATTACTGTCTTAAGTTTTTTACAATTTGCAAATGCCTTTGGAGCGATTTCTGTAATCTTAAATGTCTGGTTCTTAATTTTAACCGTAGCACCAATTTTTAAATTCTTAAGTGACTTATCTGTTACCTTCGTCAACGTAACTGTCTTCTTTTTTGAGGTAACACTTGTCACTTTGAATTTTTTACCGCTCACTGTATAAGTATTGCCCTTCTTTACCGTATTTTTATCGGCAGGTGCAGGCGTAACCGATGGTGGTGTTGTACCTGGCACATCCGGTGTAGGTGTTGGAATATCTGGTGTTGTACCCGGATCTACAGGCGTAGTCGGCTTTGGTGTGTCACTTGGCGCCGGCGTTTTACTTGGTTCTGGTGTTATACTTGGTGTCGGCGTCATACTTGGTGTTGGCGGTATAACTACCGGTACATCAAATCCTCCCCCGCCGGAACCACTACCAGAACTGCCACCTGTTGGCGTTGGTGTCGGTGTCGTGCCACTTCCATCATCCGGCGTTGGTGTTGGTGTCGTATCATCGCCATCACCTGGTGTTGGTGTCGGTGCAGGTGCCTCACTCTTTTCAAATACTGGTGTTATCGTAATATTTCCTGCTACCATTGCAGAATATACCGTATTCTCGCTGACAATCTCATCACCCACTTTCCAGCCACCGAACTCATAGCCTTCATTTGGTACTGCCGTTAATGTGATACTGTCTCCTGCAAAGTATTTTCCATCTGTTGCAAGCCCTGTCACTTTACCATCTTCAGAGGATTTAACCGTAACTGTATAATATGCACGCTGCAAGCCGTCTATCGCTGCCTGAAGCGCTTCAATATGTGCATTCAAATCATCATTCGTTGATGCATCGGTAACAGAATCCTTTGCTGCTGTAAGCGCATCTGCCAATACCTTATAAGAGTCAGATGTGTATACCGGAGATTCTTCCTGAAGCATTGCAAACTGCTCTGCCCGTGCCAGTATCTTTTCATAAACAGCACGTACCCCGTAATCTACATCCTGGTCTTTTACCACGATATTATCAACCTTGAATGTTGCCTGATAACGTCCGGCAAGCAGATACAGTCCCTTAATGGTTCCTGTATCTGTTGCAGTAACTTCTCCATCAAACAATACGGTATCCCCATTTGTTATCTTCAAATGTGCCGCTGTTGAACCTTTTGTACCGGTAAGAGTAACATGTACCCATGCCGATTTTGGAATTGTCACTGTCTTAGCAGAATCATCATTAATCGTCCAAACCTCAGAATTTGTTGTTGTCAGCTTAAATACATAACCCGTTGTAAGTCCATTATTTTCATTATTAGAAGAATAAGCAGCATTACTGGTAAGCACTGCAACCTGACTGCCTTGGTTGTTTCCTGCTTTTAATGCCATATCATATTCCAATATATAGCCATCCGGCCATTCAATATCTTCACCAAAGTATGAATGCGCACCACGACTATTCGTTCCAGCTTCACCTGTAAAATCATAGAGCATATATTTGCCATGCTCCGCATCTCCGCTTCCAATAGAAAGATTACCCTGTGCATTCGTTGATGTCCATTCGGTACTGATATTGCTTACCTTTTCGTAATCCTGCACATAAATGCCACTCAGAGAAGAGCTGCCACTCACATCTACTTCCGGCTGTTTATAAGAGCATACCACATTGCTGATTTTACCCTTAAAGATATCACCCCAGAAATTACCTGAACCAAAGTTCAATTCAGGTGCCGTTCTAAGCCATGACAGCATTGTCAGCTCAGGATTGATACCACCAATATTTCCAGATACCGTACCCGATTTTACATCTGCAAAGGAATACACCTTCGTACCATTCTGATAAACGGTAAAGCCGCTGGAAGTGATTTCAATTTTGATTGTGACTTTTGTATTGGCAGGCAGATAATCTTTCCCTACCGTATAGTCACCATTCAAATTTGCATCGATAAAGCGGCCATTAAAATCATTAAATCCAAGATAACCGCCTCCAGTGAAATACATTCTCCCAAGCTTATTATTAAATGAAATAAGATTGCTCAAATGATCTATCGGCGTAGTGCGTACTGCATCAAAACTAATGCTTACACCATTTGAGATATCCTCATGTGTATAATAAAACGGATTTGGAACACTTGGACAATTCCCACCTGCCAATTTGGACATATCAAGTTCTGTATCTGTATAAAACTTTTTGATAGCTACATCGCTTTCACTTGCAAGCTTCGTATTTCCCAGTACAGTAAATTCATAATTCTTTGAAAATTGATAACCGTTATTGGTAATGGTGGCAGTCATGCTCACAGTAGAATCCTCATTAAACAAATGAGGGATTGTGCCATCATCTGCGATTGCAGCACTGTTACTTTTCCAAGTTATTGTGCTGCCGCCCACTCCGGTTGTTGGCAATGGAATATCTGTTGCAACCGTGTCAGGAAGCTTGATTACTTTATCAATCGTCATCCTAATTGCAACTGTTGGGCTCATCACCTTATATCCCCAAAGGCATTCCTGATTGTCTCCAACTGCTGTAAATGTCATTGTCTTAACATCTGTTTCGTCAAATGTTCCTTCACAGAAAACACCCTTATAAGTTGTATTTCCAATTTTCAGTGTTACATATGGGCTGTCTGCCTTTGACTCCCATGTGCCTGTATAGTCACCTGTAATTTTTCCTGTATAGCCTCCGTCCGCAGTTTCCGTTCCTGCCTCCAGCTTAATTTTCTGCTCTGCGGTACATTGAAGTTTTGCATGATCTACATTTTGCTTTTGAAGCATAAGCCCATAATCACCAGTAAATACATTCTGCTCATATCCTGCAGACTCTACTGTCTCACCAGCATACTCAAATGGTGCAGACAATATCCAGCCATCCTCATTGGTCAGCAGTTGATGTACCCTGACTTCATGTGCAGCAGTTCCATCGTCATATTTATTATGATAGATTACAAATGCCTTGCCGCTTGCTGCATCAACTGTCGCAGAATTGTGCCCCTGTGCCGTATATCCATAATCAGCAAAATTCCATTTGTAATAGCTCATCAGACGCATACCGGTAGAACCTGTAACATTTCCGGCTGATGTATTTACTGCCTGCCTTGCATCCTTACCTGCTACATCCGTATAAGGTCCTTTGATATCACTGGAACGGAATATACGCATATTATATCCACCCTGAGGATCATATGGACCATAAGAAAGGAATAGGAAATAAGAATCGCCAATTTTCTTAATATAAGAACCTTCACCGCTGACTGCACCACCGCCTGCAATCTTATAACCGGTATATGGGTCTGAAACAACTCCATCCACAACCTTATTATTGGTATCTGCATATGCCATAGAGTAATCACGAAGACCTGTCTCTTTGTCAAGCTTAATCATGGAAATACCGCCTGACCAGGAACCATAGCTCATCCACAAATCCCCATTTTCATCATACAGTACACATGGGTCAATGGCATGTGCCTCTAACGTTGGATTACCACCTCTGCTTACATTATCCGTATATCTGGAATTTACGGTTGTTTCCCCTGTAACCTTTTCATAATCAAAAGTAACGCCAAAGCCTTTTGACATACCTGACTGAATGACAGGTCCCACATAAGTCCAGTTTCCATCCAGTCTGTCTGATGTCAGCAGGGAAATTGTTGAATTCCAGTCAGAGCCATTGATACTCATATACATCAGCCATGCACCAGTTGTGCCATCGCTGTTTTTATACGAAGAATCCCAAATTACATCCGGCGCCCAGAGGTTACCTGTTACAGAATAATTTGCATTTGCTTTTTTGCACCATGCAATCTCATCTGCAAAAATTGTATTTGCAGATCCATTTTCCCCTTCTGTAATATTATTGGTAAATGAAGTCCAATTTTCTAAATCATCTGACCATGCCCATGCGCAATGAGAACCAAAAATATAATATCTATTTGTCTTTGGGTCCCGAACAACCGATGGGTCATGCACACTGACACGATTATATGCCAAATCAGAACGATATGTTCCAAGCTGGCTTTCATCCTTCAGGGTCTTATCTTCCTCATCTGGAAGACTCTTTTCCTTTACTGTGACCGTACATACTGCAAATATTGCAGCATTCTCTTTAGATGCTGCAGTAATTTTAGCTGTCCCGGCCTTTACTGCGGTCACCTTTCCGTTGGAGTCAACTGTTGCAGCCAACTCATTGTCTGAACTCCAGATAACTCCTTTTTCTATTGCCTCTTCTGGAGATACCGTTGCAACAAGGGTAAGCGTGCCCCCTTCTTCCAACGTTGCTGTCTGTCGATTCAGTGCTACGTCTGTCACCGCAATATTTTTTTCATATACGGTAATCTCACAGACTGCTGTTTCTCCGTTTGAGCCGGTTACTGTAACTGTAGTTTTACCATCTTTCAGACCGGTAACAACAACTTTTCCACCGCTTACTTCTACAGCAGCAACTGTAGCATCTGCAGCGGTCGCTCCAGTAATCGTAGTCTCTTCCGGGAATGTCTCCTCCGTCAGCTCAAGCGTACCCATCTTGCCCTTCTGCACGGATAATGTATCAGCAGAAAGATCGAGTATGTCAAAACATTTATGTACCTGAAAAGAACCAACCTGCCCCATCACATGTACATTGAAATTCTCTGTCAAATCACAGGCAGAACCAGTCATCTTACAATGCTGTTTCTTTGCCGTAACATCATAATATGTAATAGCAAAGTTTGTATTATTTCGCTCAATCGTAATACGGTATTTGTGGCCCGGTGTGATTTTACCTGCTAGCTGTGTTCCATTAACACAATTATAACTTCCGCAGCCATTTCCCCATATATTAATATCAGATCCAGTTGTAATAACCTTCCCATCGTCATCCAGTGCTTCAACACTAAACGCTCCGTTTGCTTCTGCCTGCGGGCCAATAAAGTCAACATCTAAAACCATTGTCCCATTCCCGGAAAATGCATAATCTTTCCCCACTTCATTTGCAGTCCACCATGCAGTACCAGTCAGCACCTCAAAAGGTTTTCCTTTTCTGTAATTAAAAGTTTTCTCGGCTGTTTTTGTAGCAAAGCCATCCTTCTTTGCTGTCGCTGTAACGGTATAGGTCATCTTATTTGTCAGCCCGGAAAGATCCACAGAACCATCTGCAGCTATGGAAACCTTCTTCCCATCCTCCGCGACAAGCTCCGCTGTCACAGCTGCATCATTCAGCGGTGTCCATGATACGGATAACTTTGTATTGTCAGCAGAAACCTTTAACCCCTGAATAAGTTCTTCGTCAAAAACAAGTTTCCCGTTTTCCGTTGCAACTTTTACGGTAAGCTTTTCTACATCATTGATATATCCACTCTTCTTCGCTGTAATCGTACACTCATACTCTCCCGCCTTAGAAGGTGTGTAAAGATATTTACCATTCTGTGGATTCACCTTAGTACCGCCAACTGCTACCTCAACAGAATCTGGTGTGATATCCGTAGTGTATCCAATCTCCAACTGATTTCCATTGATGGATGCAGTTGGTGCAGAAATCAGGGAATCCGCTTTCTCTTCTTGTCCGGTTACCAGGTAAGAAATTTCCGTTGCGGTTAATGCCCTTTTGTAAATGGAAACATCTTTATAAGAACCTGCGTAGTCATTCCATGCAGCCCAAAATTTTATGTTTCCAAGACGGAGTTTGGGAGAATTATTCTTAATACACTCAACCAATCCCTCTAAAGTACCTCCGCCCATCTCTGTTACCGTTTTAAAAAGAGTTCCATTTCTGTATATATTGATTGCATTTTTATCAATCGTAAGTGCAATAGAATCATAAGCCTCTTTACTAACTTGCAGGGAAACAAGCGCAGAGTCAGATACCGCATCCCGCCAATATGCACTTGATTTTACATTTCCCATCGTGTCTAAGTCTGCACGTAAAATCCAAAAATTCAAATTATCGTCAAACGTATAACTTGGATCACTGGCCCAGCTATTTTCGTCCCATTTTAGGCATAGCAATGGCGACCAGCCGTCTGTTGCCCCTGCCTTTGTTTTAAAGGCAATGGTAACCCCATCCTCAATCTGTGAAAAATCAGCATCCAGCGTAGCATACTGTGTCCCGCAGGTTCCTCCTGGCAAAGTTAATTCCCCATTTGCCACCGTTCCGGTTCCAGTAACCGTAATCCCTGACGACGACGTCATATCGTACTTTTTCAGCAAAGCACTTGCCACATCATCCGCTACTGCCGCACTTGCCGTCTTCACAGCCCCCGGCATCACACCTGTGCCAGTCAGTACCAGTGCTGCAGACAGCAGGCACGCAACCCCTTTCTTAAAATATTTTTTTCTCATCTCATATCCTCCTTTTAGATTTTTGAAAAACTTTTCTGTGAAAATACCGCTATAAAAAACAGGCATTCTTCTATTTTTCCATAGCTGTAAAACCAAACTTTGATTATGCAAACATACTATCGAATCAAACAGAAAAATACTTGGCGATATACCAGCAGAAAACTACCTGTGCACTTCCGACAATGCACTTCCTATATGTATTTTTAATATATCACGCAATACCCCCCCCCGGTCAATTTTTATTTGCTAAAAATTGACTAAAAAATTACCGTGAATAGTAACCACTAAAGTTTCCTTTCTTCAAATATATTTATTTTTTTAATCATTTACTAAATTAATTTTATCATATATTATAGTTTGATAGCATAAAATTTTTCTTTTTAGACAAACTAAAAAGAAAAATATTTGATTTCGTAATATATCAGGAGGATGCTTATGGAAAATATGGATACAATTAATTTGCTTAAGGAATGTGATGCCGGCACAAAGATGGCCGTCTCAACCATTGACGAAGTATTAGAAAACACACAGAATGATAAAATGAAAAACTTACTGACGGAAAGCAAAGAACACCATGAAAAACTCGGTAATGAGGTTCATTCCCTGCTGCTTGAATATCATAGCGAAGAAAAAGATCCAGGCATTATGGCAAAAGGCATGTCCTGGCTTAAAACAAATATGAAAATAGGCATGAGCGACAGCGATTCTACTATCGCAGATTTAATCACAGATGGATGCAATATGGGTGTAAAATCCCTTTACAAATACCTGAACCAATATCCTGCCGCAAACCAGACTGTCCAAAATATTTGCAAACGCCTGGCAACGATTGAAGAAAAATTGTGTAAAAATTTACAGCCTTATTTATAGGAAATCCGGATTACTATTATTTCGGAAGTTCAATATCGCATGATTTTACGAAGTATAAATTTTCGGATACATCTGCCAAAAACGTAGGTGTAGTGGTGCTACATCGAGGCTTTTGGCAAAATGTAACCAGGAATTTAAACGAGTTAAAACTGCGATATTTAACCACCGGAGTAATAATAGAAAAATGAGAGACTTGTAAAGATAAAAGTCTCTCATTTTCAATATTTACTGATTTAAAAATCTGTCTTCAATAAATATTTTTTAAAAGTCTTGATTTCCGTTCCGAAATACCGGCCTATAAAAGTAAAATATCCATTCGGTCCTAATTCTTTCGTCCAACGCCCAACGGATTCATAGATTCTCACAATAACTTTTCGGGGCAGCTCGAAATAATCATCACTTAAAACCGTCTGCTTTTTTAAATCAGCCTCCAAATCCAAATTCTTTTCCGGCAGGAAAAGGCTTTCAATGCTATCTGCACAGGAACGGTAACATTCTTCTTCCCACTTTGTGTAATCATACTCTTCTCCCTTCCGGTTAGATTTATACTTTGTTTCGTCATTGATACTACACTGTCAAATTGAAATCTGTTTCTTTCATGTTTTGTATACTAGTCTTTCTTTTTGTCGCTTTTCATTATCCTTTTGCTTAATGTTATGGATTATATCATTTTATCTTCCTTATACAACTTTTTCATCTAGAAATATCATTTTACTGTTGATAAGATGGAATAAAGAGGATATAATGCAAGAAGAAACAAATGTTTGACAAACGGGGACTTAAGGATGAAGCGTATTTCTTTGGAAGAACTTTTAAAATCCCACATAAGGAATTCTTACGAGCAGCAGTATCAGTTTGTGATAAATTTATTAGAGCAGAAGAAAATCAAACCGGTCAGGTCCTCTGGCACAAATGGAAAAAGTCCGGCATTATACCGTTCCTATTGGATAATAGAAGCGAAAAAAGATTACAGTGCATTAGAAGAAGAGTTAAAATACAGACTGCATCCCATGATTTCTGTAGATTATTATTTGTCCCATTTAGAAAACTATGAAAAAGACAGAGAATTTGTTTTATTGCTGAATCACTATTTGCGTAACAATCTAAAAATGCTTTCCTATCAGGAGTCAGTGAATGAACGGAGTTTTGAAATCTGGAACAGGGAAAAATTTTTAACGAAGGAACAGGGAAAGCGCATTTTAAAGTGTTGTAATTTAAATATGGAAGAGCTAAATGTTTACAACACGGCAGAGCCCTTGTCCTACTATTCCCATACACGTCTGACACCTCAAAGTCTTTTGATTTTGGAAAATAAAGATACCTTTTACAGTATGCGGCGTCATTTACTGGAAGGAAAAAGCAAAATATTTGGAGAAGAAATCGGAACTTTGATTTATGGAGCAGGCAAAAGAATCCTCAAGTCATTTGAGGATTTTGATTTTTGTGTGGAGCCTTATATGGCAGAAATCGAAAACAGAATTTTATATTTTGGCGATTTGGATTATGAGGGAATTGGAATTTATGAAAAGCTTGCTAACTCCTACCGGTCCCGATGGAAAATTTTGCCATTTGTACAGGCATATGAAAAGATGTTGGAAAAAGCGGAACAGACGGCTGGCTTACCGGAAACCAAAGAGAAACAGAACAGGAATATTTCAGAACATTTCTTTTCTTATTTTTCCATAGAAAAGGAAAAGCAGATGAAAGAGATTTTAGAAAAAGAAAAATATATTCCGCAGGAAATTTTAAATATAGCAGACTTTTAAGAAATGAAAACTGATTGTCCCGTATACGTGGGATTTTCATGATAATCCATTAGAAAATGAGGAAATAAGAAATGCGGTATGATTTTTTAGAGCATTTTCCAAAGCGAATGAAGCATGTGGGAATGTATGTCGTATTAATGCAGAACAGTATGCAGAGAACCACCTGGAAACAGTATGGATTTTTAAAAGCAGACGAGCAGATTAATCTAATTTTTGCGGTTATGTTATATATTATGGAGCAGTCTTTAAAGGAAGAAAACTGTACAATGGATGACATTGGGGCGTATATTGATACCATAAATGTACAGCATTTTAAAAAGGAACTGACTTATGAGGATTGCAGGCGGCTGGGAGATTTTATTGTTAATATTATTTTGTCAAACGAAGGAAAAGTAATGTATTTTGATGGCTTTGATTTTGAAAGCAATGCCTACCACATTATGCATATCAGCTATGTGGCAAACAAAATTATCTATATCGACCAGGAATTAAAGAGAACTTCTTATTATCTGACAGATGATGGATATAATCTTTTATTGTCTACCCTTGAGATTGAAAATAATATGAAGCTGACAATCCACGAAATGATTTTTCAGATGCATCTGGAAAAACAAAGCTATGATAAAGCTGTGGATGAAATTAAAAATGTCTTTAACCTGATGAGAATCCAGCTTCAGAAAATTCAGGAAGCAGTTGGGAAAATACGGCGCAACGCGCTGAATTATTCCGTAAAGGACTATGAGGAAATTTTGCTTGAAAACCTGGAAACAATTAGCGATACAAAGCAGAAATTTCAGAATTACAGGGAGTTGGTAAAGAGCAGGGCGAGGGAATTAGAAGAAGAAAATATTAATGTAAAACGCCTAAGTAAAAAGGACGAAGAAAAGTTGAATCATCTGAAAGAAATTGAACGTTATCTGAGCAGGACAATTGATGAGCACCAAAGAATTTTGAACAGCCATTTTGATTTAAAAGCCGTTTACACAAAAGAATTAGAAGCATTGTCGCAGATGTCACTGATTAAAAGATTTCCGCTTCGGGCAGAATTATATGATAAAATACTGGACAAGCCAGCGGCTTTAGAAAATCTGGATTATTTTTTAAGACCATTATTTAACCGGGAAATTGATAAAAGCTATAATATCAACAAGGCCTTTGAATTACAAAAACCAACCCGAAAAAAGGAAGAAAAAGATTCCGCAGAACAGATTGATTTTGATGAAGAGGAATGGCAAAAAGAGCAGGAACAGCTTCGGGCAGAAAAGCTTGAAAAATACGAAAACAGCCTTGGCTGCCTATTGAAAATGGCAGTGGAAAAAGGAGAAGTTTCTTTATTGGAAATCAGAGAAAAGACGGCAGATAATGATGTAGAAAAGAGTAATCTGATTCCAAATGTAGAAATTTTTAAAGAAATTATGGTGGAATTAATCAGAAACCGGGAAATTGATATTATGGATTTACAAAAGGAACGCAGCGAGTATATCCAGGACAAACCAATAGAATTCCAGTTAAATGAAATGCTGCTGCACCTGATTGAGGATTATCCTGAAAACAGCGGAATTGCCAAAATAGAAACCTACCGTCTGGAAAATAGCGAAGCTGTGGTTTTTGAAAATGTTACCAGCGAAAGAGGAGAAAAAAAGAATATTAAATGTTCCAATGTAATCATAAGAGTGACGGGGAAGGAGTAAAAACAAATGGCATATGAATTAGAGGATATAAAAACCAGTCAGGAGATTTTTTATTATCTTTTAGAACATCATGAACTACCGGGAGACGCAGAGCACATTTTGTATAAGGCATATACAGAGCAGGAAGAGATTCAGAATCTTGTAAAATCGCAAGGCGAGCTTGCAAACAGTACGATAGAACGATATGGAAATGTGATTTACCTGATTCCAAAAGAGGAAAATAATTTTCTTGGATTTTCAAAACCACAGCTTAAGGCAGCGCTTTGCAAATCTAATGCAACGGATAAAGATTATTATCTTTCCCAGTTTGTCATTTTGACAATATTAGTAGAATTTTTTGATGGACAGGGAAGCAGCAGTAAGACGAGGGAATATATACGGGTAGGTGAGTTGCAGAACTGCCTTTCACAGCGCTTAAAAGAAGGCGCAGAAAATGCAGGGGACGAGGAAGAAGATGGAATTGCCTTTCAGGATATTTTAGAAGCATACGAAGCCTTACGTTCTGACGAAAAGGGTTCCCATGCCCGTACAACGAAGGAAGGCTTTCTGCATCAGATTCTGACTTTCTTACAGAAGCAGGGGCTGGTGGACTATGTGGAGCAGGATGAAATGATTATGACAACAAAAAAGCTGGATAATTTTATGGACTGGAATCTTTTAAACCAGAATAATTACCAGAGAATCCGGCGTGTATTAGGAGTGGCAGAAAATGAGTAAAATAAATACAGTCCGTTTCATTAACCTAAATTATAACAATAATGCAATTAAAATCAGTGATGAGACTTTTCATTTGAATGGGGAAAGCACGCTTCTTTCCCTCCGCAACGGAGGCGGAAAATCTGTCCTTGTCCAAATGATGACGGCTCCTTTTGTTCACAAACGCTACAGGGATGCAAAAGACCGTCCTTTTGAAAGTTATTTTACAACAGGAAAACCGACATTTATCTTAGTGGAGTGGATTTTAGATCAGGGAGCAGGATATGTGCTGACAGGAATGATGGTGCGAAGAAGCCAAAGCATGGATGGTGAGCAGACAGACAATCTGGATTTGGTTAATTTTATTTCGGAATATCAGGAATCCTGTCTTACGGATATCCATCATCTTCCGGTTGTCGAAAAGGGAAAGAAAGAGATGGTTTTAAAAAACTTTACCGCCTGCCGCCAGCTCTTTGAAGGATTTAAAAAGGACTCCTCTCTGAATTTCTTTTATTATGATATGGGCAACTCTGCCCAGTCCAGACAGTATTTTGACAAGCTGGCGGAATATCAGATTAATTATAAGGAATGGGAAACTATCATCAAAAAAGTAAATTTGGAAGAATCCGGGCTTTCCAATCTTTTCGCAGACTGTAAGGATGAAAGAGGACTGGTGGAAAAATGGTTTTTGGAAGCAGTGGAGGGCAAATTAAATAAAGAAAAAGACCGTATGCGGGAGTTTCAGATAATTACCGGAAAATACGCAGAGCAATATAAGGATAATCAGTCTAAAATCCAGCGCCGGGATACTATCCACCTGTTTAAAGAGGAAAGCTGCAGGATTGAGGAAAAGGCTTTGCAATATCAGGAAACAGAGCAGAAAAAGAAACTACAGGAAAAACAAATTGCAGGCTTTATCCGTGAATTGGATCTGGTAAAAAATTCTGTACAGGAAAAAATGCAGGAGGTCAGAAGTGAGCTGGATGAAATAAAAGAAGCTGCAGCGCGTCTTGAATATGAAAAATTGTCGGGAGAATATTATCAGTTAGAGGAAGGACAGAAATATCACATCCTGAACAGAGATATGATTGGAATGGAACAGGATGAATTAGAGCGGGAAGAACACGAAAGTGAAGAAACGCTTCATCTGCTTCTGTGTGCAAAACAGCAGTCTATTGTAACAGAGGAATTAACAGAGCTGCAGGAGGTTCAGCAAAAGGTAGCCGTTTTTCACAGAAAAAATGAAGACTTAGTACCGGAGCGCAGTTTTTTGGGATATGAACTAAAGTGCCATTATGAATCTTTATTAGAAAGTAACACCAAAAATCAAAGGGAAACAGACGAAGAGATACAAAAAACCGAGAAAGATATTTCGGAACGGAAGGAAAAAATAGAAGCAACCGAGCAGGCAATACGGGAAAATGCAGCAAAAGAGGGGTCTTTAAAAAGCAATGTCAGGTCTTATGACGCACAGGAAGAACGTTTTAATAAGCGTTATGGAGAAAACCTTTCACGAAACATTATGGGAAGTTATGAGCCAGGAATGTTAGATATCAAAGGGACCGTTTATAAACAGGAAATGGAGGACTTGCTCAGACTGCAAACCAGAAGGAAAAAACAAGTTGAAGATTCTAAGGAACGAATCAGAGGATTGGAGCGCAATCTGGAGGAGCAGAAAAAGGCGCAGCAGAAAAATATCTGGGAACAGCAGCAGAAAGAAGAATTACAGCAAAACTACAACAATGAACTTACTGTGCGGGCCAATATTTTAAAATACCTGGATATGTCAGAAGAAGACAAATTTGATACTGATAAAATCCTGCATGTTTCTGATCGGAAATTACAGGAAATTGCACAGCTTCGCCGCAGTCTCGAAAAAGAGGAGGACGCACTGGAGAAGGAATATCAGAAACTGACACAGGGAAAGACACTGGAACTACCGGAAGAATTAAGTAAAGAGCTGGCAGATTTAGGCATTCATGTGGTATATGGTATGGAATGGCTGAAAAAGAATGGATACTCTGAAAAACAGAATAAGGAACTGGTACGCCGCCATCCATTTTTGCCATATGCTTTAATCTGTTCCGACAGGGAGCTGGAAAAACTTTCTGCCCATGCAGGAGATATTTATACCTCTTTTCCAATCCCAATTGTCAGGAGAGAAGAGCTTGAAACAAAACAGGAAAAATTTCCGGGAAGTGTTATTTCCTTTTCCGGTGTGAGTTTTTATGTGCTTTTTAACGAAAATCTGTTAAATGAAAAGAAACTGGCACTTATAGCAGAAGAACTGAAACAGCAGATTCAACGAAAAAAGGATGCGATTCAAATCAGAAATACAGAATATGAAGAATACTTCGAGCGAAAGGAAACGATTCGCAATCAGGCAGTCAGCAGGGAGCTTTATAAAGAAAATGAAGAAGCCCTGGAAGAATTAAAACACCAAATCGAAGAACTGACAGAAAAAATTCGTACCTCTTCAGAAGAGCTTCTATCTGTCAGAGATTCTGTGAAACAGTTAGAAGCCAAAATCCAGAAAGCAGTCAGGGAAATTGAGGAGAAGAGGCGCCGCACAGAAGATTTTGAACAACTTTGCAGCTTCTACGAAATATATGAGCAGGATTTTGCAGAATTGGAAAAATGCAGAAAGGATACGGAACGGCTTTTGGAAAGAAAGCAGTTATCTAACAGCCAGCTTAACAAACTTCAGGAACAGCTAAAAACAATAGAATTTCAAAAAGCAAATCTGATAAAAGAAGAGACACTTTTGCAGGAAAGCTTCCGGTGCTATGCGGACTATAACCAAAAGCCGCAAATCAAAGACAGTACAGAGATTGAAACACTAAGCATTGCCGATATGGAAGCAAGATTTAAAGCAATCACTTCCGGTCTTTCACAAGCGTTAAAGGAGCTCGAAACACAGGAACAAAAAGCGTTAAAACGGTATCAGGATGCAGAAAAAGAACTGGAACGCCTCAGGATAAAATACAGGCTGGAGCATAATGTCTGGCTTGACAAAGATTACAACGAAAAAGAAGAAACCCATCTGGAAATCAAGCTAGAGGACTTAAAGAAAAAAATTGAAAACAAAAAAATGCTCTTCCATAAGGAAGAGACACAGATTGAAGTCTTAAAAAATCAAATGCTGGACAAGCTGAAACGGATTCAGACAGAATGTGATGAAGAAGACGTTCTTCCGAAAAAAGAGATTCAGGATAAGGATTTTGATGCTGCCAAAAACCAACTTCTGTTTCAGGAAAAACAGTTGCAGGAAAAAGCAGATGTTTTCCATGAAGCCCTGCAAAGTTATGAAGAAAATCTGACAGCTTTGGCAGAATATAGTAACCTGCCAGCCGATGAAGAGATGGATTGGGAGGAAAATATTGCTGAAATGGGCCGCGCACAACTCCGTGACAGAAAAGGAAGCCTCGTCAGGGATTATAAAGAGTTAATAGAGAAATGCCGCGACAGGCGGGAACATTTGGAGCGTGTCCTTAACCAGATTGTGCGTATGGAAGCCTTTGCAGAAGATTTCTACCGGAAGCCTTTGGAAGCAATGCTCGAATTGACAGAGGATGCCGCTCAGGTGCTGCATCAGCTTCATACAACCGTTCAGTCCTATGATAATTTAATGGAAAAGCTGGAGGTTGACATTTCTGTAATCGAGAAAGAGAAGGAAAAAATTGTAGAGCTCATGGAGGACTATGTAAAAGAGGTACATAGTAATCTTGGGAAAATTGATGCAAATTCTACCATTACCGTCAGGGAACGGCCTTTGAAGATGCTGCGGATGGGGCTGCCGGAATGGGAAGAAAATGCAGAACTATATCATATCCGCCTTCTTGATATGATTGATGAAATTACCAAAAGGGGAATTGCTCTTTTTGAGCAAAATGAAAATGCACAGGAATATTTCGGCACGCAGATTACAACGAAAAAACTGTACGATACCGTAATTGGGATTAGCAATGTACAAATCAGGCTGTACAAAATAGAAGCCCAGAGAGAATATCCGATTACCTGGGCGGAAGTGGCAAAAAATTCCGGTGGAGAAGGCTTTTTATCTGCCTTTGTCATTCTTTCCAGCCTGCTTTATTATATGAGAAAGGATGACACAGATTTCTTTGCTGACCGGAATGAAGGAAAAGTGCTTGTTATGGATAATCCTTTTGCCCAGACAAACGCTTCCCATCTATTAAAACCTTTAATGGATATCGCCAAAAAGGCAAATACCCAGTTAATCTGTCTGACCGGACTTGGCGGGGAATCCATTTATAACCGCTTTGATAATATTTATGTCCTGAATCTGATTGCGGCAAGCCTGAGAAATGGAATGCAATATCTTCGGGTAAATCACATAAAAGGCGATGAACCCGAAACAATGGTGGTATCGCAAATTGAAGTGGTAGAACAAATGGAATTAGAATTTTAATACGGACTTCGTCAATTTGCATTATTATTTATCATAAAGGAAATGGACAAATTATTTTTATTAAGGCACGCTTCCGCTTGACGAGGCACGTAATGGTGCATAAAACAGCACATTACGCAGTTTAAGCACCAACGGCCTCGAACAGCCTTGAAATAAAAATAATTCGTCCACTCCCTTACTTTTTCTTCTATGCAAATTAACGAAGATTTACAAATCTCCCATCCGATACAGAAAAAGCTTTGTTCTATTACTTCGGAAGTTAAATATCGCATGATTTTATATTTCTATTTTTCCCGGATTATTGTTTTACTGTACATATATGTGATAAGAAAATACCCCCCATAAATAAATATCAATATGCCAGCCGTTACTATAATGGGCGGCAACAAATTTGTCTGGCCAAATGCCGCTAAAAAATAAGTAGTAAACTTTATACCAAAGACAGCATGAATACAGGCAAAAGCCAACGGAAACAAAAAGAAAATACCTATCTGACGGAAAAGTGCCACTGATATCATTTTTTCATCTGCCCCAATTCTGCGTAACATCTGATAACGCTCTATATTTTCTGAACTTTCCGACAATTCCTTTAATGCAAGAATGGCAGCACTGGATATCAGAAAAATAATTCCAAGATAAATACCAATAAATGTCAGCATGGCCCCACTGCCTATATTTCCATCTATAATCCCAACCTTACTGCTTCCATTTGGAAGAATGTAATCCTTTTCATACGGCTTAACAGAATTGAGGACCTCATCTATTTTATATTTTTCCTTTTTATCCGTAGTCTTATAATTTCCTATTAATACATTTCTGGCAATGTACTTATCATCGGCTGCCGTGTCCGGTATTACAAGAATCCCTTCGTTGGCAGGACTCCCCTCCATTTCAATAAAACCATCCTTGCATTCCGTATATTTTGGCTTCAGACTATAATTAAAAACTGTAATTTTCTCCTGCTTTTTTAGTGCCTCATTTCTCATTTCTATCTTTGGCTCAAAATTTGCTATTATCATATATTCATCCTCTGCCAAAGAATAGGTTTCCTTTCCATATATTTTAGCAACTTTATTATAATCACTAATTGTAATAAGAACTTCCGGTACATTATAATCCATATATGGATACAGTTCCTTCATGCCTGCCACTGTACTTCCCAAAGTATCACTAAATGTCAACTTTTTCGTCTCATACAGATAGACTTCAACATATTCTTTAAAATAAGGCTCAATATCCGCTCCCAGCTTTTTATATAACTCCAGCACCGTGCTCCCGACATGATTCCTCTGCTTTTTATTATAATGTCCCTGTCCCTTTTTTACATTCATCTCAATCCCCATTTGCAAATCCACAGGTGCAAGCTCAGACAAATTAGATGACATTGCATTTTTAATAGACAAAAAGCATGACAATACAGTAATTGTTACAAAAAGCATCAGACAAATAACGGTCATAGATAATACCATCGTATTAATTTTACTGCTAATCTGGCGCAGGATAAAACTGTTTAGTCCCTTGTAATATATTTTTTTACAATGCATTACAATCTTTAGCAGGAGTCCCGAAACAGACCAAAAAATAAAGAATGTAGAGACAGCACCAATGCCAATTATAAAAAACACAAAATTGGTATCATCTAACTTATCAATTCCTGCTGTCACAATATAATACGCATAACAAAGCGCTGCTGCAGATATCAGAAAAACCACCACGCACAGCAGAGGATTTTTCATTTTAACCTCTTCTGACTTTTTCCCCGCCTGCAATAATTCAATCAGCCTGCATCTGCTAATTACCACTGTATTAAAAATCATCACCAGAAAATACATAATCCCAAAATAAATAACAGATTTAGCACATGCTTCTACAGATACTACAAATTCAAACTTTGTCATATCTGCTTCAAAAATATTAGAAACGAGAACACTTAAAACCTGCGAACCACAAATACCAAATCCAAGTCCGACTACCAGTGAAATAACGCCTATCAGCAATGTTTCTATAAATAGAATCATGGAAATCTTTCTTTTTCCCATACCCAGCGTAAGATATACCCCAAACTCTTTATTTCTTCTTTTCATCAAAAACCTGCTGGCATAGATTATCAGAAATCCAAGAATAACCGATACAAATACGCTAACCGCCGAAAGCACATCTGACATTATACCAATATATTCACGCATATAATCTGATACATCCAAAAGAACTGTCTGCGTTTCAATCGCATTAAACATATAAAAAACTGCGACGCCGATAATCAGGGTGAAAAAATACACCGCATAATCTTTCATACTCTTTTGTATATTTTTTATAGATAATTTAAAGAGCATCGCTTACATCCCCTCCTAACAACGTAATGACATCTATGATTTTATCAAAAAATACCTTTCGTCCCTCTCCTCCCCGGTTGATTTCATGAAATATCTTTCCATCTTTTATAAAAATAACTCGCGACGCATAACTGGCAGTAAACGAGTCATGTGTAACCATTAAAATAGTTGCCAGCAACGTCTGATTCAGATATTCAAAACGCTCCAAAAGCATCCTTGCCGACTTGGAATCCAGAGCACCTGTCGGTTCATCCGCAAGAACCAGTTTTGGATTTGTGATAATCGCCCTCGCAGAAGCTACTCTCTGTTTCTGCCCACCTGACATCTGATATGGATATTTGTCAAACACTGCCTCAATACCAAGTTCTTTTGCCACTTTCCTCACACGCAAATCAATTTCATTCGCAGGAACATTTTGAATAGACAATGCCAGTGCAATATTCTCATAGGCAGTTAAAGTATCTAACAAATTGAAATCCTGAAAAATAAACCCAAGCTGTTCCCTGCGAAACTTATTTAATGCATTGCCCCTTAATCCGGTAATGTCTTCACCCGCAACATAGATGTGTCCGGATGTCACCCTGTCAATGGTAGAAATACAATTTAATAGCGTTGTCTTTCCACTGCCGGATGCCCCCATTATGGCAACAAATTCCCCCGAGTCAACCTCAAATGATATGTTGTCAATCGCCTTTGTCAGACTGGATTTGCTGCCATAATACTTTTCAATCTGACTGATTTTTAATATACTGCTCATACAATCCCTCCTTTTGAACCCAACATCCTTGTTATTACCCCGGTGGTTCAATATCGCAATTTATACTTCGTAAATTCTTGCAATACTGAACTTTCGATGTAATATAAAAGTATTATATATGTTATAAATGAAATTGTCCTGTGTATAAGGTGACATAAGGTTACGATTTTGTAAGGTTAACACTCCAATCACTTTACTACACGGAACAGACCACATTATTGAGATTCCAAATAGAAATATCGGTAATGAGCATAATGATTATGGCAAAGGATTTTACTGCACGCGCTTGGAAGAAATGGCGAAAGAATGGGCTTGTAAGCGAAATACTGACGATTTTATAAATCGTTATGAATTAAATACTGATAGACTTGAATTTTTAAAAAAGTAAAAAGGTGCTGACTAAAGCAGTTCCCAATGTCCATTATGACTGCTTCCTACTCTTTTGATAATCCCCTGCGTTTTCATCTTCCTCTAACAGCCATACCAGCCCATTTTCAATATCAGATAAAATATTTTCTCTGTTGTGATGATTTAAGAAAAAATTAACCACACCCTCTGCATAATAATGGGAATATACATCCGATATGGTGTCACTTGTAATCTGCAAAACACAATCCAGGTCTTTAATTTCTGCATGCCGCATTACCTCACTCCTTCTCTGGGTCTTTTTCTATTATCTCTTTAACCAACTGCCATCCTATACTGCCTTCACGCAAAAGACTTAATGCAATATCCGATTTAACCCATTCAGCCGAATCAACTTCATTTGATATTATAAAATCTTTCTTCTTTACGGTTGCTTTATATCCAAGCATAAGCATTTCTTTTTTATTGTATGGATAACTTCTTATGTAACGTAAATCATCTATCTGTAAACCAATCTCCTCCGAAACTTCACGAATAACCGTATCCTCTGCTGATTCACCTATTTTCATAATTCCTGCAACACAAACATATTTAGTGGTTGATACATAATTCTGTTTTAATAGTGCGATTTCATCATACTCATTAACAACCACTGCTATTATGCTTGTAGTAAACATATCCCATAAAGGAATCTCACATCTTTCGCAGAATGGAAGCATTCCTTCATCACCTATCTCTTTTTTAATAAGACTACTTCCACAGTGTGGACAATATGTAAAATGCATTATTATAATCCCCCTTTTTATTCTTTCTCTTTATTCCACTTCCAAACATCCCATATTTGCTATATCCTAATGTGCTTTTAACCCCAACATCATCAAAGTGCAGTTTTTACTCTGTACTTATGCCGTAGTGACTTCATTCTCCAATCATCAAAGCTAATAATTCCATCCTTCTGTAATCTTCCAAGAATAATTCCAGAGTCACGTTCAATCTGATTTGCAAATGTTTTTATAGACTGCAAATCAAACTTCTTTTCAGCTAAAAAATCCTGATACCTTTCCAGCGGTATCAGACTATCTTCTGCAAACTTATCAGCAGCTTCCTCTTGCCCGCCACTTTCTTTTTCAAAAGAAATACCATAATCACCATTAACAATATGCCCAATCTCATGAAAAAGAGTAAACCAAAATGAATCTGCATTCAATCTTCTATCATTTACCATTCGCATTATATTGTCGCCAATTTTTTTTGTAGCACCATTTGTTTTTGAACCAGACATATTAGGCAAAATAATAAAAATCACACCAGCCTCAAGAAATGCATTACGAATCAATGGGTAAAATTCTTCGTGATTTTTAGTTAAGGTCAATGCATATTTGACAGCATCTTCAAATTTCTTCTTATTAAATTTGGGTGCTTCTGTCTTTAGTGCTTTATTTGTTGCAATCTGAACCATAACATTAGCCTTAATAATATTTCCCTCTGATATCTCTTTTGTAGAATTTCTAAAACTTACAGCCATATCTCTTTTGGCAAATACGGAAAGTGTTGCTACATTAAGAAATTGCCTGACTCTCTTAATCTGTTCATTCTTTTTCCGTGGTAAATCCGGTAAGCCATAATTATCTCTGAAATATTTATAATCGAAATACTCAAATGTTTTACGTTCTCTTACTAATTCTTCTTCCGATTTACATTCAGCTATTAAGGCATTATAAGCATTTTGCAAATTTAACCAATAATTAGCACTGGTTCCTATCATTCTGGATAATTTCATAGCTATATCAATAGATAGGCTTTGTTCTCCTCTAATCAGTAAACTAAGATTTTTAGGCGTAGTATCCAGTCTCTTAGCAAAGACCTCCTGAGTAAGCCCACTATTTTCAACAATTTCTTTAATATAGTATTCTGGGTGAAACGCAATTTTATCATTATATTCAATATAATCACTCATAATGTTTGCTCACCTCCATAATTTCAATAATTTTTACACTTTCTGCTATTTCGTCAATATTACATGGATTATATGGCTGCTTATCCTTATTTAATGGTTGCAAATTAATCCTCCAAGGTTCTCTTTTAGATTCTACATCCATAGCAAAATACCCTTCCAAATCTCTTCCTTTTCTTTTCTCAAATTATGAAATCTAAAAGCATCACCCCCAAAGAACTTATTTATATCCTTAATCCCAAACAATTTCCAAAACGGCTCATTTGTCTTTTCATTATAATCATAGAATGATACGCCAGACTGGTATACGAAGCAACTGTCTGTAGCCGGAAATATCTTACCGCAAGTCCCGTCTTTCCGTTTCAGATACATTACACGGTAAAACGAACATGCAGAAGAACCTGCCAACAGGTATACAAATCAATGATGACATTTGTATACCTGTTTGTCAACACCATTCATTATTTGACTTTCCACGTTTTTTTGAAAAAGTAACCCACAGTTATTGATAGGCAGTGGAATTGCACCAATTTTACTCTGTGAATACATGATTATTAAACACTTCCGTATCTGATGCCTTGCAGTTGGAGAACCAGCTATGCTACAATAACGTGATAAGTTATGAATAGTGAATTAATTCTATTTAAAACTTCTTTATGTTTTTCAACTGTACAAATTACCGGAGGTGGCATATGGCATTGATTCTTGTGGTGGAGGATGACCCTGATTATCGGGAGCTCCTTATGAATTTTTTAGAAAGCGCAGAGTATAAGGTAATAACAGCAGCAGATGGGATAGAAGCCTTGGAAATTGTCAGAAAATATGATTTTGATTTGGTACTGCTTGATTTGATGTTACCCAAAATTGACGGCTATGGTGTATGCGAGTTGCTTCGCAAAGATTCTGACGTGCCAGTTATCATGCTTACGGCACTTGGCAGCGAGGAACATCAGGTGCGCGGATATAACCTGCATATTGATGATTATATTACAAAGCCTGTATCCATGACACTTCTGCTGCATAAAGTGGCTGCTGTTCTAAGAAGGGCCGCCCACATTGGGACAGACTGCCTAAGCTATCATAATATTTCACTGAATTTAAAGGGATATACGGTAAGTGTTAACAAAAAAAACGTGGACTTTACATTGAAAGAATTTGAAATTTTACTAGAGCTTATGCAGACGCCAGGTGAAGTTGTCACAAGGCAATCACTTCTTGAAAAGCTTTGGGGATACGAGTATTACGGAGATACGCGGATTGTAGATACACATATAAAAAATATAAGGAAAAAATTAGGGGAAGAAGAGTATATTGAAACAATCCGCGGCGTAGGTTATAAACTGCAAAAACATTGAGGATTGAAGAAAAAACTGTGCGTAAAAGGAGGGGATTATGCGGAAGTTAACACAAAAAACATTTTTTATGCTGCTGGCACTCTGCCTTATGATCAGTGTTTTATCATATTCTTTTATTGGAATTTTCCTTCCGGAAACCAATGAGAAGCAAACACGCAGGAAACTCGAGGTAAAAACGGAGGAATTAGTTTCTAAGCTAAGGAAGGCAAAAGTATCAGAAAGCGAGAATTTATTTCTAGACTTTATCAAAGAAACAGGCGCAGATTTAATATTAGTGAATGCCAACCGTGAAGAAGTCAACTTGTTTACCTTTGTGGTAAAAGAAAACAAGCAGAAGATACAAGTGCAGGAAAAAGAATATCCGTTCCGATTTATGGATTCTGACAAGGAATATATTCTTATAGCCGGTTACAATCCATTTCACACAAAAGAAATAACAAGTGCACTTCATCAAAGCCTGCCATTTGTTGGCAGTGGCATATTACTATTGTCAATTCTGAGTGCATCGTTATTTTCATATTATATGACCCGCCCGATTATCCGTGTAAGCAAGATTGCTGACAGAATTGCAAATCTGGATTTTAACTGGTATTGTCCGGATATACGTGATGATGAAATAGGCGAGCTGTCAAAAAGCATTAATAAAATGTCTGACAAACTATTACTCCGGCGGTTAAATGTCGATGAATTTTACGCAGAATAAATTTTCATCTGCAAGGCGGAAGAATGAGTTGTAGCGAGTGCTACAACAATTGATGACAACGCAGCAGATGGAAATTTAAGCAAGTAAAACGTCGATATTTAACCGCCGGAGTAATACATGCGGCACTTATGGAGCTAAATAGCCAGAATGCCCTGCTTGCAGATGAAATTGCCTTTGAGCAAGAAAGAGAACGAAGGAACATGCTTTTCTTTTCGGGCGTCTCACATGAACTTAAAACCCCAATTGCTATAGTTATTGGGCAGCTTGAGGGAATGCAGGCGGAAATCGGTGTTTATAAAGACAGAGAAAAATACCTTGCGCGTTCCGCCAAAATCCTGCAGTCTCTAAACAGTTTTATAAAAGAAATCCTTTCGATTTCGTATATTGACATGGCAAGGGGAGAAGAGGAGGCTCACGTACTTCTTTCTTCCATGATTGAAGAGCTATTAAATGATTACCGCGATATGGCAAAGTTTCAAGCAGTTCGCCTGATTTCAGATATAGAAGAGGATATTTATGCCTCAGGCAATGAAAAACTGCTTAAAAAAGCGCTTGGGAATGCTATAGGAAATGCCATAGGGCATTCACCGGAAAACGGAACAGTCAGTGTGACGTTTCAGAAAAAAGACGATAAATCCATATTAATCATTACAAATGCTCCCGCACATATAGAAGAGGAACACTTGCCGCATATTTATGAAGCTTTTTACCGTGCCGGTAAAGATACAGCACATGGCAGCGGTCTTGGACTATACATCCTGCGTATGATATTAGACACATACGGAGTGAAACACAGCATAAAAAATTGTGGAAATGGCGTAAGGTTTATAGCAGAATTTGAAAAGACATTTTGCCTTCTACACAAAAACTCCACATAAAACACACATGGACTACAACCAGACTCCGCATAATATGTGATAAGATGTATGCAGGAGGTATACACATATGAAGATTGAAGCAAACGACATTACTATGATTTATCCTTCAGGAAAAAAAGCGCTGCAGGATATTACTCTGCAGGCAGAAACGCCGAATTTTATCGGTATCCTCGGACCGAATGGCGCGGGGAAAACAACACTTATGAAACTGCTGATTGCAGGACTTGTTCCCACAAAAGGAAAAATTCTGCTTGATGGGAAGCCGCTGCTTTCACAGGAAAAAAAGTTTAAATCCAAACTTGGATATCTGGCGCAGAGTTTTGGCTTGTATGATGAGCTGAATGTCTGGCAGTTTTTAGATTATATGGCAGCTCTAAAAGGAATAAAAAATAAAAACAAAGCAATTGATTCTGTGTTAGAACAGACCAATATGGCAGAGCGAAAAAAGGTAAGAATACACAACCTGTCCGGCGGGCAGCGGCAGAGAGTTGGTATTGCACAGGCGCTGCTTGGCAATCCTGAGCTAATAATCCTGGATGAACCGACGGTTGGCCTTGACCCAGAGGAACGAGTCAAATTCCGCAATATTTTTTCAGAAATGGCACAGAATAAAATCATTCTGTTATCAACACATATTGTCGAAGATGTACAGGCTGTATGTAACCGTGTGCTTGTTATATATAACGGCTCCATCCTGTTCGACGGAACACCGTCTGATTTAATTTTGCAGACAAAGGGGCATGTCGGCATCTATGTGTCGCAGCTTGGTGATAATGTTCCAGAGGGGTGTGAGGTAGTCTCGAAAGTCAATATTGCAGGCGGCATACAGTGCAGAATCGTGGCAGATAAGCTGCCTTCATTTGCAAAGAACACTGACCCAACCTTAGAAGACGCCTATCTTTACTGTATAAAGAGAGAGGGGGAAAAAGAATGAAATTTTTCTCTCTTTACCGTGTAGAATTAAGGAGGCTGGCACTTTCAAAATTCTTATGGGGCATTATGATATTATGCTTATGCGCCCCGCTTTTGGGATATTCTGTTTTTGCTATGAGCTATTCGGAAGTCATGTCAGGAAAATACATTGCAAACCCTGTGCTTGCCGGGACAACCATTGGAGCTATATTGTGGGCAGTATTTACTATAGCAGAATCTGACAGGCAGCACCGTATGGGAACAGATGTGCTTTCGGATGCAATTGCCTCTCCTGCCATACTCTGCGCTGCCAGAGCAGCAGCACTGCTTTCGTTTTCTGTCATAACAACGATTCTTAGTTCCCTTCTTTATCTTCCCTATACAGCAGATAAGATGGAATATCTTTTTTCAATTGGCTTTTATATGGGAAACTTTTTTACCTTTATGATGCCCACATGGTTTATCTCTATTTTGTTTGCGGAGGCATTTTATCAGATTACAAGACGTATAGAACTTGCCGTCATGCTCTATGCGGTACTTTGCTATTTCAGCTTTAGCAGGTTTGCCAAGGACGATTATTTTTCGCGCTGGCTGAACCCACTTATTGTAACATACTCTGACGGTTTCCCCAGCATATGGCCATTAAGAGTTGGAATTTATACCCGTGCTATCTGGTTTCTCCTTGCAGCGGGAAGCTGGTTTTTTGCACTTTTATGCATACGGAAGTACCAGAAGAATCTGGTTCTTTCATTTGCCAGAGGCCTAAAAAAGCTGTATATTCTCATTCTTTCAGCCACTTTCTTAGCAGCAGGTGTGTTATTGTGGATAAATCAGCCTTTTGTGGACCATGGACCGGAAGAATATGTAGAACAGGACTTTTCACAATATCCGGATATCATCATGGCCGATTCTATAGATTATTCTTTGATTGTAAACCCTGTGGAAGGAAGCCTCTCCGGCAAGGTGAAATATGATTACAGCCATTATACTGGCGGCGGTGAACAAAAAATACAGCTCAATACCGGATATAAGGTTACATCTGTCACATACGCCGGTGAAAAGCTTACCTATAAAATGCCAGGTGACGCTGTCAATGGAAGCCAGTCGCTGGTTCTTATCCTGCCAAAAGGTAAAAGCGGGGTACTGACAATAGAATATGAAGGTTTTCCGTCAATGGCACGGTTTATGTACCCTTTTATGGTTTATCAGAGTATTGATAAAGAATACATTTCACTAAACGACGCTGCTATAGCTCCTGTAAATATGACTACTACGGGGCCGTGCACCGCACGTATTACCATGCCGGAGAATCTTATACCTTTTTTGGATTATGAGCCTATGCATAATTTTGTGGATAATCATGATGGAACCAAAACATGGACAACCAAAAGTGCTAGTGGATATTTGATGACTTTTTACGCAGCCGATTATAAAACAGAGTCATTTTTAGCGGGCGATGTGAAAATCGACTTTGCATATGGCAAAAAATATGAAGATACTGTGAGAAATAATAATGTGCAGCAGGCAATCATTGATGTCTTTGATTATTGTACGAAGCATTACGGAAAAAGCCAGTATGCAAATGGCAAAAAGGGATTGTTGCTACAGCAGATAAGCGCTATGGCAATGGGGGGACATGCAACAGAAGGTTACTGTGAATGGTTTGAAACAGTTTTATCGCCGGATACTTTAAACGACCCACAAAAGGGTGCAAATAATACCGAAGTTTTTATCCATGAAATGGTGCACCAGTGGTGGAGAAGTTATGGCTTAGAATGTAAAGAGGAAGAACTGTGGTCAAATGAAGGGCTGACAGTGTACTCAACCTACCGAATCGTTAAGGAAAAATATGGAGCGCTTTATGCAAAAAAATATTATCTTGACAAGTGGCAGGAAGATGTGGATACACAGAACAGAGAGTTTTATTACCGCCATCCTGAGTATTTTAAAAAGCTGCCCAAAAAGTACCGTGCCCGCCTAAATCAACAAAATGAAAGTATCAACTGGTATAGCAGGATGCCATTGATGATTAAAAGAGCAGAGGAATTAGTTGGCGGTGAGGAAAAAATGGATGCGATTTTGCAGGGCATGTATAAAGAAAATTCCCTGCAAAATCCGAATAGCGACCTATTTACTTTTCAGGACTTTTTGAATGCCTGCAATCTGACAAAGGAGGATTTGTATCTTGAATAGAATCTTTTATTACGAGTTAAAAAGGCTTATCATTAATAAAATTTTTATTGGGCTGCTTCTTGTGAACGGGGTGTATGCATGGTATCTGCTTACAACGGATATTATTGCGGGAATTGCCTATACAGCACCGTTTTCTGCATGGAGCTTCGGGGCTTATTTAGGAAAGGTTATGCCGTTTTCTATCTTAACGGTACTGTTTTTATTATCCTTTTATTATTCTAAAAAACAAAAAAGCGTAGAAATCTTAACAGAACAAACGCCCATAAGCCCCGGTCAATTCTTGATAATACGCAGTACGGCGTTACTCGTCTGTTTTTTAATCATCTCTATACTGGCAATTGGCATCAGCCTGTTTTTCTATATCCACTTTTGGGAATATCACAAATTTGCGGGATTCCTGCTTCCAGCGCTATTCATCCTGCCGCCTTGCTTTGTTTTTGCAGTCGGCATTGGACAGCTTGCCGGGCGGATACATCAGGCACTGCTCTACCTCTTAATGTTAGCTGCCTTTGCCGTCTCCTTTTCTGATTTCAACGGAGCTTTTGACTTTTTTGGCGCAGGATATTTTAGCAGCTATCCGTTATCCCTGCCTTTCGATGCTTTTGGCGAACCTGCATTTGAGGTCAGCATGGAATTCTGTACTGCAAGGCTTATATACTTTACAGGCGGTATCGTGTTGTTTATAATAAGTATCAGCATATCAGGAAAAAAAGCAAAGAAGGCATGAATTCTGCCCTGCCTTAAAGCCATTTATCACCAGAATACTTGTTAATTTAGTAATGTTACTAAAAGTTAATTTTTAAAAACTATACCAAACAACAGATTGCAGGCTTCGCCAGCAAACCTATTGTTACGAATTATGGAGGATGACAACTTGACCTTTGTTTATTTTGTGCGCCACGCAATGCCAAATTTAAATAACCACAACGATTTAACCCGCGAATTATCCACAGAAGGCTTAAAAGACAGAATATTAGTAACGAAATTCTTATGGGATAAGGAAATTGACACCATTTTCTCAAGTCCCTATACAAGAGCCATTGATACTGTCAAAGAATTTGCTGATGCTAAAAGAATGAAAATAACATTAATAAATGATTTTAGAGAACGCAAAGTTGGAAACGCATGGATAGATGATTTTGATAACTTTTGCAAAAAACAATGGGAAAACTTTGATTTTAAACTTTTCAATGGAGAATCTTTATATGAAGTACGGAAACGGAATATTAATGCACTGATACAAATATTAGAAAAAGATAAAGGAAAAAATATAGTAATCGGCAGTCATGGAACTGCTTTAAGCACAGTTATCAATTATTTCGATAATTCTTTTGGATATAATGAATTTAATGAGATAAAATATATAATGCCTTGGATTGTCAAATTTTCTTTTAAAAGCAAACAATGTATAGAAATCCAAAAATACAATTTATTCAAAACATTTTCTTTAAGCCCATTTAGTAAGCTAAAAAACAGGGATAAAACTGCAAATTACCCTATCCCTGTTTCCTTCTATTCTATGTAAAGACTGCCTGCACTTAGAATTCCACAACATATCTTGCCAGTTCCAGTGCAATATCAAAATGGCCTGTATCATGCTGGGTGTCTTTTGTTTCCCCTTCCTTCCGCCTGCTATCCCATTCAGGTGCATCCAGCAAATCGCCGCTTGTGAAAAATGTATATAAATTAAGTCCCCTCATCACGCCAGGCTTCTGTGGGTATCATAACCTTCCCATGTGCAATTTCCTTATTCAGGCAGCCTGCACCGCCAAATACGATATATTTGTCCGTCTTTATTTCTGATAATGTATCCTCTACCGTGCCAACGCACGCAGGCGCTCCCACATAAGTCTTATAAAACGCAAATTTCTTTCCCTTATAATCAATGCAATAAATCGGTGTATTACCCGTTGCAAACCAAAATGATGCAATCTGCCTGCAGTCATAATTCGCCAGGACAAATTCTTCTATAACGTGTGAGAAAGTTAAAATACACGCATCAACCTCAGGTGCATTCTCTTTGATTTGCGGGTTAATGATTACTGCCGATTGATTATCAAATGCTTCCGTTATCATGCTTTATCTCCTTCCTGCAAGGTGAACTTTGTTCACCTTTGCTTTAATTTATTTTTCACTCTTTCAATCATTCCAGCTTTGCAAAGCCAAACTTTGTTTGGCTGGCACCAACAATCTTTTGTATCCGGCATCTTCAAAAAATTTTCCATAGGTAGAAATATCAAATTGCCGTTTAAAATTTGCTCCAGCCAACTCTAAAAAACGTACAGCCTTTTTATTCACACCCTTAGACGCATTAATATATGTTGGGACAATAATTTTTCCACCCGCTCTACATACCCTTTCCAATTCTTTTATTGCAGCAACTGGCTCCTCTAATAAGTGTATTACATTTCCCGCAATCACTTTATCAAATCTGTTGTCACGGCACTTTAACCGTGTGATATCTGCACGTTTTATTTTTATATTGCTATATTTCCGGCAATTTTTAGATGCCTGTTTTAACATTCCACTGGAAAAGTCTGTTGCAATTAATAGTTTACATTTCGGCGCAATATATTTGCTGATAGCGCCTGTACCACAGGCACATTCTAATACAATATCATTTGGCCCAATTTCTTTGGCTATCCGCTCCCCAAGTCCCCAGTATACTTTTCCATTATATACCGTTTCTGCAAAATCATAAATTCCCGCTACTTTATCCCAAAACATACACCGCTCCTTTCTAGTGTGCTGTCTGCATTATATCTGGCGAAACTTCGCAGGATATTCGTTCATATGCAAGGCGGATTTTCAACGGCGTAGCGGTGGCTACGTCTAAAAAATCCAACGCGGCAGATGGTCTGGATAGAAAAGGAGGTTTGACTGAATATACTGCAGACAGCACACTAGCTTTGTTTACTATGATGTTTTCATTCTACCACAACCTTTTCCTTCCATAAAGCAGAATAAAAGTTACTTTTCACACAACAGCCAGATTCGAGAATTTTTGACAGGTTTTTCTAACTTAAAATCCGAATTTAACAGCGTTATTTGCTGTTTTATGCATCATTACGTGCTTCGCTAAGCGAAAGCGTGTCCTAAATGAAAATTATTATTCCGCTTTCTGCATGATTGTATAATTATGCAAATTGACGAAGCATATAACCAATGCCTCTTTTAACCTTAACTAACTGACATTGGGGAGTGAACAGTAAGGAAATATGACAGGAAAAAAGGTCAGGCATAAACTGCTTGATATAGAAAGAATAAACATTTATGCATTTGTCCTGCATGAAAAGAGAATCTGATTGAAATTCCTGCCGAACCGTGGTAGTATTCCAATATGGAACCTATGACAGGGGTGGTAGCCTCCCGAGCCAATGACCGGTTTGCCGGAATACATAGGAAGGGAGGTGACGCAAATGACTGCTGCGGATATCATTTTGATATTTATAGGGATAATCGGCTTGCTGATTGCCTTTGGTAGCTTTGTTATAGCGTTGCTTGCCTTTCTCGACAGAGATAAGGAAAACAAGCGAAAAAAATAATGCCCACCCTGTTGAGACCAGGATGGGCGCCTCTCGCTGAGAGGTAACTGCCTTTGCTTGGGATACTCCACCTTTGGAGTGGGGCTCCTGTGGGACACCTGCTACAGCAGGTGTCCTTCTTTATGCTCAATATACCACAATCTGTGCAGAGTTTCAAGCGCTTTCTTTTGGCGGCCAGGACAAACGCATGAGTAAATGAACTATGAACGGACCATGAATGTTCTGTAAACAAACACTAAGTTTAATGTTTTCTGAAACGATTTTGGAATAAAAAACTGAAAAATCAAAATAGCATACTTAAAAAATGCTCACAGAAGCAGTTTCTTTACAAATTGTTCATTCATGCGTTTGTCCTGCGAACATGATTTTTTTTACTTGACAATTTACATAGCTATTGCTATCCTAATAATTGATATTGAGCAAATGCTTGATCCACGCTTGTCAGGGAAAATTTCTCTGACAAGCGTTTTTTTACTTTATTAGGAAACTGCTCAGTATGTAGAGGTACGCAAGGGCACAAGCGAAACTCTTTCTTGTGGGAAAGGAGAAAATAAATGGTTACAATCAGCAAATTTACTTATGACAACCCAAGGTATATTAATCTTCTAAAGCGAAGAAACAATATTCCTGAGGAAGTTGAAAAAACTGTCAGAGACGTATTGGACAATGTCAGAAAAAAAGGTGATGAAGCATTATATTCCTATATGAAACAATTTGATAATGTAAACATCAATGAAATCGGATTATTCGTATCGGAAGAGGAATTTGCAAATGCAAAAGAAAAAGTATCGGAGGAATTTAAAAATGCTGTTGAAAAGGCCTGTGATAATCTTTTTAAATTTCACAAAAGACAATTACCGGCAGGTTTCCTGCAAGAATATGAAGACGGCGTTGTGCTTGAACGCAAATATACCCCATTGGACAGCATTGCCGTTACTGTCCCCGGAAATATGGCACCATTAGTATCAACGCTGTATATGAATTTAATTCCTGCCATAGTTGCCGGTGTTCCGAACATATATATATTAACGAAACCGAGATTCGATGGAACGATAGATGAACATTTATTATATGTAGCAGACTATTTGAATGTTAAAAATTATTATAAGCTTTCAGCCTCACAAGGCTTAGCGGCTGTTGCCTATGGAACGGAAACGGTCAGGAAAGTTGATGCAATAACAGGGCCTGGAAATAACTATACGCAAATAGCAAAAAAAATGTTGTTTGGAGAAGTAAAAATTGATTCTATCGCAGGTCCTTCCGAAATTGCAATTATTGCTGACGAAAATGCCAATCCTGCTTTTATTGCTGCTGATATGATGTCACAGGCAGAACACGGGACAGGATTTGAAGCCAGTACTACATTTTGCCTGTCCGAAACACAGGCAAAAGAAATAAAAGAAGAAATTATCCGCTTATGTGAAACCAATAATCTTGTCAATGCGACAAAAGAAACATTTAAAAATTCTGGTGATATTTTTATAGTTGATTCTATTCAGGAAGCCGTAGATGCAGTAAATGAAATAGCACCCGAACATGCAGAATTATTATTAGATGATTACGAAGCCATACTGCCCAAATTAACAAATGCCGGTGCAGTATTTGTTGGTGAATACAGCACAGAGCCCGTGGGGGATTACTTTTGCGGAACCAACCACATCCTTCCGACATGTGGTACTGCTAAATTTTCCTCTGGTATGTCAGTAGGGGAATTTATGAGAGGCTATAGTATTATTAAATATACCGAATCCGCCTTAAAAAATAATGCCGATGATATCATTCAGCTTGCAGAAGCAGAATATTTTTCTGAGAGTGCTGCTTCACAAACGCAGTTCTACGCTCCGCTTCGGTCCTTGCTAAACAAGTGCCACTGGCACTTAGCAACGTAGCGGTGGCTACGTCGAGGCTTGGGGAGTAGTGCTATCAGGAAAATAAGCAAGTCAAACTGCCAATTACTTAATATTCGTTGTACTAGTGTCTTGTCTCGTTGATATTTGATAAACTCACTTGTCTATGAGACAATAAAACATCTTGTTGAAATTTCCTATTTCCCGACAGCCCCTTTCTCTTTTGCTAAAAATTCAGCAAATCGGCAATTTCCGAGATGTTGATAAGCAGATCATCATAGATATTGACCTTGATTGTAGAATCAAAGGAGTACTGGATGTTCAGCATATTTTTCTCGAAGTAGTTGACAGTTACTGTTTTGCGGCGCGGATCTATAATCCAATACTCACGCACTCCATAATTCTTGTAGTAGTAGAGTTTGCGGACATAATCATCTGCTGGATTACTGGGAGAAATAATTTCAATGATAAAATCTGGAGCACCGTTGCACCGTTTTCCGTCCAACTTGTCTTTATCACATACAATCATAAGGTCAGGTTGGACAATGGTAAGAGGAGTATCATCCAATTTTACATCAAATGGAGCATGGAATACTTTGCATGAGCCTTTCTTGCTTTTAATATAGATGTTAAGGATGGTGGTCAGTTCTGTGGAAATTGTCTGATGAATTTCTGACGGACTGGCCATGTAATACATTTGTCCGTCAAACACCTCTGCTCTGATATCCTCTGGGAGTGCTTCGTATTCTTCCAGAGTGGCAATGGTAGGTTGCGATTGTATTGCTGATGCCATGGTATCATTTCCTTTCTTGGTTATTGTGTGCGGTTACATATCTTGTATTCATGTGCTGGTATTTGCTGCTAATTGAAAGTGGATTTATCTAATTATCATCGTGTCAGTACACTAGTTTGATATTTTTATTATAGCACATTCTAAGAAAAAGCAAATATTCTTTAAAATATTAAAGAATATACATTGCATCGCCCTCCTTTCTTTCGTCTGGAGGACTACTTGAACCCACCGAAAAAACAAGAGGGGTAAAGCCGCCTTTGGCTCTATAGTTTCCCATGAATGGAGTAAAGAACATTTCTATGTCAGGCAATTACAATATCCTATAGCAGATTATTTTGAGGTATCACTTGATTCACTAATTGGCAGAAACCTTGATAATGTGAAACAAAAGGAAGCATCCAAAGTCGCTAAAGATATGTATGAATCATGGAAAAAAGAAAAACTTAATGAAGCTGCAAATATATCCTTCGATGGAAGCCCATATTATAATTATCTTGATTTTGACATGCCTGTCAAATTTGTTGCCATACACTAATGATATGATGTTGAGGTCAAAAGGTAAATTTACATATCGACTTCGTCAATTTG
>CANRVD010000001.1 GCA_947643145.1 uncultured bacterium | reverse complement strand
ATCAGTATAAAAACCGGAATCTTCAAATTTCGGATGTAATTATTCGGCGGTTCGAGCCATATGAAAATGAGCTGGTGGATGAAATTAAAAAAATGTATGAAGCAGAGGCGTACCAAAAGGCAATCGACGGGGATTTGGAAAAGCTCCATGAGGAGAAGAAAAAGCTGCGGAAGGAAAAGCAGGAGATTATTGAAAAGCAGAATTCCCTGAAGGGGATGGCAAAGATACTGGTGCTTTTGATTTTTTCATTGTTTGTCCTTTTTGTTGTGGTATATTATGCAATGGCGGTAGATATGACGTTTCCATATCTTGGGACAATATTGTTAGCAGCCGTTTCAGCTACGGTGATTTTTGCAGAATCCAA
Organism: uncultured bacterium; assembly: GCA_947643145.1. Classification (GTDB taxonomy): domain Bacteria; phylum Bacillota; class Clostridia; order Lachnospirales; family Lachnospiraceae; genus Butyribacter. The sequence goes on along the minus strand of CANRVD010000001.1, from coordinate 171,596 downwards.
TAAGAACCGTCATGATATGGCACTGGCAGACCGCAAGATGGATAAAGCCATCGGGCTGTTAAACCGGGTGAAAATCAAATGTGTCAACAACCTGAATCTGTTAGACTATAACAGACAGAAGTACAGTGTAGTAAATGCGGCACAGTTTGAGCAGTACTGGAATGAATATGTAAAGGCGAAAGAGTATGAGCGCAGGTTCCGGGAAAATACAGAGCAGTTAAATTACTATTGCGAAGAACTCATTGCAATACTGAAAGGGCAGGAATTAAAAGAGGCAGAAATATGGATTAGCCAGGTGCCTGCTATTCTGGATAACCGTGAAATGGTCGAAATCCGCCATAAACTGAATACGCAGAGACAGCTTCTCAGGGAGCGTATTGAATATAACGAAACAGTTAAAAAGGAATTTGTAGAAAGCATTGATGGGCTTTTACAGGAGAATCCAGAAAATAAAGAAATACTTTTAAAAATTGTGGAACAGTACCGTACCGCAGAAGAAATACGGCAAAATCATCCTGAATAAGCTATCGGGTCATATTACGTTTCAAAATGTTTTGTTTTTTCAATAGTTATATATCATTTACCAGTGTATGGACGTATTCCATTTCGAAATATTAGAGCCTGTTTAGCATCTGCTTTCTGTAAGATATGCGCCATGATTTGCAGGAGATTTGCGCAATATGAGGGAGGCGTTGTGGGCTGCGTTGGCTAAATACGGGGTGAATATCATGCAAATTGGGGCGTGTAGATTACAGGAATGAGATATTAAACAGGTGCTTAGATACTGCGGAACAGTTTTAATAGAAAGGTCAGTGGAGGGCTGTATCATGAACAAAAAATTGGGTTGGTTATGTATTATCGTTGCTGTTGTTCTTTGTGTATCCTTTTTTATATGGAGAAACAGAACTATATATGTGGCGGACATTATTGATTTTGACAATATAACTAAAGTTGAAATATGGCGAAACGATAAGTGTCTCACGTTGACGGAAGACGGAGATATTAAAGAGTTTACTGACATACTGGATTCAATGAAATTAAAGAAAAGGTTAAATCCGAACCGGGATGGTTTCGTCTTTGCTATAGATATATATTATGAAAATAATAATGAAAGCTGGCTGGTGCTGTTTAAGAATATTGTAATTGACGGACAGTATTATAGATGTGACAGGAGCTATTGCGATGACATGCGTAAACTTTATGAAAGATTTTCTGATAAGCTATCAGGACAAACGCATGAGTGAATAAATTGTGAACAAACACCGCGTTTATTCTCGCGTACGCAACAAGCCAAACGTAAGCTTGCTTGCACTTGGCGATTGTGCGCGGGTCAAGTACCTATGTGTTTTTAGAATATTACTCTTATTCTTCAATTGGCAATAAGTTGAAATTGATTCAAGGAAAAAATGCTTGACATTGCGGCAGGGATGCGGTATTATATTAATTGCTGTTTAAACAGACAGACAAAGTAGAGGATATCCACTCTCACCTTAGCACAGATTTGTGACTCGGGTTTTCTTGGTAAGAACGGTCTTTTTATATAATGAATTCCGAAAAACGTGGATACCCTTGTACTCCGCGTTTTTTTATGTGATAGGAGTGTAAAAAATGAAATCAAAATTTGGAGGTGTACTACCATTAGCGAGTTAATGATTAATGAGAGGATTAGGGACAAAGAGGTCCGGGTGATTGGACAGGATGGTGAGCAGTTAGGTATTATGTCGGCAAAGGAGGCTATGAAGCTTGCGAGGGAGGCAGAGCTTGATTTGGTAAAGATAGCTCCGACAGCAAAGCCGCCGGTTTGTAAAATTATTGATTATGGAAAATACCGTTATGAGCTTGCCCGTAAAGAAAAAGAGGCAAAGAAAAAGCAAAGAACAATGGAAGTTAAGGAAGTACGCCTTTCTCCAAATATTGATACAAATGATTTGAACACAAAAGCAAATCAGGCGAGAAAGTTTATCCAGAAGGGTGACAAGGTAAAGGTAACGCTTCGTTTTCGTGGCCGTGAAATGGCTCATGTAAACTATACGAAGCAGATTTTAGACAGCTTCTATGAGAAGTTAGAGGATATTGCCGTAGTGGATAAGCCGCCGAAAATGGAAGGCAGAAGCATGGTAATGTTCTTATCAGAAAAGCGCTAGCAAAGTTTTGCCTGCGGGTCAGGCAAGTCTTTCAGAAGGATATTAATTCCTGATAAATAAACAAAACATTAAGGAGGAAGTAAAATTATGCCAAAATTGAAAACGAAACGTGCAGCAGCAAAGCGTTATAAGGTTACAGGAACAGGTAAGATTGTAAGAATGAAGGCAAATAAGAGCCACATCTTAAATAAGAAATCTGCCAAGAGAAAGAGAAATCTGAGAAAGCAGAGAGAGATGGATGCTACAAATGTAAAGGTGGCAAGGAAGTTAATTCCGTATAAATAATAAAGGAGGAAAGTAAAGATGGCACGTATTAAAGGCGGTTTAAATGCAAAGAAGAAACATAATAGAGTTTTAAAGCTTGCAAAAGGTTATAGAGGAGCAAGGTCTAAGCAGTATAGAGTAGCTAAACAGTCCGTTATGAGAGCACTGGCTTCTTCCTTTGCCGGAAGAAAGGAAAGAAAGAGACAGTTTAGAAGGTTATGGATTGCTCGTATTAATGCAGCAGCCCGTTTGAATGGACTTTCCTACAGCAAGTTTATGTACGGATTAAAGCTGGCAGAAATTGATATCAACAGAAAGATGCTTTCTGAGATGGCAATCAGCGATCCGGAAGGATTCGCAGCATTAGTAGAGGTTGCCAAGTCTAAGCTTGCAGCTTAATATAACTTATCGAAAATTGCAACGCAGTTTTCGATAAAAGGCACGTTTTTTGTGCCGCTAATCAATTATAGAAAGCCGCTTTTGCTTTCTATAATATAACTTATACGCGCCCTTTGTCCTATGGCAAAGGGCCTTTTTGTAGGATAGGAAATTGCTCATAATGTAGTAATGTAATAATAAAGATGCTTTAGCATTTTTGACAGGAAGAAAGGATGAGGTATTATGGCAAAAGAGTTAGAGAAAAACTATAATCCTGCCGACATTGAAAAAAGGACATATGACACATGGCAGGAAAAGAAATATTTTCATGCAGAGGTTGACCGTGACAAAAAGCCATTTACAATTGTCATGCCGCCTCCTAATATTACAGGGCAGCTTCATATGGGACATGCACTGGACAATACCCTGCAGGACATTTTGATTCGTTTTAAAAGAATGCAGGGATATGAAGCTCTTTGGGTACCGGGAACAGACCATGCCTCTATTGCTACGGAAGCAAGAGTGGTAGAAAAGTTAAAGGAGGAAGGGCTTTCCAAAGAGGAGCTTGGGCGTGAGAAGTTTTTGGAACGCGTATGGGACTGGAAGAAGCAGTATGGTGGACGTATTGTTGAGCAGTTAAAGAAAATCGGCTCTTCCTGTGACTGGGACAGGGAACGTTTTACGATGGATGAGGGCTGCAGCAGGGCAGTCAAGGAAGTCTTTGTCAAATTATATAACAAAGATTTGATTTACCGTGGGGAGCGCATTATCAACTGGTGTCCGAAGTGTCTGACTTCTATTTCGGATGCTGAGGTAGAATATGAAGACCAGGCAGGTTCTTTCTGGCATCTGCGTTATAAGACAACGGATGGTACCGGATATATTGATTTGGCAACGACACGTCCGGAGACGCTTCTCGGCGATACAGCAGTTGCTGTCAATCCAGCAGATGAGCGTTATAAGGATATGATTGGAAAGATGCTTGATTTGCCGCTGGTTCACCGCCAGATTCCGATTGTTGCAGATGATTACGTTGATATGGAATTTGGTACCGGTGTTGTTAAAATTACACCGGCTCATGATCCGAACGATTTTGAGGTTGGGCTTCGCCATAATTTAGAAATCATCAATGTTCTGACAGAAGATGCTAAGATTGTAGACGATTATCCAAAGTATGCAGGAATGGACCGCTATGAAGCGCGTAAGGCAGTTGTTGCGGATTTGGAAGCGGAAGGTGCTCTTTTGAAAGTGGAGCCGCATGACCACAATGTTGGTACGTGCTACCGGTGTGGCACTACTGTTGAACCACGTGTTTCAAAGCAGTGGTTTGTGAAAATGAAGCCTTTGGCCGGTCCGGCGATTGATGCAGTAAAGGCTGGCGATACAAAGTTTGTACCAAAACATTTTGAGAAAACGTATTTTCACTGGCTGGAAAATATCCGTGACTGGTGTATTTCCAGACAGCTCTGGTGGGGACATCAGATTCCGGCATTCTATTGCGATGACTGCGAGGAGATGGTGGTAACAAAAGAAGAGACTGCTGTCTGTCCAAAATGCGGCAAGCCGATGCGTCAGGATGAGGATACCTTAGATACCTGGTTTTCTTCTGCTCTTTGGCCTTTTTCAACACTTGGCTGGCCGGAGAAGACGGAAGAAATGGACTATTTTTATCCAACCAGTACTTTGGTAACCGGTTATGACATTATTCCTTTTTGGGTTATGCGAATGATGTTTTCCGGTTTGGAGCAGACAGGAACAGTACCGTTTGATACCGTTCTGATTCATGGGCTGGTACGTGATTCGCAGGGACGTAAAATGAGCAAGTCGTTAGGAAATGGAATCGACCCACTTGAGGTAATTGATAAATATGGTGCAGATGCGCTGCGTTTTACTTTGGTAACTGGAAATGCACCGGGAAATGATATGCGTTTTTACTGGGAACGTGTTGAGGCAAGCCGCAACTTTGCGAACAAAGTATGGAATGCTTCCCGTTTTATTATGATGCATTTGGGGGATGCTGAAATTATTAAACCTGCAGATGGAGAACTGGAAGTGATTGACCAGTGGATTTTGTCGGCAGTCAATACTTTGGCAAAAGAAGTAACGGAAAATATGGAGAAATACGAGCTGGGAATTGCTGTTCAGAAGATTTATGATTTTATCTGGACGGAGTTCTGCGACTGGTATATTGAGCTTGTAAAACCAAGGCTCTTTAAGAAAGAGGAGAATAAGGAGTCTGCAAATGCAGCGTTCTGGACTTTGAAAACAGTACTGATTGATTCCCTAAAACTGCTTCATCCGTATATGCCGTTTATTACAGAAGAAATCTTTTGTACTTTGCAGTCAGAGGAGAAGTCGATTATGATTTCTAACTGGCCGGAATATGACAGCAGCAGAAAACATGAGGAGGCAGAGCAGAAGGCAGAATTAATGAAAAATCTGATTCGTGGAATTAGAAATTCACGTACGGAGATGAATGTTGCACCGTCCCGCAAGGCAAAGGTATATCTGGTAGCGGATGATGACAGTACCTGTCAGATTTTAAAGAATTTAGCAGGCTCTTACCAGCATATGATTTCTGCCTCCGAGGTAGCAGTACAGATGGACAAGTCAGGAATTGAAGATAATGCTGTATCGGTGGTGATTGATAAGGCAACCATCTATATGCCTCTTGCAGATTTGATTGACTTTGAGAAAGAAAAGGAACGTTTGACAAAAGAGAAAATGCGTTTAGAAGGAGAGCTGAAACGAGTAAATGGTATGCTGAATAATGAGAAATTCATGAGCAAGGCACCAGAGGCTAAAATTGCGGAAGAGAAAGAAAAGTTGGCAAAGTATGAAAGTATGATGGAGAAAGTGACAGAAGAGTTAAACGCACTTGGAAATTAAAAGGTTTTCTCTGTATTTATGATGATAAAAAACGCACCGGCAAAGCCGGTGCGTTTTTTTACTATAACTGATTCCTGCAAAGCAATGAGCCAAGCGCAATGCTTGCAAGGAACTGAGAGTTCCTTATGTATCTGGCTACAGAAGTGATGCCAGCAAAGTATTGCTGTCTGGAAGATAAACTTCTGAGATTTTATGCTCTGCTGAACCATAATTTTGTTTTGCGAATGTATTGCAGATGAAATCGTATGTATCCTGACTGAATTTCAGTGAAAGTGCATAAGCAACCTGACAGAACAGAGAAGGAGAAATAGCGCTTCCCCATCCAGATGTATCATTTTCATCAAACATATCCGTACTGAGAGCAAACGACGTATCCTTATTTGTGTTATAAATTGATAATTCCATAAAGTTTGTTGTTTCATTAATGCTGCACTTTAATTCACATATCTCGCTTTCATCTGTGCGGAACTGTAATTTATATGCGATATCCATTCCGGCATAACTAAGGGAAAGGAATGGGTTTAAGATAAAGTGTTCCTTATCTGTTCTGATAAGATGGATTAATTTATCAATACTGTTTTGATTCATTACATCGCTGTCGACAGCGTTTTTCTTTTCAGTCAGAAATTTCACCAAAGTGTCTATTTCCTGCTGGCTTAAAAGTGAAAAGCTTGTATTTTTATTCTTGTTCATTTTTACCTCCTTACTTCCGGAAATGAATATATGATTGCTCCAATTAGTGAGAATTCACTTTTTGGAAGAATTGCCGGAATCCTTTCTGCAATATATTTTACTGTAACCCAAAACTATACTTACTATATAGTATACCGCTTTTTTGAGACGGTTGCAAGTATAAGTATCGTGGATTTTTTACTGATTTCGGAAGTTAAGGAACAGGAATAAATAATTTTTTTATTTTATGCACAATTTAAAAGTTATTTATTAACTGCTCCTAAGGGAATATATTTTGCGAGAGGATGGGAATAGTAAGAAGAGGAACGAATTTGTGGCTGCACACTGCTTGCACATACATTGCAAGAACTTTAGTTTTTTATGCGCATAAAGCAATGGTGAACTTTGTTCGCCTTGCAGAAAAGAGGGTAAGGGTGAAAAATAAATGTTACCCGGCAAGTTTGTGTCTGCGCTGCGACACAGACATTGCATTGTGCGCAAAGGACAGCGCAGAAATGAGGAAAGATATGAAAAAAAAGATAGAGGTGAAAACGCCGGAGGATATTGAAAAGGTGGAGAAGCAGGAACGTGCCAAATGGGAGATTGCACTGGAGCTTGGTCTGTTTGACAAGGTTGTGGAGAGTGGGTGGAAATCCTTGACAGCAAGGGAAAGCGGCAGAATTGGAGGAATTTTATCTTCACGAAAGATGAAAGAGTGAAAAATAAATTTTTCACTCAACAAGTTTGTGTCTGCACTGCGGCACAAACATTGCAAGAATTTTAGTTCTTTTATGCAGCAAAGGACAGCGCAGAAATGAGGTAAAAACTAATCTGAAGCTTGCGAAATAGTCTGAAATCCTGTAAAGTATAGTGTTGAGAATATATGTAGCAGATATTGGATGGAGGGCTGACTGATGAAGGAAATAAATTTATATAATACATTGTCGAAAAAGGTAGAACCATTTGTCTCAAATGAAGCAGGAAAGGTAAAGATGTATACCTGTGGGCCGACGGTATATCATTTTGCACACATTGGCAATCTTCGCAGTTACATTATGGAGGATGTTTTAGAAAAAACATTCCGTTATGCCGGATATAATGTGAAGAGGGTTATGAATATTACCGATGTAGGGCATCTTTCCAGTGATGCGGATAGTGGGGAAGACAAGATGCTTATGGGTGCAAAGCGGGAGCATAAGACAGTGATGGAGATTGCGGCATTTTACCGCAAGGCATTTTTTGATGACTGTGATAAGCTGAATATTAAGACACCGGATGTGGTGGAACCTGCGACAAACTGTATTGATGAATTTATTGAGATGATTCAAAAGCTTCTTGACACAGGATATGCCTATACGGCAGGAGGAAATGTTTATTTTGATACGGGGAAACTTAAAACTTACTATGTCCTTTCCAACCAGAAGGAAGAGGAGCTTATGGTTGGCGCCAGAGAGGATGTAGAGGAAGATGCGAATAAGAAAAATAAGACAGATTTTGTACTTTGGTTTACCAAGTCGAAATTTGACGACCAGGAGTTAAAATGGGAAAGCCCATGGGGTATCGGATATCCGGGCTGGCATATCGAGTGCTCGGCAATCAGTATAAAACATCTTGGCGAGCAATTAGACATTCATTGCGGTGGGATTGACAATGTGTTTCCACATCATACGAATGAAATTGCGCAGAGCGAGGCATATCTTGGACATAAGTGGTGTAATTACTGGTTCCATGTGCTTCATCTGAATGACAGCACGGGCAAAATGAGCAAGTCAAAGGGAGATTTTCTGACGGTACCGTTATTGGAGCAGAAGGGATATTCTCCGCTTGTTTACCGCATGTTCTGCCTCCAGTCACATTACCGCAAACCACTGGTATTCAACTATGATGTACTGGATAATGCAAAGGTGGCTTATGAGAAATTGGTAAAAAAGACGGCTTCCCTTGCCAGGGAGGGTGAATTAGAGCAGGAAAAGATGGCAGTTTATCAGGAAGAATTTGCAAAAGCGCTGGGGAATGATATTAATACTTCGCAGGCGCTGACAGTAGTGTATGATGTATTAAAAGCACAGATGAATGATGCCAGCAAGAGAGCTTTAATTGAGGAATTTGATTCTGTCCTGTCTCTGGATATGACAAAGGAGGCTTTGGAGAATAAGGCAGATGAAAGTCTTGCTGCTTACGTGGAAGATATGATAGAACAGAGGAAGGAAGCGCGTAAAAACAAGGATTTTGCAAGAGCGGATGCAATCCGGGAGGAGTTGCTGCAGAAGGGAATTGAGATTAAGGATACCAGAGAAGGAACTACATGGAGTGTGTTGTCATGAACCGTGCAAAAACGTATCACACAAGACAGCAGAAAATCATTCTGCAGTTTATGGAACAGATGGATTATGGCTATATTACAGCAGGCCAGATTGCGGAATTTTTAAAAGAGCAGGGAGAGGCGGTCGGCCTTACGACAGTTTACCGGCATCTGGAACGTTTTCAGAAGGAAGGAATTGTTCAAAAGATTGTGTTAGACGGAAACAGTGGTGCCTGTTACCAGTATATTGGAGGGCAGTCCGGTGAAGAGAACCAGTTTCTGCTAAAATGTGAGGACTGTGGCAATATTCAAAATATGGATTGTGCCCGCATGAAGGAGTTGTATTCCCACGTACTGGAAGAGCATCACTTTAATGTAAATCCACATCGGACGATGTTTTATGGTGTTTGTGAAAAATGTCAGGGAAAGGAGCCGGTTTCAAAGGAAGAGAGTAATTGTTGCTGCCAGATGCCAGGAAATCAGCCTGAAACATCAAAATAGTGTTAAAAGTTGTGTTAATAGTTATAGACGCAGAGGCTAAATGTTTATATACTATAGGCTGTAGGGAACAAATATCGTAATAAAAACTTGCAGGTTTTCTGATGGTGGGCTGGGTTTACCGGCTTCCCATCAGAAAATAGTGCAAGCGGATAGTAAAAGAATTTTTAGAATATTTGGATGCGGTGTGTCTGGAGAATCCGCAGAAGAATATTCTATTCTATTATATATATTATGGGGAAAAGAAAGGAGTGCCGGAATGAAAGTAGCAGACGGATTTTGGTTAAGTAAAAAGGGGTATGAAGTAAATTATGCATCACAGGCATATAAGGTAGAGACGACAGAGAATGCAGTTAAGGTTCTTGCAACACCTTATGTTGTTAAGCACAGAGGTATGACGCTTGGAGGACCGAACTTAGAAATCACATATTCTTCTACAGCAGAAAATGTGATTAAGGTACATATTGACCATTACAGAGGAGGACTTGACAATATTCCCCATTTTGAATTGAATGAGGATGCTGGATACGTGCCTGAAATCCATAGGTCAGAGGATAAGGTAGAGTTGATTTCCGGTAATACAAAGGTTGTTATTAAGATTGCAGATGAATGGGAAGTAAAATATTATTATAAAGATAACTATCTGACAGGAGGAGCATGGCGCTCAACTTCTATTATTGATGAGAGCCAGTTTACGGCAAATGCACGTATGGCGCTACAGACGGATGATGAGTTCTTTAATTATCCGCAGGATGCACATACCAGATATATCCGCGAGCAGTTCAAGACGGATATTGGGGAATGTATTTATGGTTTTGGCGAGAAGTTTACTCCGTTTGTAAAAAACGGACAGAGTGTGGAAACATGGAACTGCGACGGTGGTACATGCTCTGACCAGAGTTATAAGACAGTACCATTTTATATTTCTTCAAAGAGCTATGGTATTTTAGTAAACAGTTCAGACAAGGTTTCCTTTGAAGTAAATTCGGATACGGTCTCTAAGGTTTCTTTTACCGTTCCTGGCGAGGAATTAGAGTATTTTGTAATTGGTGGGGAAAATCTGGAAGATGTGCTTGCTAACTATACCACATTGACAGGTAAGCCGGCACTTCCACCAGCCTATACATTTGGCTTGTGGCTTTCTACTTCTTTCACAACAAACTATGATGAAGCGACTGTTAACAGTTTTATTGATGGAATGGCTGAAAGAAAGATTCCGCTGCAGGTATTTCATTTTGACTGCTTTTGGATGAAAGAATATGAGTGGTGTAATTTTGAGTGGGATAAGGATATGTTTCCAGACCCAGAGGGAATGTTAAAGCGTCTTCATGACAAGGGACTGGAGATTTGTGTATGGATTAATTCGTATATTGGCCAGCAGTCTAAGCTTTTTGATATTGGAAAGGAAAAGGGATATTTCATTAAGAATCCAGATGGAAGCGTATTCCAGTCTGATATGTGGCAGCCGGGTATGGCGATTGTAGATTTTACAAATCCGGAAGCATGTACATGGTATAAAGATTTGCTAAAGAAACTCTTTGACATGGGAGTTAACAATATTAAGACAGACTTTGGTGAGAGGATTCCGACAAAGTGCACCTATTACAATGGGATGGACCCTGTAAAAATGCATAATTACTATACCTATCTTTATAATAAATGTGTATTTGAAGCGTTAGAGGAGTATTATGGAAAGGATAAGGCATGCCTCTTTGCACGTAGTGCAACAGTTGGCGGACAGAAGTTTCCGGTTCATTGGGGCGGAGACTGCTATGCAGAGTATTCTGCTATGGCTGAGACACTTCGTGGCGGACTTTCCCTCTGCTCATCCGGTTTTGGTTTCTTTTCCCATGATATGGGTGGCTTTGAAGCAACTGCTCCGGCTGACGTATATAAGAGATGGTGTGCATTTGGCCTGTTATCTACGCACAGCCGTCTGCATGGATCTACTTCTTACAGAGTGCCTTGGGTATATGATGATGAGGCGTGTGATGTACTTCGCCACTATACGGTATTAAAGGGGAAATTAATGCCTTATCTCTGGGCACAGGCAAATAAGACACATGTAGTTGGTGTACCGATGATGCGTTCTATGATTGTGGCATTTACAGAGGACACTGCCTGCAAATATCTTGACCAGCAGTATATGTTGGGAGATAATCTTTGTGTTGTTCCGGTTATGAATGAAGAAGGAACGGCTGAATTTTATGTGCCGGATTGTGGTACTTGGACAGATATCCAGAGCGGCGAGACTTATGAAGGCGGTAAGTATTATACAAGACAGTGTGATTACTTCCAGACACCAATTCTTGCCCGTCCAAACAGCATTGTGACATACGGTAACTTTGATGCAGAAGATAAGATGACAGTTGTATATGATTATCTTCAGGATGCAGAGGCTGTAATTTATGGATTGGAAGATGGAAAGACTGCAGCAGCAGTGATTTATGACAGTGAGTCCAATAAGATTACAGATATTACAGCATCCCGTCAGGGAAATGTGATTACCGTTTCTTATGCTGCAACGGATAAGAGCTTTAAGGTGACAGCAGAAGGAAAGTCGGTAGAAGCTGCGGCGGGTTCTACAAGTGTAGAAATTACATTATAAAAATCATCCAAAATTCTTTGTTTTAATGATTGAAAAAGCGCACCAGCAAATTGGTGCGCTTTTTGGTATAGAAAAAAGGCAGAAAATGTTTTATACTTTAACAAAAATAAGAAAGAGGCTGTCAGATGGATGAGAAAAAGAAAAAAATATTATTCGCAGGCGGCGGTGCCGCTGTAATTATTATGGTAGCGGTTATTGCCTTTATTGCCGGGGCGGGTAGCCAGAAAAGGGAAAGTACAGAGACGCTTTCCAGAGAGGTTGATAAACAGCAGGAGACGGTACAGGCTTCTCCGGCTGCAACAGAGGGACCTGTGGAGGCAGCTTTGGCAGAAGAAGAAATTTATACCTTTCTACAGGGGCCAAAGTCATGGGGAGAGAGGCGGACATGGTCAGGTGAATGGGGGACAAACTTTTATAATGGCGGTTCTTTTGGCGGCTTTGGCTGTGGGCTTTGCTGTATTGCCAATATTTATTCCTCGCTGACAAAGTATCAGTGTACTCCGGTAGATGCGTACCGCTATGCCAAAAGGAAAACGGAGTATGCAGGAGGGGGCGCGATTGCATGGGGATATATAAGGCGCACCTTGAATTCACTTGGATTTGAGTGTGGCATAAAGAAAAAAACATCATCCTACAAGGAGTTTCAGCAGGACATCAAAGAGAGTGACAGTGCGATTGTACTGGTCAGCAGTGCAGATTCAGAATGTTACTGGAAAGAGACGCCGGGGCATTATGTGACGGTATTTTTATATGATGAAAAAAGTGACAGCATCTTTCTGGCAGATTCGGGTGAGCCGGAACACAACCGGAAGCGGGTGTCGTTAAAGAAGATATACAAATCCTTAAAGACGGCAAGTGAATGGCAATATCTTCTGGTAGGGGAATATGATAAAGAAAGGGATGACTGGAAACATAAAAAGGCGGAAGGGAATTGGGTAAGACCCGAAGCATGACATTGAAATTTTAACCATATTCTTGCAGAACAGGAATAAATTTTGTATGATAGAGAAATCCAGTTTTTAAAATATAGATTATGAGAACAGAGGTGGAGAGATATGCAGAAATATAGAGAACAGAGATTTACAGGAGAGAGGGCGCTTTTTGGGAGTGACGGTGCAGAGTTTTGGTATTGCACATTTGCAGATGGGGAGTCACCATTAAAAGAGAGTGCGAATCTTCTGATTCAGAATAGTTTGTTTCAGTGGAAATATCCGCTGTGGTATTGCCAGAATGTTGTAGTGGAAGATTCCACATGGTTTGAAATGGCAAGGGCAGGCGTCTGGTATACAAATCATATTCAGATACGGAATGCACTGATAGAAGCGCCAAAGAATTTCAGACGCTGCAGCGGGCTGGTGCTTGAAAACGTAAATCTGCCAAATGCAGCAGAGACACTTTGGAATTGTAACAAAGTAACCATGAAGCATATCACTGCAAAGGGCGATTATCTGGGAATGGGCTGTAGTGATATGGAAATAGAAGATTTGCAGCTTGCAGGAAATTATGCCTTTGACGGTGTTAAAAATCTTACCATTAGAAATTCCAAACTGCTTACAAAGGATGCTTTCTGGAATTGTGAGAATGTAACCGTATATGATTCCTTTATTTCAGGAGAATATTTTGGCTGGAATTCTAAAAATGTAACACTTATAAACTGCACGGTTGAGAGTGAGCAGGGAATGTGTTATATAGAAAATCTTGTGATGAAGAATTGCAGGCTGTTAAATACGAATCTTGCGTTTGAATATTCTACCGTAGATGTGAAGATTGACAGCCATATTGACAGCGTGAAAAATCCGATTTCAGGAAGAATCTGTGCAAGGGGGATTGGAGAGGTGATTTTTGATAATCCAGAGATGAAGCGGGAAAATACGGAGATTACTATTTTGTATACAGAATCCAATTAAAGCGGTGGTGTTTCACAGCCGAAATAATTATATTAAAAATGGGAATCAGAGACAGCAGGAGAAGTTGGAAAAGAGTATGAAAAAGGAGCATGGTAGAAAGAAGAAAGAGGACTTGCTGGCCTATATCAGAAATGGTAAGGAACTGACAACAGGCCAAAAGCTGATATTGGTGACAAAATTAAGTGCGCCAGCTATTATGGCGCAGCTTACGTCTATTGCGATGCAGTATATTGATGCATCTATGGTGGGCCGGATGGGAGCCAATGCATCTGCGGCAATTGGTTTGGTAGCTTCTACAACATGGCTTTTTGGAGGTATCTGTTCTTCAGGGGCTGCCGGATTTTCCATTCAGGTTGCACAGTATATCGGGGCAAAAAATTATGAAAAGGCAAGAGGAGTATTACGGCAGTCACTCGTGGCAATTTTTTTGTTTTCCGTAGCGATGGCGGCATTAGGGGGTTTGGTCAGTGCGTTTTTGCCAGCCTGGCTTGGTGGGGCAAAGGAAATCAGAGAAGAAGCAATGTGGTATTTTGTAGTGTATGCCTGTGCCCTTCCGGCGGCGGGAATCAACCGGCTGGCAGGAAGTATGCTGCAATGCAGTGGAAATATGAAAGTGCCGAGTATTTTAAATTCCTGTATGTGCCTGTTAGATGTTTTATTTAATGCTCTTCTTATTTTTCCGGGAGGTACGGTTGCTGTTTTAGGATGGGAACTTACCATACCGGGAGCAGGGCTTGGTGTGATAGGAGCAGCTCTTGGAACAGCACTGGCGCAGCTTGTTACAGCTGGTCTGATGTTGTATTTTCTGTGCGTTCGTTCGGCAATTCTTAGCCTGCATAGAGGAGAAAGCTGCCGAATGCAGGCAGATTGCATAAAGCGGGCAGTAAAGATTTCCCTTCCCATTGCCTTTGAGCATTGTGTGGTGTGTGGGGCAATGATTATGGCGACAAAGATTGTGGCGCCGTTAGGGATTATAGCAATCGCTGCCAATTCCTTTGCCGTTACAGCAGAGAGTCTTTGTTATATGCCGGGATACGGAATAGCAGATGCAGCAACTACCCTGACAGGACAGAGTGTGGGGGCAGGAAGGAACAGGCTGGCGTTTTCATTTGGGAAAATTACCGTAAGTTTTGGGATGCTGATTATGGCATGCAGCGGTATGTTAATGTATTTTGCAGCGCCCTTTATGATAGGAATTCTGACGCCGGATACTGCTGTTCAGGCACTTGGAATCAGGATTCTTAGAATCGAGGCATTTGCAGAGCCGCTATACGGGGCGTCTATTGTGGCAACAGGTGTCCTGCGCGGTGCGGGAGATACACTGGTTCCGAGTATTATGAATTTAATAAGTATGTGGGCGGTACGCCTTCCTTTGTCTTATTTTCTTGCAAAGCAGCATGGACTGACAGGAGTATGGACTGCTATGTGTATTGAGCTTTGTTTCCGCGGATGTATTTTTTTGGTTCGCATTGCCGGCAAAAAATGGCTGGAAAAAAGTGCTGTGCCCCGGCATGCTGAAAAATAACTGGGAATTATCAATAAATGTTTATGGTGAATTGTATAAAAGAATGCTGCCCTGATCGCAGGATTTGGAAGTATTGATTTTTATGGGAAATTATTGTATCATGAGAACAGAGTTTTCGTAGTATTTACCAAGCGTAAGAAAATGCGGGGAGGTAAGAATGGGTTCGGATTTAAATGGAATGAAACTTCTTTTGGTGGAAGATAATGAAGTGAACATAGAGATTGCAAAGTGCCTTTTGGAGGGAGATGGAGTTCAGATCACTCCCGCTGAAAATGGGCAGATTGCCGTTGATATGTTTGCAGCATCAGAAGCAGGGGATTATGATGTTATTTTAATGGATGTAATGATGCCCGTAATGGACGGGTTAACAGCAGCGCGGACAATTCGTGCCATGGATAGGCCGGATGCAGCAAAAATTCCAATTATTGCCATGACTGCAAATAATGATGAGGAAGATATACAGCAGACCTATGATGCAGGCATGAATGCACATTTGTCAAAGCCGCTGAATCTGGCAGAGATTTTTAAGGTGTTATCAAATTACAGATAATGCATATTAAAAAATTTAGTGTGCTGACACGTTGAGATTTGAAGAGGGATGGTTAGATAAGTGGTTTTATCTAATTTATCAGCGTGTCAGTACACTAGGAAAGTTAAAGGGAAAGCGGCTTATGAGGGATTGCAATATTGCATCGGTCAAGAAAGCGGTGCAGAAGGGAAACATTACTTCATTAGATGTTTGGAAGAGAATTCTGGTCACCTGCTTTATGATGTGCATGGTTGTAATTGCCTTTGCTGTATTTTCAAAAACAAACCGGCAGAGAATAGAACTGCAGAATGCAAGATATCTGGAAGATGCCGCGGGGCAGACAGCGAAGCGGATTGATGAGTTATTCATTATGGAGCAGGGCAGTATTCGCTCTACTGCCTACTTAATCGGGGGTGACATGAGTACACCGGAAGTGGATTTGGATAAACTGGATGTTACGGCTGCCATTACCCCTTTTAGTAAAATGGAATTTGTGGATAAAAATGGTTGGGTGAACCAAAAGGAAAATGGCAGTGTTAATGTTTCCAAGAACCATTATTTTCAGGATGGAATAAAGGGAAATTCTGGTATGGATGTAGAGCTTGATTCCAAGCAGGGGAAGGAAACACAGGTGATTTTTTATACACCCTTTTGGTACGGGGGTGAGATAATTGGTGTATTGACCGGACATTACCGTGAGGAGCAGATGCGCGAAACGATTCAGTCTACTTTTTTTGGGGAGGAATCCGGTACTTTATTATGTATGCAGGATGGTACTATAATTTCTAATTCCAGTTCTTATCAGATGTCAGATAATTTTTTGAAAACAATTGAAAAATCCGATAAAATAAAAAAGAAAACATATGAGAAGTTTGTATCAGCATTTAAAAATCAGGAAACCACTATCATTACGGTCGGGTTAAAAGGAAATGGGGGGTCTGCTGTAGTATATATTAGTAAGCTGCCCCATAATACGGACTGGATGATATTGCAGGTATTTCCGGCTTCCGTTACCAGAAGCATGATAAAACGTGCCAACAGGGCTGGAATTGTTTTGGAAGTTGTCCTGCTTGGAACCTTTGTATTCTATCTGGGCTGTCTAATCTGTCTTGAGCACAGGCAGAGACGTATGATTCTAAGAGAAAAGACGCAGGAAATTCAGTATCTGACATGGCTTTTTAATATACTGACAGAAAATACAGATGATATTTTTGTACTATTTTCACCGGATACATACAAAACAGAATATATCAGTCCCAATTTAGAGAGGGTTCTTGGAATCAAGCCGAAAGAAGTGGAAAAGGATATCCGCAGGTTTGATAAAGTAGCTGTGGATGGGAAGGTTACGTTATCGAAGGAAAGTCTGTCTGCGATATCCGAGGGGGAAATACTCCAGGAAGACAGGGAAATCAGCCATTATAAAACAGACGAAAAGCGCTGGTTCCGTGAAACGCTTTATCATGTTGCGCTTAGTGATTCGGACCGTTTTGTAATGACGCTTTCGGACCGTACCATTGAGCAGCAGATGAATGAAAAACTCAGAGAGGCTTTGGATATTGCCAAAAGTGCAAATAAAGCAAAAAGCCATTTTCTATCCAATGTGTCACATGATATGCGTACTCCAATGAATGCCATTGTAGGATTTACAATGCTGCTTCAAAAGGAGGCGGATTTTCCGGAAAAGGTAAGAGATTATACCCAGAAAATTACGGATTCCAGCCAGCATTTACTGCGGTTAATTAATGATACGCTGGATATGAGTAAGATAGAGAGTGGCAAGACTGCCTTAAATGTAACAGAGTTCAGTATGTCGGAGCTTTTAGAAGAATTAAATTCGATTATGATGTCGCAGACAAATGCAAAGGAGCAGACCTTTGATTTGAATGTGAAGGGTGAGGTTCCAAAAGCGTTAATGGGAGATAAACTAAGAGTAAACCAGATTTTACTGAATCTTCTTTCCAATGCCTGCAGATATACACCACGGGGTGGAAGAATTGAGTTACTGGTACAGAATGTTTCCCAAAAGCATTCCCGCTTTGTTTCCATGCGTTTTGTCGTAACAGATAATGGGATTGGTATGCATAAGGAATTTTTGGAAAAAATCTTTGACCCGTTTGTACGTGAAATTAGTTCTACGACAAATCGGGTATTGGGAACAGGGCTTGGCATGGCAATTACCAAGAATCTGGTAGATGTAATGGGAGGAACGATATCGGTTGAAAGTGAGCTTGGGAAAGGAAGCTGCTTTACGGTAGATTTGGAATTTGCACCGGCAGAGGTAAAAGAAGAAATCCCAGAGAAGGAGCCGGAGTTTGAAAATACAGGAAAAGCATTGGAGGGGCTGCAGATTCTGCTTGCTGAGGACAATGAACTGAATATGGAGATATTAGAGGAAATACTGAAAATGGAAGGGGCATCTTTTGAAAGTACGGAAAACGGAAAAGAGGCTTTGGATGTTTTTGAACAGTCAGAACAGGGACATTTTGATGTTATTCTGTTAGATATACAAATGCCGGTAATGAATGGATATGAGGCGGCAAAGGCAATTCGTGCCTGCAAGCACCCGGACGCTGCCAGTATTCCGATTATAGCAATGACGGCAAATGCCTTTGCGGAAGATGTAAAGAATGCATTGAATGCCGGAATGAATGCGCACATTGCAAAACCGATAAATATTAAATTACTAATTGAGACATTAGAGGAATTAAGAAACCGCTCATAATGCAGCAGTATGCTGGGAGGAAGTATTGTAATGGGCAAAAAGGAGTTTGAAGAGAAAAGACGTCATGGAACGGTTGAATTACCGGTAGGACTGCATAAAGTAGAGTACCCGGAAGGGACAGATGTGATTTTTTATCTGCATTGGCATCGGGAGTTTGAATTTTTGGTGCTGACCAAAGGAAACATTATATTTACGATAGAAGAACGGGAATATGAGCTTCATGTAGGAGACTGTGTCTTTGTGAATTCCAATCTGCTGCATTCTGCAAAAACAGTAGATGGCCATGCCTGTTCTTTTTTCGCGATTGTATTTTCCTATGAGGTATTAGAGGCGGATATTCATAGTGCTTTTGCCAAAAAGTATATTCGTCCAGTGTTGTCCGGTAAATATCTTCTTGCGGAATATATACAGGAAGATACTGTTTTCAAAGGCGCTGCACTGACTCTGGGGCAGAAGGGGATAAAGGAAATTGATGAATTTCCTATGCGTTTTGAGAATGCCGGATTCTCTCTGTTTTCATGGCAGCAGGAGGTTATCTTTCTGCTTTCCCAGATTAGCCGGTGTCCAGAGCATGAACTGGAGCCATATGAACTTTTGGTAAAAAGCTCCCTGCTTGCTATATGGAATCTGATGTATCATCACGGCAGGAAGAATCCCGGAAATCAGAATGAGGATTCCAGAGTATCAGAGAGATTAGCGCCTGTCGTGAAATATATGAAAGAAAATTATGCTTATGAAGTTACGCTTGCAGAGCTTGCACAGCTAATCCCAATGAGTGAGGGACAGTTCTGCCGGATTTTTAAGCAGTATATGAAAATGTCCCCTATGCAGTATCTGATGCGTTACCGCATTTTGCAAAGCTGCCATCTTCTTCAGGAAACGGATAAGAAGATTGGTGAGATTGCAAATCTGACAGGTTTTAATAATATCAGTTATTTTAATAAAGTATTTTTAAAGACGATTGGATGTACTCCAAAGGAGTACCGCAACAGTGATACCTATTAATGCTGT
The DNA here is from genome assembly GCA_947643145.1 of uncultured bacterium. GTDB lineage: Bacteria > Bacillota > Clostridia > Lachnospirales > Lachnospiraceae > Butyribacter. The sequence goes on along the minus strand of CANRVD010000001.1, from coordinate 152,147 downwards.
TTGGTCTGTTTGATGATATGGCCTGCAGAGGTAAATGCAGTGATTAAAAGGAGCAATGCCAGTGTGGCAATCACTGCGAAAACCAGCAGTTCCGGCTGGCTTGTCCGATATAACTGGCCAAGGCAGAGTATATCGGAAATTGCAAGGATAATAATTGCAAGTAGGTAATAGATGCGTCCTGTTATCATTCGGGAGTGTACGGCGCCTTTTAGCTTATTTTCCAGAGAAGGATTCTGCGAGAGGTCTTTCCTGGTTTTGTGCGAAAGGCTTAGCATTTGCAGATAGCACAGGGATAAATATCCGCCAGTCTTTTCTTCCAGTTCTTCTTTCGGGCGTTTTGTTAAAATCATTCCTCCAATCGCGAGGAAGGGAATGCAGTGGCTGTTATAGATGACATTATGGATGCCAAATAAAACCATGCAGCAGGCATAGGCAAGAAAGCAGGTGGTTACGGTAATCAGACTGGTCTGATTACACTCAAAATAATACACTGCAAAAGAAGCCACTGCCATCAGGCTGACAATAAGCAGAAGGGAAAGCAGATATTTTTGTTTTAGCAGGTGCTTTCTCCTTTTGATTTCTGCTTCTGTGGGCGGGGTGGAAGTGAACGGAATGGCAAGTATAGTGTTCAGGTGCATATGGCAGATAAAACGCATGCCTGTTATTCCCAGAACGATAATCAGCGGATACAAAAATGGAAAGGAAGCAAAAAAACCGCTTTCCTTTGCACAACTCTTCCATATTCCCACAGCGGCTCCGTATAGGAGCATCAAAATAGAAGCTTCTGAAAGAAAACACAGAAAGGAGTATAGAAAAGGAAGCGGCTGTTCTTTTCGGAGTAAATCTTTGCAGTGGCGTAATGTGTTGCTGCCAACTATTTTTTTGGATGGTATCTGTAGAAAAACTGCATTTTCAAAACGTCTTTTTTCGCTGGATAAGCATTCTTCAATTGCAGTATCTGAAATTAAAGAACGGGCTTCCTCCGTAAAGTGGTTTGCAATCGTTTCATAAGATATATTACTTTGTACCGTATTTTCTTTCTTTGTTGTCATGGTAATCCTCATTTCTTAGCAAGTTGCCTGTGTTTATTTTTTCTGCATAAATTGCTGTAACATCATAAACTGCTTTCTTTGTGCAGGTGTCATTTGTGCAGCAAATAGCTCCGTTAGAAGTTCATTTTCCTGTGGAGTAAAGGAAAGTCCTTTTGCTTCCATCCTGCTTTTCCAACCGGTGATGACAGGAAGCGCTTCCGTCAGCTGTTTGCCAGAAAGAGAATGGATCAGCTCCTCTATCATCTGTTGTTTCTCAGGATTCATCTGCAAAAAAGCAGGGTTTTGCCTGTAATTATTCATTTTTTAAATGTCCTTTCATTCATTATACATGATATTCTGCAACTGTTCAAAGGTTGCTTTTTGCTCCGGGTTTAACTGGGAAAACAGAAAATCCTTCAGAAGATTCCCCTGCTCTTAACCCACGTCCCAGTGAGCCAAGCCCGTTGATAAGCTGGAATAATACCTGAAGGGGATTTTGGAGGTTTGAGAAGGAGGCAGAAGCTAAATCAGGAGAGCTGTCTTCGTCGCCTTCGTTTTGCTCATGCACGAATCTGGTATAGTTCTGGAAGAGTTTACGGGCATTGATAAAGTTTAAAAGTGTCTGAACTGTGTCCGCTTCGCGTGGGGTTAGGAAGCGCTGGATATTTTGCAGCATTTCCTGTGGGTTTGGCTGGAAGGGCATAGCCGCTGCGCCTGCTTCTGCTGCTTCTAAATCATTTTCCTCTCCGTGGCGTGCCAGATTGACAAAGGAGTCTGCCTGTAAAAGCAGTTTTGCGGCATAACGCCCGTTTGGTGCCATATAAGGCATCGCTGCTTCTAAAATCGCCATCTGACGCTGGTGTTCATTTTTATATTCCATAATTTTCCTCGTTTCTGCACTGCATCTGAGATATTGCAGTATCTGTGCCGCAGTGCAGGCACAAACCTGCTTTTTACTTATAGAAAACTCAATTTAAACTTATGCAGCAGGCTTTTGAAATATTCCTGACGAAATGTAAGAATGAATTTTCCGGCACATCCTGAATGAAATTTGACAGAAAAGGGCTTTTAGTGTAACTTATTTAAAGTGTAAGAAACTCTAATATCAATGATGCGTTACGTCCGCATCGCCGAAGTAATAATACAATGCCGTCGGGCAGAAGGAGGGCTTATGATAAATGATAAAAAAGTCCTGTACAGTGGTATGCAGGCAACAGGAAACCTGACGTTGGGAAATTATATGGGGGCATTAAAAAACTGGATATCCCTGAATGAGGAATATGAGTGCTTCTGGGGGGTTATGGATTTGCATTCCCTGACTGTACGCCAGGTGCCGGCAGAATTTCGCAAGCGGGCGAGAAATCTGTTAATCTTATATATTGCAGCAGGGCTTGACCCTAAGAAAAACTGCATTTATTTCCAGTCTCATGTATCAGCCCATGCGGAGCTTAGCTGGCTGTTAGGCTGCTTTACTTATATGGGGGAATTAAACCGCATGACGCAGTTTAAGGAAAAGGCTGCCAAACATACAGATAATATTAATGCAGGACTATTTACGTATCCGGTCCTGATGGCAGCGGATATTTTGCTATATCAGGCGGATTTTGTGCCAGTCGGCAAGGACCAGAAGCAGCATTTGGAGATTACAAGGGATATTGCAGAGCGTTTTAATGGGATTTACGGGGATGTTTTTACGATTCCAGAGCCTTATTTTGGAAAAGCCGGGGCCAAAATTATGAGCCTTCAGGACCCGGCAAAAAAGATGTCTAAGACGGATGAAAATGTAAATGGAAGTATTTATCTGATGGATGATACCGATACCATTATCCGCAAATGCAAGCGTGCAGTTACGGACTCCGGCAATGAAATCCGCTATGGAGAGGATAAGCCGGGGGTCAGCAATCTTTTGGAAATCTATGGCACCTGTACCGGAAAGAGTATAGAAGAAGCAGAGAAGGACTTTAGTGGTGTAGGATATGGTGATTTTAAACTGGCAGTGGCAGAAGCGGTTATTTCTGTTTTAAAGCCAATGCAGGATGAATATGAGCGTTTGCAGAAGGAAAAGGACTATATTGATGGAATTATAAAGGAAAATGATGAAAAGGCAGCGTATTTTGCAAATAAAACGCTCCGTAAGGTAAAGAAGAAGCTTGGACTGACAGAAATGCCAAGATAAGTGTAAAAAGAAACTCTAAACTCGACAAAGCGCTATGGGCACTTTGCCGAAGAGTTTCTTTTTACACTGGAAGAATGCAAAAACAGCATTCTTCCCATAGAGTGTTTGCGCAAATAGATAGAAATGAGGTGGGATATGGCTGGTTCAAATTTCGGGAAGAATTTTCAAATTACAACGTGGGGAGAATCGCATGGGAAAGGAATTGGTGTCGTTGTAGATGGCTGTCCGGCGGGTGTTCCAATGAGTGAAGCGGTGATTCAAAAGTACCTTGACCGACGCAAGCCGGGACAGACCCGTTATGCAACCCCAAGGAAGGAAGCGGATGAGGTGGAAATCCTGTCCGGTATCTTCGAGGGAAAGACAACAGGTACGCCAATTTCAATGGTTGTCTATAATACTTCCCAGCGCTCAAAGGATTATTCAGAAATCGCAAAGTATTACCGTCCCGGACACGCAGATTATACCTTTGATAAAAAATACGGTTTCAGGGATTACCGTGGCGGCGGACGTTCTTCCGGCAGGGAAACGATAGGGCGTGTGGCAGCAGGGGCGGTTGCCTGTGAGGTTTTAAAGAGCCTTGGTGTTGAGGTGGCTGCTTATACAAAGGCGATTGGCGGAGTGGTTGCAGAGCAGGAAAAGCTGTTCTTTGAAAATATTATGAAAAGTCCGTTGTTTATGCCGGATTTAGAGGCGTCCGAACGTGCAGAAGCCTTGCTGGAACAGAAGATGAAGGAACAGGATTCAGCCGGAGGGGTAATTGAGTGTATCATCAGAGGGATGCCTGCAGGAATAGGGGAACCGGTATTTGAAAAACTGGATGCTAATCTGGCAAAGGCTGTTATGTCGATTGGTGCAGTAAAAGGTGTGGAAATTGGGGATGGCTTCGCTGTGGCAGAGGCATTTGGATCCACTAACAATGATGCATTTGCAGTGGATGACGCTGGGGAAGTTCGAAAGAAAACGAATCATGCAGGCGGTATTTTAGGCGGAATCAGCGACGGCAGTGATATTATTGTGAGGGCTGCAGTTAAACCGACACCATCAATTGCCAGGGACCAGCAGACTGTGAACTGTCAGGGAGAAAATATAGAAATTGGGATTCGTGGGCGTCATGACCCGGTTATTGTACCAAGGGCAGTTGTAGTGGTAGAAGGAATGGTAGCCATTACGGTGTTAGATATGCTTTTTTCTTCCATGACATCAAATATGGAGGACATCCGGCGATTCTTTGGAAGATAAGTTTCCATTTCGTTTTCTTTGCATATAGTTAAAGTGAGGGTGAAAACACTACAGAAGGACTAATATGTAAGGGACGAAAGGAGTATGAATGAGATATTATCGATATGGGAAAGATATTATGCAGCAGGAAATAGAGACTTCTGAAAAAGAGGAGCGGAAAGTAATCGGGAAGTTTGGCAGTCTGGTAATTGATGAAGATACAATCTACGAGATTGACGAGGAGTGCCTCCGCTGTCGGAAGAAGAAAAAATCTTAGCTGCTGATTAAATCGTGATAGCAGAGGAGGATAATCCTGTCAGGGGTTGTCCCCTTTGTTTTGTTGTGGCATACTGCTACATTTCGACCAGTTTCCTATAATTTAAAAAAGCACCCGCCAAAAGGGCGGGCACTATCAAATGGTATGCCGTCAGCCTGTAATGCGATGGAAAGGATTCAGGCTATACCGGCATGGGTGATGCGTAGGCTGGATTTTTAGAAAATGCCGCCACCACCACAGCAGCAAAGGATAAGTAAAATCCAGATAATGGAACCACATCCTGAGTCACCGCATGATGAGCCGCAGAAAGAACCGAAACCATGGCCTTCGCCACCACAGCAGCAGGAGAGTAAGAGAAGGATAATAATCCAACTGCATCCGCCTTCGCTTCCTGAACATCCGCCACCACAATTTGTTGCTGCTAAATCACTCATAAATTCCTCCGTTCCGCCGAGTTGTTCGGCAGGTTTTAATTATTTACAGTGATATCATATGCAGGGGGGCTTGGACAGTTTACGATTTTTTTAAAAAACTTGACAGAATAGTTTTGTTTCGTCAAAATAGTTATAAGTCGATATTTGTGTCTGTACGTTGTTTTGCACAAATATCGGGGATACGCAGAAAGCAGTGCAGAAATGAGGTAAAATATGGACAAAATACGCTGGAGCAAAAAAATTATGGCTGTTTTTCTGGTCTTTGCAGTTATGGTAAACTGCAGTGGCTGTATAGGAATCTTTTCAGAAAAGGCAGAGTTAAAGAAATATGAGACGTCTTCTCCAGAATCTTCACAAAAAAAGGAAGAGAAAATTGTGAAGTTAGACTGGAAAGAGTCATTAGAGTTAGCGGGTGATTACCTGAAGAATATGACGCATGAGGAAAAGGTCGGACAGATTTTCATGGTGAATTTGGAGCAGATAGATAACCGTAAAGGCGATTTTTATGAGTTTCGGAAAGCGACAGAGACAATGAAGAGCAATATTGCGAAATATCATGTTGGCGGAGTGATTCTATTTTCCAGAAATATTGCGAAAAGAAAACAAACCATAAATCTGACATCAGGGCTGCTTCATGCAGACAGGACGCCGCTTTTTATCGCGGTAGATGAAGAAGGGGGAAGGGTGGCAAGGATTGCTTCCAATCCGAAGATGAAAACGACCAGTTTTCCTACGGCAGAGGAGATTGGAAAGACAAAGGATGATGAATATACGTATAATATGGGAAAGACAATCGGAACGGAAATACGGGAGTTAGGATTTAATGTTAATTTTGCTCCGGTTGCAGATGTAAAAACAAGTGAGTTAAATGAAGAAATTGGTGACCGTTCTTTTGGAAGCAACCCAGACAAGGTATCAGAATATGTGAGTGCTTTCATACAGGGTATGGATAAGGTAGGTGTTTGCGGGACAGTGAAGCATTTTCCGGGACAGGGTTCTTCTGACGGAGATACCCATCAGGAAAGTGTGGATATCGACAGCAGTATTACCATGCTCCGAAAAAATGATTTTGTTCCTTTTCAGGCGGGAATTGCAGCAGGCGCTGATTTTGCTATGGTATCCCATATTTCTGTCAGTAAAGTAACAGAAAGTGCAGAACCGGCAAGTATGTCAGAACTGATTATGCAGACTATTTTAAGAGAAGAGCTTGGCTTTGAAAAGGTTATCATTACGGATGCTTTTGATATGGCCAGTATCACTACAGATTACACTTCTGCGGAAGCTGCGTATAATGCCTTCATGGGGGGAGCAGATATTATTCTTATGCCACAGAATTTTGAAGAGGCATATCAGGAAATTCTTTCGAAAGTGGAAGATGGAACGATTGAGGAGGACAGGCTGGATTCTTCTGTACTTCGGATTCTTGCCGTTAAGATACAAAGAGGGATTCTGCCAAAAGAGCAGATTCTGTCAACTCCGGCCCCTTCTGCATCACCGACTCCTGAGCCAACACCGATATCAAAAGAGCAGAAAAAGGCAAAACAAAGTAAAAAGAAGGGCAGCAGATAAATATCGCTGACGGTTACGATTTAGAGTAAATCTTGTTTTGAAAGTTGAGGCAGATACTTGCGAATTTTCAGGCAGATTGCTATAATATAAGATGGTTTGGCTGAAAGATAAGGAGACTGGCTATGAATGAAAAAGAACACTGTATGAGCAGGGCAGGCTGTCTGGAATGTCAGAAGGAATGCGCTCTGGCAGGGGGAGAAGAATGCAGCCTGGGAGAAGAATGTGGCGTATTTGGAATGTATGATTTAGATGGAAATAATGTATCATCTTCCATCTATTACGGGTTGTTTTCTCTACAGCACCGCGGGCAGGAAAGCTGTGGTATTGCTGTAAGCAGAACAGACGGGCCGCCACGTAATTCAAAAACATATAAGGGGATGGGACTGGTCAACGAGGTCTTTCACCCGGAAGCGCTTGATAAGCTTGAGGGTGATATTGGTGTCGGGCATGTCCGTTATTCCACAGCGGGTGCCAGCATTGCTGAAAATACGCAGCCATTGGTGCTTAATTATATTAAAGGGACGTTACTGCTGGCGCATAATGGTAATCTGGTCAATGCGGTTGAGCTTCGCAACCGCTTGGAAATGAAAGGTGCGATTTTTCAGACAACCATTGATTCGGAAGTCATTGCCTACTTAATTGCTGTGGAGCGTATCGCAGTAGGAACAGTAGAGGATGCCGTTAAGAATGCAATGCAGAAGATTAAAGGTGCATATTCCCTGGTGGTGGCGAGTCCAAGGAAACTGATTGGTGCGCGTGACCCGCATGGATTTCGCCCGCTTTGTATTGGGAAGCGGGATAATGCATATATTTTTGCTTCCGAGACCTGTGCGCTTGATACGATTGGAGCAACTTTTGTCAGGGATGTGGAGCCGGGTGAAATTGTTACCATTACTACAGAAGGAATTCAGTCCGATATCAGTATGAGGGCAGACAAGCCTGCAAGGTGTATTTTTGAATATATCTATTTTGCAAGGCCAGACAGCTATTTTGATGGAATCAGCGTACATAGTTCCCGCATTACAGCGGGACGTATTCTGGCACAGACGTATCCTGTGGAAGCAGATATTGTAGTGGGAGTTCCAGAATCCGGCAATGCGGCAGCGATGGGATTTTCGCTGGAGTCGGGGATTCCATATGGGACCGCCTTTGTAAAGAACAGTTATGTGGGACGGACCTTTATTAAGCCAAAGCAGTCGGCGAGGGAATCCAGTGTAATGGTAAAGCTGAATGCGCTGCGTGAGGCGGTTCGTGGGAAACGTGTTGTTATGGTAGATGATTCGATTGTGCGTGGAACAACAAGTGCACGAATTGTTAAGATGCTGCGGGATGCAGGGGCTTTACAGGTTCATGTGCGGATTAGTTCACCGCCATTCCGTTATCCATGCTATTTTGGGACGGATGTTCCTTCCAGCGACCAGTTGATTGCTTATAACCATTCGGAAGAAGAGATTTGTAAGATGTTAGGAGCAGATTCACTGGGATATCTTCCGCTGGAACGTCTGGGGGAGCTTTTGGACGGAGATGAGGGATACTGTGATGCCTGTTTTACAAAGAATTATCCGGTGGCGCCGCCTAAAGAAGATATACGTGGGGAATATGAGAACTAAAATGTTACTATTCACAGATGGTTTTCTGCATGATGTTTAGAACGGCTGTGAATAGTAACAACATTAAAAACAGAATAGAAAGGTTTGATTTTAATATGAGTAATGATAAGTATACAAGTCCTCTTTCAGAGCGTTATGCCAGCAGGGAGATGCAGTACATTTTTTCACCGGACAAGAAGTTTCGGACCTGGAGACGTCTTTGGATTGCCCTGGCAGAAGCGGAGAATGAACTGGGGCTGAAAAATGAAAGCGGAGAGCCTGCAGTTACGAAGGAGCAGATTGAGGAGCTGAAAGCCCATGCAGAAGATATAAATTATGAGGTTGCAAAGGAAAGGGAAAAGTTAGTAAGGCATGATGTTATGTCCCATGTATATGCATATGGGAAACAGTGTCCAAAGGCAGCGGGAATTATTCACCTTGGCGCTACTTCTTGCTATGTGGGAGATAACACCGATGTTATTGTTATGACAGAGGCATTACAGCTGGTACGCAGGAAATTGATTAATGTAATTGATGAGCTTGCAAAATTTGCAATGCAGTATAGGGAACTTCCAACGCTTGCATTTACCCATTTCCAGCCTGCACAGCCGACTACGGTAGGCAAGCGTGCTACCTTATGGCTGCAGGAGTTCTTAATGGATTTAGAGGATACGGAGTATGTCCTTTCAAACATGAAGCTTTTGGGATCTAAGGGTACAACCGGTACACAGGCAAGCTTTATGGAGCTTTTTGACGGAGACGAAGAAAAGGTAAAAGAGTTAGACAGGCTGATTGCAAGGAAAATGGGATTTTCGGCATGTTTTCCGGTGTCAGGACAGACCTATTCGCGTAAGCTGGATACCCGTGTGGCAAATGTGTTGGCAGGAATTGCAGCAAGTGCCCACAAATTTTCTAATGATATCAGGCTGCTTCAGCATCTGAAGGAAATTGAAGAGCCATTTGAAAAGAATCAGATTGGTTCTTCCGCTATGGCATATAAGAGAAATCCAATGCGCAGCGAGCGTATTGCATCTCTGTCGCGTTATGTGATGGCAGATGTTACCAATACGATGTTTACCTCTGCCTGCCAGTGGTTTGAACGGACTTTGGACGATTCTGCCAATAAGAGAATCAGTATACCGGAAGGATTTCTTGCAACAGATGGTATTTTAGACTTGCTTTTAAATGTTGTAGACGGACTTGTAGTATATGACAAAGTGATTGAGAAAAGGCTGCTGTCAGAACTGCCTTTCATGGCAACAGAAAATATTATGATGGATGCAGTGAAAGCTGGCGGAAACAGACAGGAGCTGCATGAAAAGATTCGGACTCTTTCCATGGAAGCGGGAAAGAACGTCAAGGAGTATGGGAAGGAAAATAACCTCTTAGAACTGATTGCAGCAGATGATGAATTCCCTATGGGGCTGGAGGAGCTGAAGGAATCTATGGAACCTTCAAAGTATGTAGGACGTGCTGCTTCTCAGGTAAAAGAATTTGTTAAAGAAGTTGTAAATCCAGTTTTAGAAGAAAATAAAGAAATACTTGGAGTAAAAGTAGAGATTAATGTTTAAACCTAATAGGAGCCGGGCAGGGAGAGGGTAAAATGTCAGGCTGCTGCTAGTAGGAGGAGGTATTTATGGCAGGGAAGAGAATGTTGACGGCACGTCTGGTTATCAATATGATTGCGGCGGATGATGTGTACACAAGCGAGGATCAGTTACTGTTTCCGGAAGGGACAGTTCTGACAGAAGACGTGATTGCTGCATTAAAGGAGCATTCTATTTTTGCAATCCGAATTAAAGTGGATGAGGAAGATGGAAAGACCCCTATTTTATGGGAGGGGAAGACGGAAGCTTCGGCGGAATTGCCTGCAAAGGATTTGGAAAAAGCATTTGCACCAACAGAGCCGTCGTATCCTTTGAATGAAGATATAGAGGAAGAAAACTATTACGATGCTGTCAGAAAGACACCGGAATTTAAAGAGTTCAGTGAGACTTTCCTGAATGCGGTAGACCATATGAAGGATACTTTTAACCGGGTCGTTATGCAGAACGATGAAATCGACAGCAAAGAAATTCTTTCTGAAGTGGAAAATGTCGTGGCAAAGAGCCGTAACAGCCTTCACATATTGGATATGCTGCAATGTATGAAGGGGTATGATGATGTGACATATGTGCACGGGCTGAATGTAGCCTTGCTTAGTAATATGATTGGAAAGCTGGTATTTCCGAATATTTCCGAGGAAGATTTAGAAGTACTGACCTTATCTGGTCTGCTTGCCGATGTAGGTAAGATGATGATATCGGATGATGTGCTGCAGAAGAATGACCGTTTGACAATACCTGAATTTAATGTAATTAAAACACATGTGCTTCACAGCAACAATATTTTAAAAGGGATGAATTTAGATCCACGCATTGCAGAGGCTGCAATGCGTCATCATGAACGTTGTGATGGCAGCGGATATCCAGGAGGATATCATCAGGATCAGATTAGTCCTTTTGCCAAGATTGTGGCGATTGCGGATACATTTGATGCCATGACTTCTGACCGTGTTTACCGCAAAGCAATCTGTCCGTTTGAAGTAATTCATATGTTTGAAAGGGAAGGACTGGTAAAATATGAAGTAGAATATCTGCTTCCATTCCTGACAACAGCCGTTCAGGCTTATGTGAATACAGAAGTCTGCCTTTCTACAGGCGAGATTGGAAAAGTTGTGATGATTAATGAAAAAGAGTTGTCAAGGCCGGTAGTTAAGGTTGGAGACGTTTATCATGATTTATCAAAAGAACATTCAATTACCATTGACAGAATACTAGATTAGGTTATACTTGTATTGGCAGACTTTGCCAGCAAACCTATGACTATGAATGAAAGTCGTTGTAAACGGCGGAATGGAGGAATTTATGGTAACAGCTATAGTTGGCGCTAACTGGGGAGACGAAGGAAAAGGAAAGATTACAGATATGTTGGGAGAAGAATCTGACATTGTTGTACGTTTCCAGGGAGGGAGCAATGCAGGCCATACAATCATTAATGATTATGGAAAGTTTGCTTTGCATCTGCTTCCATCCGGAGTCTTCTACAATCACACAACAAGCATTATTGGAAATGGTGTTGCCTTGAATATACCATATTTGTTGAAGGAGATTAATGGACTGGTAGAAAGAGGCGTTCCAAAGCCTAATGTGCTGGTTTCTGACAGAGCACAGATTCTGATGCCATACCATATTGCATTCGACCAGTATGAAGAAGAACGTCTGGGGAAGAAATCCTTTGGCTCTACGAAATCCGGTATTGCTCCATTCTATTCTGATAAATATGCCAAGATTGGAATTCAGGTTTCTGAATTATTTGATGATGAGGTATTAAAGGAAAAAATCGCACGTGTCTGTGAGCAGAAAAATGTGATTTTAAAATATCTGTATCAGAAGCCGGAGTTAGATGAGAAGGAGCTTTTAGAAACACTTCATGAATATCGTGATATGGTTGCTCCATTAGTATGCGATGTCTCAGCATATCTGCGAAAGGCGATTACAGAAGGAAAGAATATTCTGTTAGAAGGTCAGCTTGGCTCCTTAAAAGACCCTGACCACGGAATTTATCCAATGGTTACCTCTTCCTCTACTTTGGCGGCATATGGAGCGATAGGCGCCGGAATTCCTCCATATGAGATTAAGAGGATTGTAACTGTCGTAAAGGCTTATTCCAGTGCGGTTGGCGCAGGGGAATTTGTCAGTGAGATTTTAGATGAGACAGAAGCAGAAGCACTTCGTAAGCATGGCGGTGACGGTGGAGAATATGGTGCTACAACAGGACGTCCACGTCGTATGGGGTGGTTTGATGCAGTAGCAAGCCGTTATGGATGCCAGATTCAGGGTGCTACAGATGTTGTTTTAACAGTACTTGACTGTTTGGGATATCTGAGAGAAATTCCGGTTTGTATCGGTTATGAGATTGACGGGAAGGTAGAAAAAGATTTTCCGGTAACGGCAAAGCTTTCAAAAGCGAAACCGGTTTATACGGTTCTGCCAGGCTGGGAATGTGATATTCAGGGAATCAGGGAATATGATCAGCTTCCAGAGAATTGCAGAAAATATATCGAATTTATTGAGAAGGAAATTGGAGTACCGATAACGATGGTATCAAATGGACCAAAGAGAAGTGATATTATTTACCGTGATAAGTAAAAAGCAGTAGAACAATAGAAACAATAAGATACGCCTGAAGTTATTTTGCTTCAGGCGTTCGTTGCTATAGAATGGGGAAATCATAAGAATGAACTATAGTCATACAGAAATTAAACGGAAGCAGAACAGACTTGCTTTGGCATCTTATAAAATGAAATACCGAACCGGAGAGTGGCTCATGTATGCTGGTGTTGTTTTTACACTCACCATTCTTTTAATGCTTATATTTGGAATGGCAGGTGCAGTCAGAGGATTGGTGGACAAGGCGCCAAAAGTAAAGGATTTCAATGTTCTTGCTCCGGGTTATACAACCAGTATGTATGATAGCGAAGGAAATGTCATTCAGAAATTAGATGACGGAAACAGAATCAGGGAATATGTAAAAGCGGAGCAGATTCCATTATGTGTACAGCGTGCATTTGTGGCGGCAGAAGACAGGCATTTTTTTGAACATCATGGCATAGATATGCAGGGGCTGCTTTTTAGTGTTTACTACAGTGTCACGGATGAAAAGAAAAAGCTTACAGAAGCAAGGACGATTACGCAGCAGCTTGTCCAAAACCAGATGTTAGGGGATACCAATGGCAATGGGCTTTTGGAAAAATTCAGCAAAGCGGTTATGGAACAGTATCTGGCAATCGAACTGGAAGATAATCTGGATAAATCCCGTATTCTGGAATATTATCTGAATACAGTGAGTCTGGGAATGAATATGACAGGAGTACAGGCTGCTTCCAAGCGGTATTTTGACAAAGATATTTCAGAAGTAAATATTTCGGAAGCGGCTGTTCTGGCAGCTATCGTTTCCGACCCTACCAAATTTAATCCGGTCCAGGCGCAGGAGGAGAATGAATGGCGGAGGAAGAATGTGCTGAAAAGCATGTTAGAACAGGGATTTATTTTGGAAGAGGAGTATGAGGAAGCACTGGGGGATGATGTTTATCTTCGGATTCAGAATGTAAATAACTATAAATCCAACGGTAAGGAAAAGACGGATTCCTATTACGCGGATGCGGTTGTGGAGCAGGTGACAAATGATTTAAAGGAGCAATTAGGCTATTCTGAAACGGAAGCTCATAATGCGCTATATCATGAGGGACTGCAGATTTATACCTGTCAGGAACCGGAGTTGCAAAGAATCTGTGATAAAGTAATCAATGATGACAAATATTATCCCAATACGGTTCATTCGTATCTGTCATACCAGCTTGTGGTAGAAAAGGATGGAAGGAAACAGGAGTACAGCGAGATTAATATCAAAAATTATTTTCTGGACGAGACTGGTGAAAATATTCCTCTGTATTTTCGTTATCCCAAAGATGCGAAAGTGTATGTTAAAAAATTTCGAACGGCGATGTTAAAAACGGGAGGAACGGTTTTGTCAGAGAACATTCGTCTGGTAAAACAGCCACAGACCTCATTTGTATTAATGGAACAGCAAACGGGAAAAATTGTTGCAGTTGTGGGAGGACGGGGCGCGAAGCGTATGAACAGGGGGATTAACCGCGCAACGGAGTCTAAGCACCAGCCGGGCTTGGCACTTACCACATTATCCACTTATGTGCCGGCTTTGGATACGGCAGGTATTACATTGGGGGATGTGATAGATGATGCGCCGTATTATTTTCCAGAAGAGGCCAAATTACAGCAGGATGAGCAGTACAGCGGTTTGATGACGGTACGGGAGGCGATGAAAGACGGAAAAGTGGTTCCTGCTTTAAAGACCTTGCAGAAGGTTTCGGTTCAGACAGGATATGATTTTTTAAAGAAGTTTTCCTTTACCACACTGGTCAGGCAAAAGGAAAGCGAAGATGGTCAGGTGCATAGTGATTTACAGCTTTCTCTTGCTTTGGGGCAATTAAGTGAAGGTGTGACAAATCTGGAGCTTACGGCAGCATATGCAGCGTTAGCAGGCGGAGGTGTTTACAGGCAGCCGCGTTTTTATACAAAGGTAGTAGACAGATCTGGAAATATTCTTTTGGAAAATAAAATGGAATCCAGCAGAATCATAAAGGAAGAAACAGCATGGCTCTTAACCGATACGATGCAGGAGGTAATTTCCGACGGGGATGCGAAGGAAGCAAAATTTGACAGAATTAAGACATCGGCAGCGGGTTATAGCGGGAAAACCAGCGGGAATACAGATTTTTGGTTTGAGGGATATACGCCGTATTATACTGCGGGTATCTGGTCGGGGATGGATGAAAATCTCAGCCAGGAGGATTCAAACTATCATATGGTAATCTGGAAAGAGATTATGGAACAGGTTCATGAGGAAACGAAAAAGACAAAGGGGGTGTTTGGCCAGACGAAAACGATTGTATCAAGGCAAATCTGCAATAAGTGTGGAAATCTGGCAGTTAAGGGGATTTGTAACAAAGCAGAAGGAGGTACGGCAGTGCGCAAGGAGTTTTTTGATATCGGAACAGAGCCGGAAGAAAACTGTACCTGTCATGTGAAGTATGCCTTTTGTGGGGAAAGCAGTATGTTGGCGTCTGACGAGTGCCCGGAGCAGGATATTTATTATCGTATTTTATTGAAAAAAACAGAGACGGCAGAAACGAAAGACAGTAAATATACTGTGATGCAAAATATCAGTAATGAGATTTGTAATCTTCACGGTAAAGAATAAGGTGTGAAAGACGAAAAACCAGCGTCCTTTGTTAACTTATAACAATAAGTTTGCTGGCGAAGCCTGCAATCTATTGTCTAACCAAAATAAGGTGAATGCGTCGGCATTCACCTTATTTTTTGAAAGTCGGCATGTCCCTGCATCCAGATAATTCCTTTGAAGCGACGGCCAATCATAGGTTCTCCTAAAATGTCAAGTTTATTGATGCAGACGGTAATCAGTATTTCATTACAGTTTAAAAGCATCTGGTAGATTTCTTCTCCGGTCAGTGTATTATTGACGACAGACCAGTTTACAATTGTGCCAAGAATAGAATAATGGTCTGATTCCGAGCCATATGGGATAATGCTTGTTTCCACAACGGAGTATAAATCTTCTGTCTGAATCCGGCTGCGGATTTTGGCAGAGATATCAAAATCTTCCAGCGTTAAATCATCAATCGCATTCTGGTCTCCATTTTTTGCTTTTGCAATCAGGCGGTTACGGCGCTGATACCGTCGGTTATGCTTTTTTTCCATACGGACGTCATGATATACACCAAGCAGAATAATGCCTTTTAGTGCAAGGCCGGATAAGGTCAGCTTTGCCTTATGCGGTGTGTTGTCTTCACATTGCAGCTCCAAATACTCAACAGCATTCTGAAGATAAAAAATCATGGAAATGCCCAGACGTAAATCATCACACATTCCGGTGAATGCATTCGTATCAACACGTTTGTTAACGGTGATATCTTCTGATGAGGTAATCAGACGGCTTTCGCAATATGGGAAATAGTGCTCCATGTAAAAAAATCCTTTTTCGTCATATTCTCCACGGAGAGCAATGCCTATCTGGCTGCCGAATTCCATGGCAAATTCCGTATAGTTTGTATTTGGCGTTATTTGAAATTTTTTCTTTTTATCCGGCTGGCTCATGATTTTACCAAGGATTGGCTCTAATTCCTGCCGCGATTTAATATTGCTGAAACCTATTGCTCGTAAAAACCGGTGCATACAAATAGTCCCTTCCATCCTCTTACGTGCAAGCACGGCGAGGCTATTTATTTTCTAAAATCGCTGTGAATAGTAACTCAAATTATCATACTACGCGATGGCCCATGACGCAAGTAAAATCTTTAAAATTATGGAAAACCAGTGGCTTAGGAAGGATTAATACCGATATTCGGCTGTTGTATTTCCATATAAATTCATATATAATAGTATAATTAGAGTCTGCGAAACGGGATAAAATAGATTATAAGAAGCAAAAACAGCTTCTAAAATCGATTGACGGCACAAAAGACTGTGTCTTTTATCGAAAATTGCAATGCAATTTCCAATAAGTTATATATAGGGTGAGGCAGCAGACAGAAGAAATACAGAGTTACTTTTCAAAATAATGAAAATGATAAGAGGTGCGTATGAGCAAAATTAGTATAATGACAGACAGTAACAGTGGCATTACACAGGAAGAAGCGAAAGCATTAGGAATAAAAGTACTGCCAATGCCGTTTTTAATTAATGGCCAGACGTATTTTGAAAATATCAGCTTAACACAGGAAGAATTTTATAAAAGGCTGGAGCAGGATATTGATATATCTACTTCCCAGCCATCGCCAGAAGCAGTGTTAGATGCATGGGAAGAGCTTTTGCAGGAGTCTGACGGCATTGTCCATATTCCGATGTCAAGCGGTTTATCTGGTTCCTGTCAGACTGCAAAGATGTTAGCAGAGGAGTTTGATGGAAGGGTTCAGGTTGTAGATAACCAGCGTGTTTCCGTAACGCAAAAGCAGTCTGTAATGGATGCGCTGTATCTTGCAGAGCAGGGAAAAAATGTTTCTGAAATCAGGGAATATCTGGAAGAGGTGAAATTTGAATCCAGTATTTATATTATGTTGGATACATTAAAATATTTGAAGAAAGGCGGCAGGATTACTCCGGCTGCGGCAGCGCTTGGTTCTGCACTGCGTTTAAAACCGGTATTGCAGATTCAGGGAGAAAAATTAGACGCATTTTCAATTGCACGTACAAAAAAGCAGGGCGTGAGCAAGATGCTTTCTGCAATGGAAAATGACATCAAAGAACGCTTTGGAGGCATGGAAAATATCCAGAATATCCATTTATTGGTAGCTCATACCAATAATGAGGAAGCGGCAAAGGATTTGGCAGAGGAAGTCAGAAAAAGATTTGGTGTGGAGGATGTGGTGACTGACCCGCTCTCTTTGAGTATTTCCTGCCACATTGGTTCCGGTTCTTTGGCAATTGCGTCTTCGGTGGCAGTCAGGTAAATAATGTGAAAAGAAACTCTGAAATCGACAGAGTGCTATGGGCGCTTTGTTGAAGAGTTTCTTTTCACATCTGAAGAATGCAAAACCGGCATTCTTCGGATGAGTTGTTTGTGCCGGCAAGGCCGGTATGTTGGAAATTGGTTTAGAAAAGAGGAATAGTATGGGTTATATTGATGAATTAGGTAAAAAGGCAATAGATGCAAAGAAAAAAATTGCTACAGCATCTACCGGTGAAAAAAACAAATTGCTTCAAACGATAGCAGATATTCTTTTGGAAAATGTCGGGGAGATTCTTGCAGAGAATGAAAAGGATATTGCAAAGGCAAGGGAGAACGGCATTACAGAAACTATGGTAGACAGACTGCGGCTGACGCAGGAACGCATCGAAGGGATTGCAGATGCCTGTGTACAGTTAATTAATTTGGAAGATCCGGTTGGTGAAATGTTACAGGGATCGGTTCGTCCAAATGGTATGCGCATTACAAAGGTACGTGTGCCTTTGGGGGTTGTTGGCATTATTTATGAATCACGCCCGAATGTAACGGTAGATGCGGCGGCGCTTTGTATTAAAAGTGGAAATGCAGCGATTCTTCGGGGTGGAAAGGAAGCATTTCATTCCAATTTGGTTCTTGTAAAGCTGATGCAGAGGGCATTCGTTTCCTGTGGATTTGCAGGAGAGACAGTGCAGTTGGTAGAAGATACTTCCAGAGAGACAGCTACGGAAATGATGCGTGCGAATGATTATATTGATGTACTGATTCCGCGCGGAGGTGCAGGGCTGATTCAGGCAGTTGTAAAAAATGCTACGGTTCCGGTGATTGAAACCGGAACCGGAAACTGCCATATTTATATTGACGAAACTGCTGATTTGGAAATGGCGGCGGCGATTACCGATAATGGAAAGACACAGCGTCCAAGTGTCTGCAATGCACTGGAAACCTGTTTGGTGCATAAGAGTGTGGCAGAAAAGTTTTTGCCGGAACTGGTAAGGCGATTTTCCCATCCGGTGGAAATACGCGGCTGCGAGAGATGTAAGGAAATTCTTGGTGGAGATACCCTGTCTGCATCCGAAGAAGATTATGCCTCCGAGTTTTTGGATTATGTATTGTCTGTTAGGATTGTGGATTCCATAGATGAGGCGATTGCCCATATCAGCAGGTATTCAACCGGACATTCGGAATGCATTGTAACACAGGATTATAACAATGCAGAGAGGTTTCAGAAAGAGATTGATTCTGCCTGTGTTTATGTGAACTGCTCTACGCGTTTTACAGATGGCGGTGAGTTTGGGCTTGGGGCAGAGATTGGTATTTCTACGCAGAAGCTTCATGTACGTGGCCCGATGGGGCTTCGGGAGCTGACGACGCAGAAATATCTGATTAACGGAAGCGGACAGATTCGTTAGCATGAAAGGAAGGACGGCATGAGTTTACATACAACACCACAGGGAGAACGTATCCAGATTGCGCTTTATGGTATGCGTAATGCTGGAAAGTCCAGTGTAATCAATGCACTGACAGGGCAGCAGCTTGCAATTGTATCAGATATCAAAGGGACTACGACTGATCCGGTATCAAAAGCAATGGAAATCTTGCCATTAGGCCCTTGTATGCTGATTGACACGCCGGGACTGGATGATGAAGGAGAACTTGGACAAAAGCGCATGGAGAAGGCAATGCAGGTTTTAAATAAGACAGACGTTGCGCTAATCGTTGTGGATATTACTTCGCTATCAGAGGAAAATCTGACTGCAGGAAGCGGATTTTTACAAAAGGAGGCAGAGATTATTTCACTGATAGAGGAAAAGAAGATTCCTTATATTATTGTACTGAATCAGGCAGACCGGATCTCTGATGCGGAGGCGGAGAAAATCCGCAGCCGTCTGAGCTTGAAGAATGGAGCCGCTCCGGTTGTTGTAGTGAGCAGTACAGAAAGAAGAGGCATAGAAGAATTAAAGAATACACTGGTATCGCAGCTTCCACATTCGGATTCAAAACTGCATATTATCGGTGATTTGATAGAGGCGGGGGATATTATTGTGCTGGTTGTTCCTGTGGATTCGGCGGCTCCGAAAGGAAGGCTGATTATGCCACAGCAGCAGGTAATCCGCGATATTTTGGATAATCAGGCGGTTGCAGTAGTAACGCAGGTGCCGCAGCTTGCGGAGACATTAGAGGGTCTGTCTGGAAAGTTGAAAATGGTAATAACGGATTCACAGGCATTTAAAGAAGTGGCGGCCATTGTACCAGATTCCCTGCCGTTGACTTCTTTTTCCATTCTTTTTGCAAGACACAAAGGAAACCTGCAGAAGCTGGCAGAAGGTGTCAGGGCAGTAGACAAATTAAAGGATGGAGACCGGATTCTGATCGCGGAGGGATGTACGCACCACAGGCAGTGTGAGGATATCGGTACAGTAAAAATACCGAATTGGTTAAAGCAGTATACCGGGAAAAAGCTAGAGATAGTAACTTGCAGTGGAACAGAATTTCCAACGGATTTGTCTTCTTATGCAATGGTCATTCATTGTGGTGGCTGTACCCTTCATGAGAAGGAAATGAAGCATAGGATTATTCAGGCAGGAGAACAGCAGGTTCCGATTGCTAATTACGGAATTTTTATTGCTTATGTCGATGGCATTTTGGCAAGGAGCTTAGAGGCTTTGCTGCCAATCACAGATGATTAGGTTCGGGGGTTTGGGGCATGATGAATGCCAAAAGTACAAGTTTTCGGATACTTGTAAGTGGTTACAGGGCAGGAGCAGTAGAATGGAGGGAAGAGTGAAAAATAAATTTTTCACTCGGCAAGTTTGTGGCTGCGCGTTGCCTGCACAAACGTTGCAAGAACTTTAGTTCTTTTTATGCAGCAATAAAGCAAAAGTGAACGAAGTTCACCTTGCAGAAATGAGGTAATATATGACATCCTATGATACAGTATATACCGGAGGAAGCGGCGAGATAGTAGAAAAGAAGTCCCGGTTCATTGGACAGGTATTTCCGGTAGAGACGGAAGAGGAAGCAGCACAGTTCATAGAGAAGGTAAAGAAAAAATACTGGGATGCCAGACATAATTGCTATGCGTTTGTTTTGGGAAGCAAGGGGGAAATCACAAGGTGCAGTGATGACGGAGAACCGTCAGGGACTGCGGGACGTCCTATTTTAGAGGTTTTGACAGGAAAAGGACTGAAAAATATACTGGTGGTGGTCACCCGCTATTTTGGAGGCACGCTGCTCGGGACAGGTGGTCTGGTAAGGGCATATTCACAGGCAACACAGGCAGGTCTTGCAAACAGCGTGATTATTACAAAAGAGGTTGGCTATCGTATGACGATTGGCACGGATTATAATGGAATTGGGAAATTGCAGTATATTGCCGCTGGTATGGAGCTTTCTGTTCTGGAAACAATATATACAGATAGAGTACAGATGATACTTTTAGTACCGGAGAAACTGTGTGGAAAGGTGAAAAAGGAAGTGACAGAGGCTACGGCAGGGCAGGCTGTAATCGAACAGGAAGAACAGGCTGTCTATTTTGCAAAGGTCGATAAGGAAGTTATCGTATTTGATGTTAATTCTTAAATATTTTTTTGAAGGTTTTTATAAAGGAAGCTCGTTATAATATATAACGATAGGTTTGCTGGCGAAGCCTGTAATCTACCGTATATGACAATAGGTTTGCCGGTGGAGCCTGTAATCTATTGTAGGTTGCAAGAATGGGGGATTGGAATGGATTTATTTGAGTACATGAGAGAGCAGAACAAGGAGAACGAATCACCGCTTGCATCAAGGCTTCGCCCGGTTTCACTGGATGAGGTGGTAGGTCAGGAGCATATTATCGGAAAGGATAAATTGTTATACAGGGCAATTCAGGCTGATAAGTTAAGTTCACTCCTGTTTTACGGACCACCGGGCACTGGAAAAACGACTCTTGCAAAGGTGATCGCCAATACGACAAGCGCAGAATTTCTTCAGATAAATGCTACCTCTGCCGGAAAAAAGGATATGGAAGAGGTGATACAGAAGGCAAAGGACAATGCCGGAATGTATGGAAAGAAAACGATATTATTTGTAGACGAAATCCATCGTTTTAATAAGGGACAGCAGGATTACCTGCTGCCATTTGTGGAGGATGGAACGATTATCCTTATCGGAGCTACTACAGAAAACCCTTATTTTGAAGTAAATGGAGCGTTGCTATCCCGCTCCATTATTTTTGAACTGCATCCATTATCACTGGAAAATATTAAAACACTGCTTTTGCGGGCAATAAAAGATAAGGAGAAGGGGCTTGGTTCCTATCAGGCAGAAATCACAGAGGATGCTTTGGAGTTTTTGGCGGAGATTTCTGACGGGGATGCCAGGATGGCACTTAATGCGATTGAGCTTGCGGTTCTGACAACACCAAGAGAGGAAGAGGGAACCATATTGATTTCTTATGAGGTGGCAAGCGAGTGTATTCAGCGACGTGCTGTCCGTTATGACAAGACGGGAGACAACCATTATGATACTGCGTCTGCCTTTATCAAAAGTATGTGGGGCTCCGATGCGGATGCGGCTGTTTATTATCTGGCGAGAATGCTTTATGCTGGAGAAGATATTAAATTTATAGCAAGACGGATTATGATTTGTGCGGCGGAAGATGTTTCCAATGCAGATCCGATGGCACTTGTGCTGGCTGCCAGTGCAGCACAGGCAGTAGAACGCATTGGAATGCCGGAAGCACAGATTATATTATCACAGGCGGCAAGTTATGTTGCATGTGCCCCAAAGAGTAATTCGGCTGTTGTAGCAATCAGTGAGGCGATGGAGGCGGTACAGAAGGAACGCATGGCATCCATTCCGGCCCATCTGCAGGATGCCCATTACAAAAGTGCTGGTAAGTTAGGACATGGAGCGGGATATAAATATGCCCATGATTTTCCAAACCACTACGTCGAGCAGCAGTATCTTCCAGATGAATTGGCTGGCAGAAAATTTTACCGTCCAACCGAAAATGGATATGAAAAGCAAATGCAGGAATATTTTCAGAAAATAGGGAAATAGGGGAGGAAAGTGATGAAAAAGGGAAAGAGGATTTTAGCACTTGCCGGAGTGATACTTTTGGCAGGATTATATCTTGCAACACTGGTGGCAGCTATTTTTACCACGCCGGCAGCCAAAGATTTTTTTAGAATCAGCCTGTTGGCAACAATAATTATACCGCTTATCATATATATTTATATGCTGGTGTACCATCTGCTGTCCAAAAATAAGCAGGATGATGAAAAGGAAGTGTAGAACTTACGGAAAGCATAAAGCTTTAAAAATCTTAAAATTACCTTATATTCATATATAAAAGGTGTTTTGGTGAAAAAATATATGCTATACTGTTCATGGTTTGAGGGGAGAAGCGGCTGTTAGCATGCTGTATGCAGAAAGGAAGCGGGGATTTGAGGAGTTAATATGAAGAAAGAAAAAACGTCATTTTGTTTATGGTATGAGAGAACGATTGGAAAGATTATACCGAAGTATGGTTTTTTATCCGTTATTTTTTGTTTTGTATTTAATTCCCTGATTTACACAGGCTTGCAGATTATCATGAAGGAGGCAAGGCACTTTGATTTGACGACAAAGTGGGATGAGGCGATTCCTTTTGCACCGGAATGGGCATTTGTCTATTTGGGCTGTTTTCTGTTCTGGGCAGTGAATTATATTTTGATAACGAGACAGGGAAAAGAGGGATGGTATCAGTTTGCGACAGGCGATTATCTGTCACGTATCATTTGTGGGTTGTTCTTTATTCTGCTTCCAACGACAAATTTACGTCCAGAGGTAACAGGGGATGGACTGGCACAGGTTTTGATTCGGTTTGTCTATTGGATTGATTCGCCGACCAATCTATTTCCTTCCATTCACTGTCTGGTGAGCTGGATGTGTTTTATCGGCATCCGCGGAAAGAAATACGTGCCGAAATGGTATCAGGTATTTTCCTGTATTTTTGCAGCTGCTGTTTTTGCGTCAACACTTTTTACGAAGCAGCATTTTATTGTAGATGTTATAGCAGGTGTTTTCTTTGCAGAACTTTGTTATTATATAGGACATCGTACAACCTATTATCAGTGGGTAGAAAAGAAATTTGACATGATAAATGAAAAAGTATTTGGAGAAAAATGGGATGAATAAAAAAACAATTGCAAATCTGCTTTTTTTACTAATCGTTTTTGGACTGACAATATACTATGTGTTTCATGGAGAAGATATGGAAGCCTTGGGCCGCTATTTGGGAGAAGCTGAAATCTGGTACTGGGGTGTTGGAGTGATTCTGGTTGTACTTTTTATTTTGAGTGAATCCGTTATTATTTATTATATGATGCGCTCAGTAGGACAGCCGGTTATTCTGACACATTGCTTTCTATATTCTTTTGTGGGCTTTTTTTTCAGTGCCATCACCCCATCTGCGACAGGAGGGCAGCCTGCACAGTTATATTTTATGAAAAAGGATAAACTATCAGTATCCATATCAACGTTAATTCTGATGGTAGTTACCATTACCTACAAGGCGGTTTTGGTTGTGATTGGTCTGGTGGTTATGATTTTCAGGCCACCGGTTATTATGAAGTATCTAAACCCGGTAATTGGCTGGTGCTATCTGGGAGTTGCCTTAAATGTTTTTTGCGTAGCATTTATGATGATTTTGGTGTTCCATCCGACTTTGGCAGAAAATATTCTTGTCAGTCTGGTACACTTTTTTTGCAGAATCACGCATTCAAAAAAAGAAAAGAAGTGGATTCAGAAAATAGCCGGGGCAATGGAGAAGTACCGGAGTGTTGCGGATTATTTAAGAAGGAATAAACAGGTTATAGTAAATGTACTGTTAATCACTTTTGTACAGCGCTTTATGTGGTTTTTTATTACATACCTTGTCTGCCTGTCATTCTTGGTGCGCACAGCAGGGCCAATTACTGTCACAACCTTACAGGGAATGATATCGGTATCTGTTGATATGCTTCCGCTTCCGGGTGGCATGGGCATGAGTGAAAACTTATTCCTGTCTATTTTCCGACCATTATGTGGTAAAAATCTGGTGCTGCCGGTTATGATAGTCAGCAGGGGAATCAGTTATTATTCACAGCTTATTATAAGTGCAATTATGACAGGAGTTGCTTATTTTACAATTGGAGGAGTAGGGAGAAATGAATAAGAAAAAGAAATTGATTGGATTTTATGATTACACAGTGGTTTTGACTTATATGGGCCTTTCAATCTCTGTTATCGGGATGACGCAGGCGATTGCAGGAAAGTTCCGCAGTGCTATTGTCTGTCTGGCTCTGTCAGGGCTGTGTGATATGTTTGACGGAAAAATTGCGAGAAGCAAGAAAAACCGCACGGAGGATGAAAAGCTCTTTGGTATGCAGTTAGATTCTCTGTGTGATGTGGTATGTTTTGGGGTGTACCCTGCTATGATTTGCTGGCTGTTAGGAGTCAGGGGAGCGACTGGCTGGCTTTTAATCTGCTTTTATTGTATTTGTTCCGTGATTCGGCTGGCATTTTTTAATGTGCTGGAGATAAAGCGGCAGCAGGTAGAAGATGGTGCCAATAAGTATTATCATGGTCTTCCAATTACCTCTATGGCAATTGTGCTTCCGTTAATCTTTATGTTACAGGTCTTTGTAAGCAATGAGACTTTTATGGTGGCACTGCATTTGTCATTGTTAATAGTAGGCCTGCTGTTTGTCATTGATTTTAAATTGAAAAAGCCAAACAATACTTTTTTGGCTGTTATTGTAATTATAGTGGCTGTTGCGGTCATCATAACGATACTGTTTTCAAATTTCCGCATCCCGAAATGGAATTTTCCACCGAATGGATTATCTGACTGCCTTCGTGGTTTTTTGTTCAATAAATAGTTATAAAACGATGTTAGGGACAAAAGGTATATTTGTTTATTGGCTTCGTCAATTTGCACAATGATACAATAATGCAGAAAGTGGAATAATGATTTTCATTTAGGAAACGCTTTCGCTTGGCGAAGCACGTAATGGTGCATAAAACAGCAAATGACGCTGTTTAAGCACCAACGGCTTCGAACAGTCCTGAGATAAAAATTATTATTCTGCTTTCTTAGTTATCTTTTTCTTTTGTGCAAATTGATGAAGTCTATACAAAAATGAGTCTTTTGACCCTAACATTATATTTTTTAAGAATAGAGAGGAGTGAAGTGACATGGGTAGTAAGGACAGGGCGGGAAATGTAATTCCTGCTGAGGAAGGAGCGCAGGAGAAGCTTGCAAAGGTTTTATATGGGACAGCGATGGGAAGAAAAGTATTAAAGCTTTTGGTTCAGCCTGTTGTATCAAAGGCGGGAAGCCGTTTTTTGGATTCTGGCTTGTCCAGATTTTATATCTCACCATTTATTGAAAAAAGCAATATTGTGATGGAAGAATATGAAGAGGAAGAGTATGAAAGCTTTAATCAGTTTTTTACCAGAAGAATTAAGGAAGGCAGAAGAACATTTGCTGAAGCCTCTTCTCTTTTGTGTGCGCCCTGTGACAGCAGGCTGAGTGTACACAAGATTAATAAAGATGGTACATTCTATATTAAAAATACTGTATATACAATGGATACTCTGGTAAGGAGTAAAAGGCTTGCAAAGGAATATCTTGGCGGTATGCTTTGCGTATTCCGGCTGACGGTATCAGATTATCATCATTATTGTTATATTGATGACGGAGAGAAGACCCCAAATTACAAAATTCCCGGAGTTTACCATACAGTAGCCCCTTTAGCAAATGAAGCCTATCCGGTTTATACAGAAAATACCAGAGAGTTTTCTATTTTAAAGAGTAAGAATTTTGGCAATGTTTTAATGATGGAAGTAGGTGCAATGCTGGTTGGCAAAATTGTAAACCATCATCAGAAACTTTCTGTCCGCCGCGGAATGGAAAAGGGATTTTTTGAGTTTGGTGGTTCAACAGTGATTCTTGCATTTCCAAAGGATACTATTGTTTTGGATGATGATATCACTGAAAATACAAAGGATGGTTTTGAGACACTTGTAAAGATGGGAGAAGTTATCGGAAGAAAGGCAAAGTATGAAGACGACAATAGTTGATTTTGTCAAACAATATGCAGAAAAGAATATAACCAGATTTCACATGCCCGGACACAAAGGGCGTGTGTTTTTTGGGTTGGAACCTTTTGATATAACAGAGATAGAAGGGGCGGATGTGCTCTATCACGGCAATGGTATTATCAGGGAGAGTGAACAAAATGCGTCAGCGCTTTTTGGAAGTGGAGCAACGCATTATTCTACGGAAGGTTCTTCGCTTTGTATTAAGGCGATGCTTGCGGCTCTTGCTATGGAGCATAGTTTCAGGGAAACAGGAGAAAGGCCGTTTCTTTTGGCGGCAAGAAATGTACACAGGAGTATGATAGATGCCTGTGCCTTGCTGGACTTTGATGTCAGGTTTTTACAGCAGAAGGAGAGCAGGAGTATTTGCAGCAGCGTACTGAGGGCGGAGGATTTAGAGGAGACACTGCAGTCTTGTAACGTGCCTCCTCTTGGAATTTATATTACGTCACCGGATTATCTTGGGCAGATGACAGACATATCAGAGATTTCTGGAGTCGCCCGCAGATGGGGAATTCCGCTTTTGGTAGATAATGCGCATGGTGCCTATCTCCATTTTTTGGAGGAGAAAAAGCATCCGTTGGATTTAGGCGCGGCAATGTGCTGCGATTCGGCACATAAGACGCTGTCTGCGCTGACAGGGGCTGCGTACCTGCATATACATAAGGACTACCTGAAGCGGTTTGAAGCATATGCAGCCAAGGCACTGACGCTGTTTGGCTCTACAAGCCCTTCCTATCTTTTGCTCCAGTCATTGGACCGATGCAATATATATCTGAAAGAGGGATATCAGGAGCGGCTTGCGGAAACGGTTCAGAAGACAGAAGAAATAAAGGAGCAGTTTTTGGCTTGTGGAATTTGTGTTCAGCAGTCAGAACCGCTTAAAATAGTGATAGATACTGCCACAAGCGGTTATAAGGGGACGGAGATTGCTGCAGAGCTTAGAAAATACTTTATGGAATGTGAATATGCTGACTGGCAGTATGTTGTTTTGATGGTAACGCCGGAAAATACGGAAGAGGATTTTAGGCGGTTGTCTGTCTGGGCAGAAGCAACAAAACTGGTATCTGTCAGAAAAAAAGCCCTGCCTGCCAGAGCAGTCTGGAATTTTTCACAGGAACGGGTGTGTTCCATCAGAGAAGCTGTTTTTTCGGAAAGTGAAATGGTTCCTGCAAGGGAGTCAGTGGGCCGGGTGTGCGCGGCAGAAACGGTTTCCTGTCCTCCGGCGGTTCCGATTGCAATCAGCGGGGAACGAATTACAAAGGAGATGGCAGAGGCATTTCTTCGCTTTGGCATTGAAGAAGTCTGTGTAATAAAAGATGGAAATTTAAGCAAGTAAAAACGTCGGTATTTAACTGCTGGAGTAATAAGCGTGTTTTTGGAAATGGATTTCTGTAGTTATAAAAGGATAGTACTTGTAATGTGAATTTGCATTTGCTATACTCAAGTTATTATCTGGTTACGTACGTTGTTTAGGAGGGCTGTGGATATTACTCCGGTGGTTCAATATCGCCAGAGTAATAGAATAAAATAGGGAAGAATTTGGAAGAGTGAGTAATATAGGAATTAAATAAAAAGATTTGGAGGTAGGGCATGAGTATCATTAAGGAAGAATTTGGAGTTACTAAGGAGAACGATGTTGTTACAAAGTATACATTAGAGAATCAGAATGGGATGAAAGTGTCATTGTCTGACTTAGGTGCCGTCATTACCAACATCTTTGTGCCGGATAAGGATGGTGTATTTGAAGATATTGCATTGGGGTATGATAACGTTGCTGCTTATGAAGTCAATGGACCGGCATTTGGCGCTGTTATTGGAAGAGTTGCAAACAGAATCTCGAATGCATCTTTTACCTTAAATGGGAAGACGTATACTCTGGATAAGAATGATGCAACGAACTGTCTGCATGGAGGTTATTTCCGCTATGAGCACTGTATGTATCAGACGGAGTGTTCAGAGGATGAAACATCTTCCAGTGTTTCGTTTACAAGGCTGAGCAAAGATATGGAGCAGGGATTTCCAGGCAATCTGACGGTAACGGTTACGTATACATTAAATGATGCAAATGAACTGATGTTAGAATATTATGCGGTTTCAGACGAAGATACGGTAATCAATCTGACCAACCACTGCTATTTCAATATCGGCAGGGGCGGACATAAGTGTAAAGATGTATATCAGCAGGATTTACAGATTTTTGCAGACGAATATACTCCGGTAAATGAAATTCTTGTTCCTACTGGTGAAATTCGTTCTGTCGAGGGAACAGCCCTTGATTTCAGAGAGCCGCATAAGATTGGCTCACGGGTTGGGGAGCCGAAGCCGGATGAAAGCATAGTAGCCGGTTATGACCATAATTTCGTTTTACGTGAGAGAGAAGAAGGAGAAGTAGCAAAGGCTGTCAGATATTGTGATGAGACAACGGGACGTGTCATGGAGGTATTTACGGATGCAAAGGCTATGCAGTTATATGCTTCTTTGGGACTGGACGCTCCTGATGGAAAGGAAGGGATGCACTACGGAGAAGGAAGCGGCGTCTGCTTTGAAACACATAATTATCCAAATGCTGTCAATACCCAGACATTTCCAAGTGCTGTTTTAAAGGCAGGTGAAGAATACAATAAAGTTGTAATCTTTCGCTTTGATGTAGTCAGATAATTAAGACAAAAAGGAGCAGGGGAGGAAACGGAGCATGAGAGAAGAAATTAAAAAATCTGTTCTTGTAGTAGATGATAATGATACGAATATAATGGTTTTGGCAACGATGTTAAAAAGGCTGGGGTTTGAGGTAGATGAGGCGGCCTCCGGCATGGAGGCAATTGACCATGTATGCCAGAAGGATTACGGTTTAATCTTTATGGATCATCTGATGCCTGAAATGGATGGAATAGCAGCAACCAGACAGATTCTTT
Source organism: uncultured bacterium (assembly GCA_947643145.1). Taxonomy (GTDB): domain Bacteria; phylum Bacillota; class Clostridia; order Lachnospirales; family Lachnospiraceae; genus Butyribacter. The sequence goes on along the minus strand of CANRVD010000001.1, from coordinate 122,746 downwards.
TTCTGGTAAAGGATGAGAAAAAGCCGATTGTTTTTGGTGTATCCGCAACGATTGATAAAGAAATACTGGCTGCTTTTGAAAAGGCTGGAGCAAAGGATGTTTTGGCAAAACCGGTTACTATGGAGAAACTGCAGGATAAGTTGTATTCTCTTGGAATTATACAAAATAGCGAAGCTGGCGAAGTAATCGAAAAAGAAGAAGATGGAATTGAAGGAATTTTGTCTTCTGTCAGAGGGCTTGATTATAAAAAAGGTCTGGATATGATGGCAGGAAGTGTGGAAAACTATGTGAAGGTTTTAGCTGTCTGCATCAAAAATATATTACAAAATTATAATTCCATAGATTTAATTAAGGGAAGCTGCCAAAAAGAAAGCTTTGCCTTGCATTTTCACAGCTTGAAAGGAATTTTTCTCAATATTGGCGCAGATGAAATGGCAGAGAAGTCAAAAGAACTGGAACTGGCAGCAAAAGCAGGACAAATGGATGTTATCAGTGAAAAGACAGATGGATATCTGGAGGATGTAAAGAATTTTCATTCTGATTTAGAGGCAGCTTACGAAAAATATAATGAAAAGAAGCAGAATGCTGCTCCGAAAACGGAAGTTTCTGATTCAGAGTTTATGGGAAAATTAGAACAGTTAAGGCAACATATAGAAGATTTTGAGTATATTGAAATTACAGAGACTTTGGAAGAGATGCTTTCAGGAAGCCAGGGAATGAAGCAGGAGATTCTGGAAAAAATATCAGGTGCTATTCAGGAGTTTGATTATGACAATGCACTGGCTTTAACAGATGAACTAAAAGAGAAATTATAGTTATTGGTAGAAATGGGGTGAAAAACGCTGTGAATGTTTTTCAGAAATATCTGCGCAGGCAGGTAGGCAATCGGAAATATTCGGGATATGTGGAAATATGCCGGAGGGATTTTGAGAAAAATGATATTTCTCATCTCAGGTTGGACAGTAAACCGATTTTTGATGATATGTATGAACATCTGAAAGAAGAAAATGCAGACAGCCTGAAAGCGCGGATGACGGAATTAATTGACACTATGATGGTTGCATCACGCATTACAAGACAGTTTACTTTTGTAATACTGACATATGTAGCCGCTAATCTGGCTCTGCTGGTGTTAAATCTGGATTATTATGTTACCTGTGCCAGCATCTTTTTGATAGGAGTCTGCTTCCTCTATAAGCTGGTTGAGTTTGTCAATAATAAGCATTGCGTTTTGGATGCCTATTTATTTGCAATCTACAAGCTGGTTCTGCAAAAAATTGCAAAGGATTTATCCTAGTACAACGAATATTAAGTAATTGGCAGTTTGACTTGCTTATTTTCCTGATAGCACTACTCCCCAAGCCTCGACGTAGCCACCGCTACGTTGCTAAGTGCCAGTGGCACTTGTTTAGCAAGGACCGAAGCGGAGCGTAGAACTGCGTTTGTGAAGCAGCACTCTCAGAAAAATATTCTGCGTCAAACTATCCAAAACTTAATTTTCGTTGTACTAGTGTCTTGTCTCTTTCATAATTAGATAAATCCTTAAAAAAACATAGCGTTTAAAGTGAGTGATATCAGGAAAGCATCAGATTAATGCCAGATGCTGCATTGCGTTGTAAATGCCATTGTCCAAAACCGAGTCAGTTATGTAGTCTGCATAATCAAAAATTTCTTTTGAGCCATTGGCCATAGCAATACTGTAGCCTGCATAGTTAAACATTGGCAGGTCATTTGTGCTGTCGCCGATGGCAATTGTGTCTTTATTTGGAATCTGGAAATAATCTTCCAAAAAGGAAATACCGCTTGCTTTGGAAAAGCCTTTTGGAACAACTTCGTAAAAAGCATTTCCGCGGTCAATAAAGGTCAGGGACTCCTGATATTTCTGATAGAATTTTTCAAATTCGCTATCTTTGTTAAGGCAAATGCAGAACTTATCAAAAGCCAGATTATGGGTTTCCTGTAAGTTAACCGTGTGGGAAAACTCTGGCAGCAGTGTCTGATGTTCTGCTTTAAAATCTCCGATACGGGTAGTGTAAGGGAAGGGACTGTAGTAAACAGCTTCTGTGCCTTCTAATACCCATTCCAGATGACAGTAGTCAAGGTCTTTGATCAGTTCATTTCCAAGGGAAAAAGGAATGGTATTTGCAAGGAGGACTTTTCCCTGATAGGTTATGTAAGTGCCACAGCCACAGACATATCCGTCAAAAGGAAGGGCACGGATGACATCATCTATTTCCGCAAATGCGCGTCCGGTATTTACAAAGCAAAGGTGGTTATTCTGGTGAAGGGCATGGAGACATGTGATAACGCTGTCTGGTATGATTCGTTCCTGCTCATCCTCCGTAATGATAGTACCGTCAATATCAAAAAAAATTAATTTTCTCATAATGGTCCTTTCTAACTGGTGTGGAATATTACTGGAGTTATTGTTAAGGTAGTTAAACACCGGATAACTCAAAGTAGAATTATACGCGAAAAGGACTAAAGTTGCAAGACAGGAGGTTATACCAATTGAAGGATTTTTTACCAGTAAGCAGGGCTGATATGAAAACAAGAGGATGGGATGAAGTAGACTTTGTTTATGTCTGTGGAGATGCCTATGTGGACCATCCTTCTTTTGGTGCTGCAATTATTACCAGAGTGTTAGAGGCACATGGTTACAGGATTGGAATCATTGCGCAGCCGGACTGGAAGAAGGAGGAGAGTGTAAAAGTTTTTGGAAGGCCGCGTCTGGGTTTTTTAGTTTCTGCGGGGAATATGGATTCTATGGTGAACCATTATACGGTATCCAAAAAGAGAAGAAATCAGGATGCGTATTCACCGGGCGGTGTGATTGGGAAAAGACCGGATTATGCAACAGTTGTGTACTGCAATCTCATCCGAAAGGTGTATAAAAAAATTCCGATTATAGTTGGAGGGATTGAGGCGAGCCTTAGGAGGCTCGCGCATTATGACTACTGGTCGGATTCCTTAAAACACTCCATTCTTCTGGATTCGCAGGCAAACCTGATTACGTATGGTATGGGAGAGCATTCCATTGTAGAGGTGGCAGATGCATTGGCAAGCGGTATCGATATTGCTGATATCACGTTTATCCGGGGAACGGTGTACCGTGCCAAAAATTTGGACAGTGTCTATGATTACATAGAGCTTCCTTCCTATGAGCAGCTTTGCAGAGATAAAAAGGAGTATGCCAGAAGTTTTTATACGCAGTACTGCAATACAGATTTTATAACAGCAAAATGTCTGGCGGAGTCTTATGGAGAGAATGGTTATGTAGTGCAGAATCCTCCGGCTGCGCCACTTGGTGAGCTGGAAATGGATGATGTATATGAGCTTCCTTATATGAGGGCGTATCATCCGGTATATCAGAAGGATGGCGGGGTACCGGCGCTTGGGGAGATTAAGTTCAGCCTCACCAGTAACAGGGGATGTTTTGGAGGATGCAATTTCTGTGCATTAACTTTTCATCAGGGAAGAATGATTCAGGTCAGAAGCCATGAATCCATTGTGCGTGAGGCACAGAAGATGACAGAGGAAGCGGATTTTAAAGGATATATTCATGATGTGGGAGGGCCGACTGCAAATTTTCGCCATACCTCATGTGAAAAACAGAAGAAATCTGGTGTCTGCACGGATAAGCAGTGCCTCTTTCCGAAAGCCTGCCAAAACCTGAAGGTTGACCATAAAGACTATCTGAAGCTTTTAAAGAAGCTGCGGGAGCTTCCGGGCGTAAAAAAAGTATTCGTCCGTTCCGGAATTCGTTTTGACTATGTGATGTTAGATTCCGATGATACCTTTTTGCAGGAATTATGTGCGCACCATATCAGCGGGCAGCTTCGTGTTGCTCCAGAACATATTGCCGATGCTGTTTTGGACAAGATGGGAAAACCGCATAATGAAGTATATCAGAAATTTCTCAAACGCTATGAGAGAATTAATGCGAAATATGGAAAAGAGCAGTTTGTAGTGCCGTATCTGATGTCTTCCCATCCTGGCTCAACATTAAAAGAAGCGGTAGCCCTGGCTGAGTATTTGCGGGAACTGGGGTATATGCCGGAGCAGGTACAGGATTTTTATCCGACCCCGTCTACCATATCAACCTGCATGTACTATACCGGATATGACCCAAGGACGATGCAGAAGGTATATGTGCCTGTGAATCCGCATGAGAAGGCGATGCAGCGTGCGCTCATCCAGTACCGGAATCCGAAGAATTATGATTTGGTAAAGGAGGCACTGCAAAAAGCCGGACGGCAGGACTTAATTGGGTTTGGGCCGAAATGCCTGATTGCTCCGCGTAAGATACGGAAAAATAATAAAAGCAGGAGATAGGTTGAAAAATGAGCCTTTTGCCCCCTAATCTGTATGGGATACTGCTCGAAATGTAGTGGTATGCCAACAAAAAGCGAAGAACATTAGTTCTTTGGGGTGCTTGCCAGCGCACCAGCGGGGTCGGTGCGATTTTTATGAAAAATATGGAAAAGGGGGTTGATTTTTTGGGGGAGAATCCGATATATTAAATGATAGGAGAGATTGTATTTATATTGGATAGAAACAGTTGGTTTTTATTAATAACGGAAAAGGAGTGATATTATGTCATCTATATTTGGAACATCTAACGATTATTATAGTGGCGGTATATTTGGGAATTATTCATCAAACAACTCTATGGGGATTTTTGGTAATTCCAACAATGTTCTTGGTGACTATTCCATGATTCAGTCAGGTGCTTATAAGAAGCTTTTAAGGTCATATTATAAGAATACCAGTACTGATAACAAGTCTGACAGCACTCAGACAGATAAGGCAGATGCTACGGTTGAGAAAGGCAAGCTGCTGACAGTAAAGACAGATTCCAGTGCGTTAAAGGAAATAGTAGATAAGTTAGGAACCAGTTCTTTGTATAAGCCGACAGGCAAGGATGAGAACGGCAAAGACGTATACGACATGGATGCAATCAAGCAGAATCTGAAGGATTTTGTCAAGGCTTACAATTCTTATATTGACTCTTCCAGTGATGTAGATACGAAGGGTGTATTAAGCAAATCACTTAGAATTGTAAAAAATACTGCTGCCAATGAAAAGCTTCTTAAGAGTGTTGGTATTAGTATTGGGGAAGGAAATAAGCTGTCATTTGACGAGAAGAAGTTTGATGAGTCAGCTAAGATTTCGACACTTTCCTCCATCTTTACCGGAAGATTTTCCTATGGCGGTATCATTTCTGACAAGGCATCAGAAACATATAGTGCTGCCGATAAGGCTTCTAACAGTAGTACAGGTGCTTCTTCATACACATACAAACCTGCTTCTTTATACACACAAAAAGGTTCGTACTCTCTTACAGCCAAGCAGAATAATTCTTTGGATGCGTATCTGTAAGAGCGGAAAAATATTAAAAATGGATAGGTTGATTATGATACCAGACATTTGTCACCGCATTTGTCTGGTATCTTTGTGTACATGAAGGCAAAGGGAGGAAAAGGGTGTATCGTTTTTATATTTCAGAAGAACAAATTGCGGAAAATGAAATTATAATCAGGGGCAGTGATGTAAACCATATAAGAAATGTACTGCGTCTGGAAGAGGGGGACTGGGTGACTGCCTGCAATGGACAAGGCAGGGACTATGTTTCGAGGATTTACCGTCTGGACAAGGACAGGGTTATCCTGCGGGTAGAGAAGGTCCAGAGTACAGGAACGGAATTACAGACAAAGATTACTCTCTTTCAGGGAATTCCCAAAAAAGAAAAGATGGAATTTATTATTCAAAAGGCAGTGGAGCTTGGGGTATATGAAATTGTACCGGTTATGATGAAACGCTGTGTCGTAAAGCTTGCAGATGAAAAAAAGATTATAAAAAAGCAGGAGCGGTGGCAGGCTATTGCACAGGCCGCTGCAAAGCAGTGCGACAGGGGGATTATACCATTGGTACAAAAACCTGTCACTATGGAAGAGGCGATTGACATGGCGAAATCCTTAGAGTACAATATGATACCATATGAACTGCAGGATGGCATTGACTGTTCGAGGGAAATCGTAGCACATGCCTGTACAAAAGAATCCGTAGGAATTTTTATTGGCCCTGAGGGTGGATTTGAAGCAGAAGAAGTAGAACAGGCAGTAGCATGCGGAATGGAGCCGATTACGCTTGGGAAACGCATTTTGCGCACAGAGACAGCAGGTATGGCGCTGTTAGCAATTATGATGTTTCAAATGCAGCAGTAAGGCAAGCCAAAGTTGGTATGGCTGCATGGAAAAGAATAGATGGATTGGAGATTGCGTTCAGAATGGAAGCATATTTGGATAATGCAGCGACAACTCCGGTGTTTCCGGAGGTCAGGGATATAATGGTAACGGTGTTAGAGGAGGATTTTGGAAATCCTTCCTCAAAGCATACAAAAGGAATCGCAGCGGAACGGTATATTAAGGATGCCAGGGATATCATAGCCGGTAGTTTGAAATGTCAGCCGAAAGAGATTATATTTACGTCAGGCGGTACAGAGTCAAATAATATGGCATTTATTGGTACTGCAATCGCGAACCGCCGTGCAGGAAAGCACATTATTACAACAAGAATTGAGCATGCTTCTGTACATGAACCGCTTGCCTATCTGGAGGAAATGGGATATGAAGTGACATATCTTCCGGTGGATGCGGCAGGAAGGGTTCCGTTAGAAGAGGTAGAGGCAGCTTTACGGGAAGATACTTTTTTGGTTTCTGTTATGTATGTCAATAATGAAATCGGGAGTGTGGAACCGATAAAAGAAATCGGAGAGATGCTGCATGGCAGAAATCCTCAGATTTTATTTCATGTAGATGCGATTCAGGCATTTGGGAAGTATAAGATTATCCCTAAGAAAATGGGAATTGATATGATGTCTGTCAGTGGTCATAAGATTCATGGACCGAAAGGGGCTGGATTTTTATATGTCAGGGATGGAGTAAAGATAAGGCCGATTCTCTTTGGCGGCGGACAGCAGAAAGGAATGCGTTCTGGAACGGAGAATGTACCGGGAATTGCAGGGTTGGGACTGGCGGTAAAATTAATATATCAGGAGCATGCGGCAAAGCGGGAGCAGTTGTATGCATGGAAGAAGATGCTGATAGAAGGTTTGCAGCGGTATGAAGGTGTTACAATAAATGGGATTGATGGAATTTTGCTGGAGGAGACAGCGCCGCATATTGTGAATGTCAGCTTTGCTTCCATAAAGAGTGAGGTTATGCTGCATGCACTGGCAGAGAAGGGCGTTTATGTTTCTTCAGGGTCTGCATGTTCCTCCAACCATCCTGAGCTTAGCGGGACGCTGCAGGCAATCGGGGTAAGGAAGGATTTGCTGGATTCTACTCTGCGTTTTAGTTTTTCGGTGATGACAACAACAGAGCAAATCCGCTATGCAGTAGAGGCGGTGGGGGAATTGCTCCCGGTGCTGCGAAAGTTTGTAAGGCAGTAGTTATTGTGAATCGTAGCAGGCAGTAAACAGATATAGGAAAAGCAGGGAAGAGACCTTGCAGAAATGAGGAAAAAATGTATCAGGCTTTTTTAGTAAAGTATGCAGAAATTGGAATTAAAGGAAAGAACCGTTACAAGTTCGAAAATGCATTGTGCAGCCAGATTCGCCATCGTCTTGCAAAGATTGAGGGTGAATTTGAGGTGACAAGGGAGCAGGGAAGAATCTTTGTAGAGGCAAAGGGAGATTTTGATTTTGAGGATGCGATTGAAGCAATGAGCCGTGTATTTGGTGTATCTGCAATTAGCCCGGTTCAGATGATTGAGGATAAAAGCTGGGACAATCTCGTAAAAGAAGTTGGGGATTTTGTGGAAGCGCAGTATGAAAAGAGAGATTTTACGTTTAAGGTAAAGTCAAGAAGAAGTGATAAGCATTATCCGCTGACTTCACCTGAAATCTGTGTAGAGATAGGAGGATGCCTGTTAGAGCGTTTTCCAGAGCTTTCTGTAGATGTGCATAACCCGGATGTGTTTATCTGGGTAGAAGTCAGGGAAAAGGCATATGTATATTCCAAAGTATATACAGGAGCCTGTGGAATGCCGCTTGGTACCAATGGAAAGGCAATGTTATTGCTTTCCGGGGGGATTGACAGTCCGGTAGCGGGTTATATGATAGCGAAACGCGGGGTATTTATTGATGCAGTATATTTTCATGCACCTCCTTATACCAGTGAGAGGGCAAAGCAGAAAGTGGTGGATTTGGCAAAGCTGATTTCCAGATATACCGGGCCGATTCGCCTGCATGTAGTTAATTTCACGGATATTCAGATGTATATTTATGAGCAGTGTCCTCATGAGGAACTGACCATTATTATGCGGCGTTATATGATGAGGATTGCCCAGACTCTTGCCAAAGAAAATGATTGTCTTGGACTGATTACCGGAGAGAGTATCGGACAGGTTGCAAGCCAGACAATGCACAGCCTTGCAGCGACAAATGATGTATGTGAATTGCCGGTTTACCGTCCGTTAATTGGATTTGATAAGCAGGATATCGTATCGTTTTCTGAGAAAATTGGAACGTATGAGACATCCATTCAGCCGTTTGAGGACTGCTGTACCATATTTGTTGCCAAGCATCCGGTAACCAGGCCGGAAATTAAGATTATCCGCCGTTCAGAGGAGAAGCTTTCGGAAAAGATTGACGAGATGGTGCAGGAGGCATTAAATACCATTGAAATTATCGAGGTAGATGGATAGAAAAGCGCACCAGCTTCGCTGGTATGCCAACAAGAATTGGGAAGCAATTCTTGTTGGCATACCACTACGCGGTGGCGGATTTTCCTATTAGAAAAAAGGACACCGTCAGTGCTGGTGTCCTCTGTTATATTCTATTGTATGTAGCAAATAATAATTTATAACAACAGATTTGCGGCAAAGCCTGCAATCTATTGTTCAAATTGAAATATCCCCAAATACAAAATGCCCCATAATGAAAAGCAATGCAATTAATTATTTAACGATGTATGGATCTAATATGCCAAGAATTTCGTCGATGTCATCATCATCATGGATGTTCAAATCAATTGGCTTGGAAAGATCAAGACTGAAAATACCCATAATAGATTTTGCATCGATAACATATCTGCCAGATACTAAATCGAAATCGGTATTAAATTTTGTTACATCGTTTACAAATGCTTTTACCTTATCAATAGAATTTAATGAAATCTGTACTGTTTTCATGAAAACCTACCTCCTTTTATTTTTTCAATTCTATACTAGACATTTTGAATTGAAAAGTCAATATACAATCTATCAAAAAAATTGGTCAGAAAATTGGTAGTTACTGTTCACACTTCATTAAAGTCGAGGATTTTTGACTGGTTTTTGTCAAAAATACGAGTGAACAGCGCTATTTTGCATGATTTTGGCAAAATTGTGCGTTCAGCGTTGGTAAACGCAAAGCACTTCGAATGCAAAGCTTTTCTGCAATCTATTGTTGGCAGGAATAGAATACTTTTAATAATGGAATACATTCGGTCATTTTAAATAAATCTTAGATAAGAAAGGATAATGTATTGTGAGAGTTGGTTTTTTGACATTAGGCTGCAAAGTGAATTCTTATGAAACGGAAAAAATGAAAGCGCAGTTTGAAGAAGCAGGACATACCATCGTGGCATTTACGGAGCAGGCAGATGTTTATGTGATTAATACCTGTACCGTAACGAATATTGCGGACAGAAAGTCCAGAAAAATGCTTCATCGTGCAAGGCGTGCCAATCCAAAAGCGATTGTAGTGGCTGCAGGCTGTTATGTGGATTCGGCAAAGAAAAAAGGGGAAGTGGATGAGGTAATTGATTTGTTTATAACAAATGCGGAAAAGCCAAGGCTGGTAGAAAAAGTGCTTGCCGCAAAAGAGCAGAAGGATGCTTCCGGCCTGCGGGAAATTACGGAATCTGGCGGAGGAAATCAATCCATGGAGCAGGTTTTAGACAGGAAGCATACCAGGGCATATTTGAAAGTGCAGGATGGTTGTAACCAGTACTGTACATATTGTATTATTCCTTATGTCAGGGGGCCTTTAAAGAGCAAAACGGAAGAAGAGGCAGCAGGCGAAGTGGAAGCTCTTGCGGCAGCGGGAATCCATGAGGTGGTTGTAACAGGAATCCATTTATCTTCCTATGGCGTAGATTTTACAGAGAAAAAGAGCTTTTTGGAATTAGAAGGAAAACCTCTTTTACTGCTTTTAAAAAGAATTGCACAGACAGATGGGATTGATAGAATCCGTCTGGGGTCTTTGGAGCCAAGGATTATTACAGAGGAATTTACAAAGGAACTGTCAGAAATTCCAAAAATCTGTCCTCATTTTCATTTGTCCCTGCAAAGCGGGTGTGATGAAACACTGAGCCGGATGAACCGTCATTACACCGCAAAAGAATATTTGGACAAGTTAGCAATCCTTAGAAAATATTTTGATTATCCGGCTATTACAACAGATATTATTGTGGGATTTCCACAGGAGACGGAAGAGGAATTTTATACAACCTTAAGCTTTGCAAAAAAGGCTGGTTTTGCAAAGATTCATGTGTTTAAATATTCCAGAAGACAGGGAACTATGGCAGATGCAATGGAAGGACAGTTAGAAGAAGGTATAAAAGCGGAGCGGAGTGATATACTGTTAAATACTGGAAAAGATTTAGAGAAAATTTACCAGAAAAATTTTCTGGAAAAAGAAGAGGATGTTCTTTTTGAAGAAATTACAGAAATTCAGGGAAAGAATTATCTGGTAGGTTATAATGAACGATATGTCCGTATTGGTGTGCCAGCGGCAGAACTGGAAAATGCAGAAAAAATGTGTAATACAACGTGCAGGGTTCATATTTCGGGCTGGATAACAGATGGAATATTACATGGGAAATGGTTTTGAATAGTAACGGAAAGGCAATTGGAAAAAATGGACTTGTTTTTTCCAATAAGATATATTACTATAGTAAATAGGTGAAAGTACGTGATTGAGAGTGGAGGTCAGTGCCATTATGCAGGAGATTAATAATACGCAGTACTTTAAAGTACAAAAGGATCAGGTGTTTGAAGTTAAGGATGTAATTGCGCAGGTTTACGAAGCACTTACAGAAAAGGGATATAATCCTGTCAACCAGATTGTTGGATATGTTATGTCAGGAGATCCTACTTATATTACCAGTCATAAGGGTGCGAGAAGTCTGATTCGCCGCGTAGAGCGTGATGAGATTATTGAATTGCTGTTGGAGGATTATATTAATAATAATTTTAAAGAAGTATAACAGGTGATGTATGAGAATTATGGGTTTAGACTATGGGGCAAAAACGGTAGGGGTTGCAATTAGTGATGAATTGCTTTTAACGGCACAGCCGATAGAAACCATAGAAAGAGAGCGGGAGAAGAAACTGCGTCAGACGCTGGCGCGCATCGAAGAGCTGATGGAGGAATATCAGGTAGAAAAAGTAGTTATCGGACTTCCCAAAAAGCTGAATAACGAAGAAGGAGAGCGGTGTGAAAAAACCAGGGAGTTTGCTGCAATGGTAGAGCGCAGGAGTGGTCTGGAAGTTATTCTGTGGGATGAACGCCTTACAACAGTTTTGGCAGATACTGTCTTAGAAGAGGGTGGTGTTGCGAAAAAGAACCGGAAAAAATATGTTGATAAGGTGGCGGCAAGTCTGATTTTAAAAGGATATTTAGAAAGTCTTAAAATGTAGAGGATTTGTGTGAAAATGATACACGGCAGGTTTGTGCTGTAGGCAGTACAAATATTGGCGGGTTAGCTGTTGATGCTGGAAGCGGGATTAGAATATCTATAATTTACATTAGTGTGCGGATATATTTTGCTTTTGTAGTATGAATTAAAAAAGGGAAATATATTTGTGCATTATATGTATTTTTTTTTGGATAATATGAGGTGCTATTGAATGGAAGAAAGACAGGACGGTCGTATTGAATTTGAAACAGATGATAATGAAAAAATTTCTTTTTATGTTTTGGAAGAAACCATGATTAATGGAAAAAACTATCTCTTAGTTGCGGACAGTGATGAAGAAGATGGAGAAGCAGAGGCTTTTATTATGCGTGCAGTTACGGACGATGAGAAGCAGACGGTATATGAAATGGTAGAAGAGGATACGGAATTTGAAGCAGTTTCGAAAATTTTTGCGGAGCTTTTAGAGGATGTGGATTTTGAAATATAAGTGAAAAGTGTGAAAAGAAACTCTAAAATCGACAAAGTGCAATGGGCACTTTGTCGAAGCGTTTCTTTTCACACCGGAAGAATGCAAAAGCGGCATTCTTCCCATGAGAGGTATAGATATCAATAAAAAGCAAAAAAGGAAACGGGAGAATACTGTTTTCTTATAAAAGAAAGGCAGGAAAAATTGTGAAGAGAGAAACAGAAAATCAGGACAGAATATTAAGCGACGGGTTTGCAAAAGCGAAGCGTGTAGTTAGAAGAACGGTAAAAAATATTGAGGCAGAAAGTGCAGGAGCAGAAAAGAAAGAGCCGGTGAAGCGAACGACAAGAAGAACAACCACGAGAAAGACGGCGGTTAAAGTGGCGGAAGCAGAGGAAGCCACAGGCAGCAGGCAGGAGATACAAGCGGAAAGGGCAGAGAGAAAACCGGCGGTACGGACAGCAAGGGCAAAAAAGAACGAGGCGGTTGAATTTGGCAAAGGACTCAAAATTATACCGCTTGGCGGGTTAGAGCAGATTGGCATGAATATTACTGCCTTTGAGTATGAAGATAGTATTGTGGTTGTGGATTGCGGATTATCTTTCCCGGAGGATGATATGCTTGGAATTGATCTTGTAATTCCAGATATTACTTACCTGAAAGAAAATATTGATAAGGTAAAAGGTTTTGTCATTACACATGGACATGAGGACCATATTGGAGCTCTTCCTTATGTACTGCGGGAAATCAATGTACCAGTCTATGCAACAAAGCTGACAATGGGACTGATTGATAACAAGCTAAAAGAGCATGTACTTCCAAAGCCGATTAAGCGTAAGGTAGTAAGCTATGGGCAGTCTATTAATTTAGGATGTTTCCGGGTGGAATATATTCGGACAAACCACAGTATTTCCGATGCGGCAGCGCTTGCTATTTTTTCTCCGGTAGGAATTGTTGTGCATACGGGAGACTTTAAGATTGACTATACACCGGTAAACGGAGAGACAATAGATTTACAGCGTTTTGGCGAGCTTGGAAAGAAAGGCGTGCTTGCACTGATGGGTGATAGTACAAATGTTATGAAGCCCGGGTTTACTATGTCAGAGCGGACGGTTGGCAAGACATTTGATAATATTTTTGCAGAAAATGAAAAGCACCGGATCATTGTTGCAACATTTGCATCCAATGTTGACCGCGTGCAGCAGATTATCAATTCTGCTGAAAAGTATGGACGTAAGGTTGTTGTGGAAGGAAGAAGCATGGTAAATGTGATTACCACAGCAAATGAACTGGGATATCTGGATGTTCCGAAAAATATTATGATAGAAATGGAGCAGATGAAGAATTATCCACCGGAGAAGCTGGTTCTGATTACGACAGGAAGCCAGGGAGAGGCGATGGCAGCGCTTTCGAGGATGGCGGCCAACATTCACCGCAAGGTATCTATTGAGCCGGGAGATACCGTGATTTTCAGTTCACGTCCAATTCCGGGCAATGAAAAGTCAGTTTCAAAGGTAATCAATGAGCTGTCAGAAAAAGGCGCTACGGTTATTGTACAGGATACTCATGTTTCAGGACATGCCTGTCAGGAAGAAATCAAGCTGATTTACGCTTTGACAAAGCCGCAGTATGCGATTCCGGTACATGGAGAGTACCAGCACCTGAAAGCACATGCTAAGCTTGCACAGGAAATGGGAATTCCAAAGGAGAATACCATTATTTTATCGTCTGGTGACGTGTTGGAAATCAGTCTGAGCAGGGCTGCCTTGATTGGCAAAGTGCAGGCACAGGGAATTATGGTAGACGGACTTGGCGTTGGTGATGTGGGAAATATTGTATTGCGTGACAGACAGCATCTCTCAGAGAATGGATTAATCATTATTGTGCTGACGCTGGAGAAATATACGAACCAGCTTTTGGCAGGGCCGGATATTGTGTCCAGAGGTTTTGTCTATGTCAGGGAATCTGAATACCTGATGGATGAGGCAAAAGGAATTGTTTATGCGGCACTGGAACGCTGTCTGGATAATAATATTACAGACTGGACAAAAATTAAGACAGAAATTAAAGACAGCCTGAGTGACTATTTATGGAAGAAGATGAAAAGAAATCCTATGATTCTTCCAATCATCATGGAAATAGAGTAAGCGGGTGATACAGTAACATTGTTTGTGCCGAAGACCGGCATGTTTGGAAGGATGATAGTTCATGAGTGAAGTAGAAGAATTAATGGGAGAGCTGATAAGAAGGCTTCAGATGTCAAAGGAATATAACCAGTATAAAAATTTATTGGGCCGCATGAAGGCGCAGCCGGAGTTGTACCGCCGGGTAAGCGAATTTCGGAAAAGAAGTGTGGCAATGCAGATGGAAGAAGGAAATAATGCAATTTCTGCAAACAATAGTTTGCGCAATGAATTTCTGGATTTGCAGAACAATGGACTGGCAAATGATTTTTTTGTGGCAGAACGCCAGTATTGCCGCATGGTCAGGGAACTTCAGGAGTGCTTTTTAGAGGGCGCACAGATTGAGACTGATTTTTTGGAGGGATAAATGCAGGAACAGAGAAATGAAAATCCGGTAGCCTTACAACTGGTATACCATATACTGGTCTGGATTTTGGAAATTCTGCTTGTCTTTCTGGTAATTGTTGGAATCACATCCTGCTGCAGGCAGAGTTACCGTTTTTGTTATGAGGTATTTGGTTCTGTTTCGGCAGCAGAAGAGCCGGGACAAAATAAGGATTTTCAGGTGAATGAAGAAGATACGATGTTTAGGGTGGCAACAAGGCTTAGAGAAGAAAATCTGATTGTTAACAGATATAGTTTCTATATCCGGACAACTTTGATGGATCAGAGCCAGTTACAGCTTCGTTCCGGTAACTATGTTTTAAATACCAGTATGGATTATGAAGAAATTATTAATGAGTTGACGGTAAGTGAATAAGGCGAAAAGATTTTCTAAGCCAGCCAAAACAGGCTGGCAAGAAAATCTAAAATTTCGCCTGAGAAGAACCTGCAAGCAGATTCTTCTTTCACGAATTGTTTGTGCCGGCATGATTGGAAATTTGAAGTTTCATTATATCACTTGAGCCGAAAAAAGTGAGGCATGGGAGAATACGATGATTGTTGATGAAAGGCTTACAACCTATATTGATTCACTGAGCTGGCAGATACCGGAATATTTAAAGGAAGTGGAGAAGGAAGCTCTGGAAAAGGAAGTGCCGATTATCAGGCGTTCCATGCAAACGCTTTTATGCTTCCTTCTTCGAACGAGAAAACCGAAGGCGGTGCTGGAAATCGGTACTGCAGTCGGTTTTTCTGGTATGTTGATGCGTGAATGTCTGGAGGAAGATGCAGTGCTTGATACGGTTGAAAAAGTTCCGGCCCGTATCAAAGAAGCAAAAAGGAATTTTAAAAAGTATCAGAAAACAGATGTTATCCGGCAGTATGAAGGGGATGCAGCAGAAGTGCTCTGCCAGTTAGTGGAGGAAAAAAAGAAATATGACTTTATTTTTATGGATGCGGCAAAAGGGCAGTATGTTCATTTTCTTCCGTCAGTTCTTTCCCTGCTGGTGGAAGGCGGTATGCTGGTGACAGATAATGTGCTGCAGGATGGAGATATTATCCAGTCGCGTTATGCGGTTACCAGAAGAGACCGTACGATTCATGGGAGAATGCGTGAATATCTGTATCTGCTGACACATTCAGAAGAGTGGGAAACAGTTATTCTTCCGGTAGGGGATGGTGTTGCGTTGTCTGTATTACGGAATGGAAAGGAAAAAGGAGTATGTTAGAGAATGGGAAACCGGAGCTTTTGGTACCGGCAAGCAGTTTGGAGGTCTTAAAAGTTGCCGTGTTATATGGTGCAGATGCAGTCTATATTGGTGGTGAGATGTATGGACTTCGTGCGAAGGCAAAGAATTTCTCTATGAAGGAAATGAAAGAGGGAATTGATTTTGCGCATATGCATGGAAAACGTGTTTTTGTTACGGCGAATATTACGGCACATAACAGAGATTTAGAGGGAGTAAGGAAATATTTTGAAGAGCTGCGGGAAATAGGGCCGGATGCATTGATTATTTCGGATGCAGGAGTATTTACCATTGCAAAGGAAGTATGTCCTGAAATCGAAGTGCATATCAGTACACAGAGCAATAATGTCAATTATGCAACGTATCAGTTCTGGCATAAGCTAGGGGCGAGGCGTGTGGTATCAGCAAGGGAATTATCCATGGAAGAAATTAAAGACATCCGTGAAAATATTCCGAAGGAGTTAGAGATAGAAACTTTTGTACATGGAGCAATGTGTATCTCCTATTCTGGACGCTGTCTTTTGAGCAATTATTTTACCGGAAGAGATGCTAATTTGGGGGCATGTACGCATCCCTGCCGGTGGAAATATTACATTATGGAAGAAAACCGTCCAGGTGAGTTTCTGCCGGTGGAGGAAAATGAAAGGGGAACATACATTTTTAATTCTAAAGATTTGTGTATGATTGAACATATACCGGATTTAGTGAATGCCGGTATAGACAGTTTTAAGATAGAAGGACGTATGAAGACAGCCCTGTATGTGGCAGATGTGGCGAGGACATACCGTCAGGCAATTGACGATTATTTTACATCACCTAAGCTATATGAGTCAAAAAAGGCATATTATATGGAAGAGATTTCGAAGTGTACGTACCGTCAGTATACAACAGGTTTTTTCTATGGGCCGACGACCCACGAGTCACAGATATATGATAATAACACGTATGTGAAGCGTTATACCTATCTTGGACTTGTGGGGAAGGTGGACGAAGAAGGATATGCGCTGATGGAGCAGAGAAACAAATTCAGTGTGGGCGATACCGTGGAGTTAATGAAGCCTGCGGGAGAGAATCTTATGGTCACGGTGGAAAAGATGCTTGATGACCGTGGGAAAGAGATAGAAAGCTGCCCGCATCCGAAGCAGAAAATCCGTGTGCTATTTAGTATAGTACCAGATGAGATGGATTTGGTGCGTGTCAGTACGGAAGATGATGCAGGTGTAAATAGTAACGAAGTTTAATTTATGACAATAGATTTGCGGGGAAGCCAGTAATCTATTGCCAGGAAAGGAAAGCTGCCGGGAAGCAGCATGGTAGGAAAATGACAGTACAGGAAAAATATTTAAAAATTGCAGAGGAAGTAATTGAAAAGGGGCCATATAAGCCGGACTGGCTTAGTTTTGAAAACTATGAAATTCCAAAGTGGTTTAAGAATGCAAAGTTTGGCATATTTATCCACTGGGGACTGTTCAGTGTGCCGGCATTCCGTAATGAATGGTATTCCAGAAATATGTATATCCAGTCTATGGAGGAATGGGAACACCACCGTAAGACCTTTGGAGAACATACAAAATTTGGTTATAAGGATTTTATACCAATGTTTACGGCACCGGAATTTAAGCCAAAAGAGTGGGCTAAACTTTTTAAGAAAGCCGGGGCACGTTATGTTATGCCGGTTGCAGAACATCATGATGGTTTCCAGATGTATGATTCGGAAATCAGTGAGTGGAATGTGAAAAATATGGGGATGAAGAGAGATGTTCTTTTAGAATTGAAAGAAGCGATTCTTGACGAGGATATGGTCTTTTGTGAGTCAAACCACAGGGTGGAGCATGCGTTTTTCTTTGGTCATGGCAGAGAATTTGAAAGTGATGTAAAAGACCCAATGAAGCTTGGGGATTTTTATTATCCGTCCATGCCGGAGCCGGATAACCAGGATTTATACAGCCCTGCACCGCCACAGGATTTTTTGGAAGACTGGCTGGCACGCAACATAGAGCTGGTTGAGAAGTATCAGCCATCAATGGTTTACTTTGACTGGTGGATTCAGCATGAATCTGTAAAGCCGTACTTAAAAAAATTTGCGGCATATTATTATAACCGCGGAGTGGAATGGGACAAGGAAGTAGCTATTTCCTATAAGCATGATGCCATGATGCTTGGCACAGGAATTCTTGATATGGAACGTGGACATTTTTCAGATGCGAAGCCGTTTAGCTGGCAGGCAGATACTTCTATGGCATTTAATTCCTGGTGCTATACAGAGCAGAACCGCTTTAAGTCTGCGGAGGATATTTTGCAGGATTTAGTAGATATTGTCAGTAAAAATGGCTGTCTGCTTCTGAATGTGGGGCCAAAAGCTGATGGAACAATCTGTGAGGAAGAGATGACACTTCTGAAAGAAATCGGTGAGTGGATGGAAATTAACGGAGAAGCAATTTATGATACGCATTCATGGCGTGTTCAGGCAGAAGGTGATACAGAGGTTATTGAAGGAATGTTTGCAGAGGATCAGAGAAAGAATTTTGATTCTGCGGATATCCGCTTTACCTGCAAAGGGGATTGCATTTATATTATTCCAATGAAGCAGGAGGGCGAAGATATCATCGTAAAGAGTATGGGTGAAGACAGCAAGGATTTTCATGGAATTATTACGGAGCTTTGTGTACTTGGTTATGACGAAAAGCCAGAGTATACCAGAGAGGCAGATAAAATGATTATCCACGCACCATTTGTAAAAAGTGATAAGCCAGTAGTATACCGGATGAGACTGGGATAGAAAAGCGCACCAGCTTCGCTGGCGTACCGCTGCTATCAAAAAAGAAAGGTTACTGGTCAAGGAACAAACAGTAATAAAGAAAGACCTCACTGCGGATAGATTAAATGCTATCCGCAGTGAGGTCTTATTCATAGCCAAAACTATGTGAGTTACAACCCTGTCCGAAAATCCTTAACTTTTAAAATAAACGAAAAAAACACTTATCTATAAAAATTAGAATGATTCATGCATTGATTATAACTGAGTAAGGTGGTATTAACCTACCTTTACTACGTTTGATGCCTGAGGTCCTTTTTCACCATTTACTACATCAAACTCAACAGCTTCGCCTTCGTCAAGAACCTTAAAACCGTCCATCTGAAGTGCGGAGAAATGTACAAATACATCCTTGCCTGTCTCGTCAGAGATGAAACCAAAACCTTTTTTTGCATTAAACCATTTAACTGTACCCTTCATAATAGTACTGCCTCCTAAAACTGAAAATATTTGTGCTATTGGTCTTGCCATGCAAAACGATAACAAATCTAATCTACCATATAAATGATATGGTGTCAACGGAAATAAAGGTCGATTTTCGCAAAAAATCCACTGTTTATAGTTGTTTTGCATGGGAAGTTCCAAATTTCCAAAAGAATGCCTGATTATTTTGATGCATTTTGTGCTTTTGACAATGCAATCTGCTCCTGAAGTTCTTCCAGATATACCCAGCGTTCCAATTTATCGGACAGCTGTTTTTTGCATTCTTCCTGTTTCTGGGTTAATTCATTTAATTTTACGAAATCTTTTGCCGCTTTCAGAATCTGTTCCTCCAAATCCTGAATTTGTGCTTCTAGATTTGCAATATCACTTTCAATCGTCTCAAATTCCTTTTGTTCCTGAAAAGACATTTTTGGCTTCTGCGGCTGGTTTTGTTTCCAGTTATTGCGCGTCGTTGTCTTTTTGGAGGAAAGCTCTGCCTTTTCTGAAGGAGATAATCCGCTGTCAGTCAGTTTCATTGTAGAACGGGAAGCATTTTGGTAATCGGTATAACCGCCTTCATACTGATTTAGGCTTCCGTTTCCCTCAAAGGAAAAGATTCGGTTACAAACCCTGTCAAGAAAATAACGGTCATGGGAAACTGTCACAACAATTCCGGCAAAGGTGTCCAGATAATCTTCCAATAAAGTCAGGGTAGTAATATCAAGGTCATTGGTTGGCTCATCCAGAAAAAGTACATTTGGGGCTTCCATCAGGATACGGAGCAGATAGAGCCTTCTGCGTTCGCCGCCGGAAAGTTTGGAAATCGGTGTGTACTGTTTATCCGGTGGGAAAAGAAAACGCTCCAGCATGACAGAAGCACTATAGCTGCCTTCCTTTGTATGGAGAATACTGCCGCCCTCTTTTATATAATCAATGACGCGCAAAGATTCATCCATTGCTTCATTTTCCTGTGAGAAGTATCCGGTTTTCACTGTTTGTCCAATCGTAATAGTGCCACTGTCAGGCTCGCAGGAACCCGTTATCATTTTTAAAAGAGTAGATTTGCCACAGCCATTTGGACCGATAATTCCAACGCGGTCATCACGGAGAAAGATATAGGAAAAGTCTGATAAAAGTATCTTTTCGTCAAAGCTTTTGGAAATATGTTCCAGTTCAATCGTAGTCTTTCCAAGTCTGGAAGAGGCAGAGGATATTTGGATTGCGTTATCTGTTACTGGAGCTGCCATGTCCCGAAGTGTTTCATAACGGGCAATATGCGCCTTTTGTTTGGTGGAACGCGCCCTTGCCCCACGCCGTATCCATGCAATCTCTTTTCGGAGAATGCTCTGCCGTTTCCGCTCGGTTGCCTGTGCTGATTCTTCACGTTCTGCCTTGCGCTCCAGATATTCAGGGTAATTGCAGCTATAGCTGTAAAGCCTGCCCTTATCGACTTCCAGAATGCGGTTTACAACACTGTCTAAAAAGTAACGGTCATGTGTAATCATAATTAAAGCGCCATTCCAGCTAATCAAAAATTTTTCCAGCCAATCAGACATAGCACTGTCAAGATGGTTGGTTGGCTCATCTAAAATTAGTACGTCACAGGGCGTCAGTAACGTACGAACAAGCGCAACACGCTTACGCTGTCCACCGGAAAGTTCTGTAACAGGTTGGGCAAAATCAGTAAAGCCAAGCTTTGACAGGTAACTTTTGGCATCAGGTTCATAGTTCTCCGGCAATATGGCAACATCCGCTGCAGAAGGAAGGGCGGCAGCTAAAACAACCTGTTCCTTTTCAAAAGCTGGAGTCTGTGGCAGATATGCCACCCGGAGATTACGGCTGGTAGTCATAGTACCGCTGTCAGGCTGCTCCCTGCCGGCGAGGATTTTTAAAAGCGTTGATTTGCCGGTACCATTGATGCCGATGATTCCTACCTTTTCATTTTCATTCAGGCTGAAAAAGGTATCCTCAAAAAGTTTCCGTTCTGTATAGGAATGTGTCAGATGTTCTATTGTAATCAAACTCATAAGTCATGGTCCTTTCCGGTGAATTTTGATTGGTACTAGTGGTTAGGTCAACACACTGGTATCCTTTAGCTGAAAGTAAAGGATATAATATATTAGTATAATTGATTGTATAAGAGGATGCAATATTATAAGGCAGATACAAAAAACAGAATGTCAGGCAGAAAAAATCAGGTTATATAGAGGATAAGCGGAAATTATCTTTTTCATTAACTTGTGTGAACAGTTCAAAAAGAGTAAAAAAAGGTGTACAGAAATGAGGATTGGCATGGAAATCACAGAAAGGATGTGTTAAAATGGAAAGAGCCGATGTGAACTTTGTTCGCAGATGGAGCAGGAATGGAGGATTGATATGAAATATCCTAGAAGTATAAACTATTATGAGACAGATAAAATGGGGATAGTCCATCATTCTAACTATATCCGCTTCTTTGAGGAGGCAAGACTTGCACTGATGCGGCAGGTTGGACTGGATTACCGCAATCTGGAAGAGATGGGGATTGTGATTCCAGTGACTTTTGTCCGGTGCAAATATCTGATTCCGCTGCGCTTTGAAGAGGAGATAGAGATTCAAACAAGGTTAACCAGATATGATGGAATCAAAATGGAACTTTCCTATGAAATTTACAGGAAGGAGTCAGGAGAACTATGCACGTCGGGAGAGACGGGACATTGCTTTCTGAATCAGGATTTAAAGCCAATCCGTATGAAAAGGGAATTCCCTGATTTGTACGCAAAACTAAAGGATTTGGTTAAGGAATAGAAAAGGAGAAGAGGGAAATGAAAGGCAAGATTAAACTTATTATTTTTACCCTGCTTTTACTGCTGGTTGGAAGCGGAGTACTTCTTTGGAGGCTGAACAGCATATCACAGGAAATTGCGGAACGGGAGGCCGAAAATTTAAAAGAAGAAAGAGACTTACTGGAAGAGCAGAAAGGAAAAGCGATTGATGAAACGAAGCAGGTGGATATCATTCCTTTATACTTATCCGGAGACGAAAAAAATGTGATTACCACCCAGTTTAACAGTGTGCGGGAGGTATATTCAGAGGAAAAGTCAGCGCAGGTAGAGGAAAACCTGACGGACATTAAAAAGAATAAGAGTTTTTCTTTAAAGGATGCCATGTGGGCATACAATCCCTACGGTACAAACCGCAATTCCATGTATGTTTATTTTACAACAAACGGTAAATGTTACTGCCGTTATACCATTTCCGTAAAGGATGAGAACATACCGGATTTTACAAGGACAGCAAAGATAAATACTTCAGGGGATGTAACAAAAGAGCATGAGTATCAGTTGATTGGCCTGGTGGCAGGGCAGACAAATTATATTACAATGCGTCTGTATAATTCATCGGATGAGCTGTCAGAAGTCAGAACTTTTTCCGTAGATATTCCAAAGAGCAGGGTTGAGGCGCCAAATATGCTGGAGGCGGAAAAGGGAAGAAGTAAAACTGCGATTTCCAATGGTCTGTATGTGGTTTTTCAGGATGGAAAAAAGGTTTCCGGACATAAAAAATTTGCGATTCTTTTATACGACAATTCCGGCATTCTGCGCGGTGAGATTCCAACGGATGGATATGTTGGAAAAAATATGGAGCAGGTATATGATACCCTTCTTTTTGCTTCCAGTGCAAAGCAGATAGCAGAAGTCAATGCGTTGGGACAGGTAGTAAAAGTACTTCCTTTGGGAGGCTACCGTCAGGCAGGGGAATTTGCATATGACGGATACGGCAATGTATTTATGATTGTTACCAGAGAACAGAAAAAAGCGGTTCCAAGGAGTCAGGTAATTGAACTGGAATTAGAAACGGGAACTGTTACAGAAATGGTAAATATGAATGAACTATTGAAAAATGTTTACCAAAATGCAGTGAAGAAAGCAAAGAAGCAGAATGTTGACTGGGTTGGACTGAATTCGGTCAAAGTGGTTGATACGAACACCCTGCTTTTAAGCGCTAAAAATTTATCCAGTGTTTTTCAGGTAAGCAATATAGGAAGCCTTATGACAAAGGTGGATTATATTATTGCAGATAAAAAGATTTATGAGAAATATAAAGGGCTTCGTAAAAAGGTTCTTACAAAATCGGGTGGAGAAGAAGAAGCGCCGGAGGAGACACCGGTTGTAAATAATATTCTCCATGCGCCCGTAAAAAAAGAGCCGTTTGATTCCCAGTACGGGCAGGAGGCACTTGTCTATAGAAAGCGCTCCACAGAAGGCCAGAGCACCGTTTCCATGCTGAGCAGCAATGCAGGAAAAACAGGAAGTTCTTATTATTATACTTACCTTGTTGATACGGTTGCCGGTACATATGAACAGAGAGAAGAAAGGAGTCTGGATAAGACCAGTCAGGACGGCAATGTTGTAACACAGAAAGACAGTTATATTTACTGTTGCAGCGATAAAAAAACCTTCTCTGAATCGGACAATAACGGAAAGCTGATTAAGCAGTTTAAGACAAGTCAGAGACCGTATAGAATTTATAAAAATGACTTTAAGAACTTTTGGTTTTATTAAGGGGACACGTTGACCAAAAGTGGAAAAAGTTGTATACTGTAAAAAGAGTTTTGAGCTTTAAAAAATAATGAAAATATAGGAGGAATTTAACATGAAGTTATTTGTTGACACAGGAAACATTGAGGACATTAAAAAAGCAAATGAAATGGGAGTTATTTGTGGTGTTACTACAAACCCATCTTTGATTGCAAAAGAGGGTGGAAAGAGTCAGGTAGAAATCCTGCAGGAAATTGCCTCAATTGTTGATGGGCCAATCAGTGGTGAGGTTAAGGCAACAACTGTAGATGCAGAAGGCATGATTGCAGAGGGAAGAGAAATTGCAAAGCTTCATAAGAATATGGTAGTAAAGATTCCTATGACAGTAGAGGGATTAAAGGCTACAAAGGTATTGGCAAGCGAGGGAATCAAGTGTAATGTTACTTTGATTTTTACTGCTAACCAGGCACTTTTAGCTGCAAGAGCAGGAGCTGCTTTCGTATCTCCTTTCCTTGGACGTCTGGATGATATTTCACAGCCGGGTATCGACCTGATTGAGTCTATCGTTACTATTTTCGACAACTATGGTATTGAGACAGAAATTATTGCAGCAAGCGTACGTAATCCAATCCATGTTACAGACTGCGCATTAGCTGGTGCTGATATTGCAACAGTTCCTTATTCTGTAATTGAGCAGATGACAAAGCATCCTTTAACAACTCAGGGTATTGATAAGTTCCAGAAGGATTATATTGCAGTTTTTGGTGAGTAGCTGGTCATACATAGCAAAAGTAAATAGTGGCATAATTTATGACAATAGGTTTTTTGGCGAGGCCTGCAGTCTATTGCTTTGGCTGTGAACAGTAACAGCAGATTTAATATGATATTTATGCGCAAAAGGTACGGTATGTAAATTCCGTACGCGAATGGAGGAAAATATGGATACTTTAGCATTAAAGAAAGCTGCGAATGAAATACGCAAAGGCGTTGTGACAGCCGTTCACAGTGCAAAGTCCGGTCATCCGGGCGGTTCTTTATCCGCAGCAGATATTTTGACATATCTTTATTTCGAGGAGATGAATATTGATCCTAAGGAGCCTAAGAAGGCAGACAGAGACCGTTTTGTACTTTCCAAGGGACATATTGCTCCGGGATTTTATTCTACACTGGCACAGCGTGGATTTTTCCCGGTTGAGGATTTGAAGACGCTTCGCCATGTAGGTTCTTATCTTCAGGGACATCCTGATATGAAGCATATTCCGGGTGTAGATATGTCCAGTGGTTCTTTGGGACAGGGTGGTTCTGCAGCAGTGGGAATGGCACTTGCAGGAAAACTTGACAATGCTTCTTACAGGGTATACTGCTTGTTTGGTGATGGTGAGATTCAGGAAGGACAGGTATGGGAGGCAGCAATGTTCGCTGGTGCCCGTAAGCTCGACAATCTTGTATTTATCGTAGATAACAATGGTTTACAGATTGACGGAAAAATTGAAGACGTTTGCTCTCCATATCCAATTGCTGATAAATTTAAAGCATTTAATTTCAATGTAATTGAGATTGATGCTCATGATTTTGAGCAGATGGAAGCTGCATTTAAGAAGGCAAGGGAAACAAAGGGAATGCCGACTGCTATTATCGCTAAGAGCACAAAGGGCAAAGGCGTATCCTTCATGGAAAATCAGGCAAGCTGGCATGGCACTGCTCCTAATGATGAGCAGTATGCACAGGCAATGGCAGACCTTGAGAAAATCGGAGAAAGCTTATAATTAAGCAGAATGGAGGAAAGAAATGGCAGACGTTAAGAAAATCGCTACTAGAGAAAGTTATGGTAATGCATTAGCGGAGCTTGGAAATGATTACCCGGATTTAGTTGTATTGGATGCAGACCTTGCAGCAGCAACAAAGACCGGTGTTTTTAAAAAAGCATTTCCAGACAGACATATTGATTGTGGTATCGCAGAGTGTAACATGGTAGGTATTGCAGCAGGTCTTGCTACAACGGGTAAGATTCCTTTTGTCAGCTCTTTCGCAATGTTTGCATCCGGACGTGCTTTTGAGCAGGTTCGTAACTCTGTAGGATATCCAAAGTTAAATGTTAAGATTGGTGCAACCCATGCAGGTATTTCCGTTGGTGAAGATGGTGCAACACACCAGTGTTGTGAAGACCTTGCATTAATGCGTACAATTCCGGGTATGGTTGTTATGAACCCTTCTGATGATGTAGAGGCAAAAGCGGCTGTTAAGGCAGCGCTTGACCATGAAGGTCCTGTTTATATCCGCTTCGGAAGACTTGCAACTCCTGTTATTAATGACAAGCCGGATTATAAGTTTGAGCTTGGAAAAGGTGTTGTCCTTCGTGAAGGAAAGGATTTGACAATCGTTGCAACAGGTCTTGAAGTTGCAGAGTCACTTGCAGCGGCAGAGAAGCTTGCAGCAGATGGCATTGAAGCAAAGGTAATTAACATCCATACAATTAAGCCTCTTGATGAGGATTTAATCGTTGCAGCAGCGAAAGAGACTGGTAAGGTGGTTACGGTAGAAGAGCATTCCGTTATTGGCGGACTTGGCAGTGCAGTTTGTGACTGCCTGTCAGCAAAGGCACCTACCCAGGTTCTTAAGATTGGTGTAAATGATACCTTTGGTGAGTCCGGTCCGGCAACAGAGCTGATTAAGAAGTATGGTTTGGACGGAGATGGAATTTATGCTAAGATAAAAGAATTTTTGGCATAAACAGAATAGAGAAACAATAGAAATTATGTTTTGAGAAATTTCTGTTGTTAGGGTTATAAAAAGAGGCAGCTGATGTGGCTGCCTCTTTTGGATGTTTAAGATACAATTCCGCCTTTACTGCATTTAATTGTTACAGACCTTGAATAATCTCTTGATAGAATACTATTTTTGTAAGTGGCGATAGCATTGGCAGTAGCCGAATTGCCGCTTCTGCTGCTTGAAGAAGATTTGATAGACCAAGCTGCAACAGGGGCGGCAGTTTTGAGTACTCACTGATTAAATTTGCTTCTTCCAGTTTGTATGTTGCGGTATAAATAGTATTTTGAGAAATGGCCAGTAATCCCTTTGACTGGTTGTCAATTGTTTTTGTTGCAAAGGTGGAAGATGAATTAAGAACAGAATATACAAATATCCATAAAAATGCAGGTGGCACCATCACAGGAAAACCATATACAGTCTACTCCATTACTGTAGTAGACAACTTGAAAGGCCATTTAAAGAAAAATAAGCCAATTGAATTTTTCAAACATGGCGGTGTAAATTATGACGGAAAAAGTATATCCTTGCTGGAAGGAGATCAACTGCTGGAAAGCGGAAAATATTATATTTTAACTGCAGCTTCGGAAAATGATGGTAGATTAGGTCAGGGAATGCCAAATTCAGCAATTGAATTGAATGTAAGCAGCAAACAAGAAATCGTATCAAATAAAGAGTATAAGGATTTTAAAAAGTATGTTAAGAATGAAGTAAAATTTGATAGAGAGAGATTTCGGGCAAATGCAGAAGAGTAGACCCTTAAATGCAAAGAGGATGTATTTTTTCAAAACCATACTTTGTATTTAATGTACAGCATGAGTCAAATGGTTTGCAGCAGCACAGTATAATTTTGGCAGTATGGGCATAGAATGCCTGTTTTAGAGAGGGGTTAATTTTTTTGAGAGTCCCTGGATTGTATTGTTCAGTCCGGGGATTTTTATGTTGTAAAAAAATCCTAAAAATGATAGACTGGTGTCGGTACAGCAAACAGGTAATGGATTATACTAGATTTTTATTACTTCGCCAAATCTTTCGATATTTAACTGACGGAGTAATGGTGTGGATTTCAAACAGAGGAAGGTGAAAGGTGAATATGGAATATGTAAAATTAAGCAAAAAAGCAAGAGCCTGTATGTTAGTATGTGAATGCATCGGGGCACTTATTTGCACCCTGCTGGTTGGCGTGGCATGGTATTTTTTAAGGAGAAGAGATTTACCGTTTCATGTTAATCTGCTATGGCTTGCGGCTGTTGTCATCTGGTGTGTAAGTCTTGTCATTCCTTTCGTACGATATGAGAGATACCGTTACCGTTTTTCAGATGAGGATATTGATGTCAGGGAGGGCTTTTTATTTCTTCATCGTGATATCGTGCCGATTGAAAGGTTACATAAGGTTGCATTGGAGAGTGGGCCAATAGACCGGATTTTTGGTCTTGCCAAGGTAATTGTGACAACGGCGGGCGGTGATGTAGTGATTCGCTTTATAGAGGAAGAGGCGGCGGAGAAAATCGTAGAAAGACTTAAGGTAAGGATTAACCAATATGCGGTGGAAGGAAGAGAACAGGGGTAGTCCGACAGGAGGCTTTGAATGGAAGAAAAGAAAAAAGTTATCACATTAAGGAATCATTTTACATATATTTTTGAGGAAATGTGGAAATTCCTGCTGGTGATTATTCTTATGCTGTTTAGCAGTGAAGAGTCAGTTGAAGTGGGAGTGAAGCTGATAAAGCAGGGAAATGTGTTTGAAGGACTGCTTGCCATGGGCGGCATACTGCTTGTCCTGCTGCTGGTGTTATTTTGGCAGATAAACCGCTGGTACCGTACAACGATTACTATTCAGGACGGAACCGTTACGAGCAGGAAGGCAACGTTAAACAGGCGTATCAATACCATGTCAGTTGCCAATATATCGAATATTAATTTGGAGCAGAATCTTTTTGAGATGCTTGTCGGCACCTATAAAGTAAAGATGGACACAAATAGTCTTTCGACAGCAGATACAACGGATTTGGCAGTTGTGTTAAAGAAAAAAGAAGCATTAAAAGTGAAAGAACTGCTTCTGTCGATGCTTAGGGAAATCGAGGGAGAGACAGAAGCAGTAGGACAGGAGGAAAAAGGGGAAGGAGATACCATTCATTATACAAATCAGGAAATTTTTCGAAATGGGTTGATTTGTCTTTCAATATCAGAGGTGCTTCTGTCGTTTGTGCTGGTTTTGTCAACAATAGTGACGGGGATTTCTATCTTTCAGGAAGAAAAAGATATTATGGTGATTCTGCCGGCAATTTTTTTTCAACTGATAGCTGCCTGCTCTGTAATATATGATATTGTTAAAAAATGGCTGAAAAGTTTCCGGTTTAAAGCAAAAAGGGATGGAAATAAAATATATATTAGCTATGGTTTATTGAAAAAGCAGAGTTATGTTGTTCCGGTAGATAAAATTAACGCAGTGATTCTGCATTACTCTTTTATTGGAAGAGTATGTAAAATGGCGACCGTCAAAGTAATCCATATAGGCGGCGAAGGTGAGGATGCAAATGGACGGATTCTTTTGCTGGCAGATTCCTATCAGGAGCTTGAGCGAAAATTAAAAGTGCTGCTGCCGGAATTTGAACTGCCGGATATTCATGCATTTACCAGACCGCCCCGTATTGTAATGAAGTTTGCCATTTTTTATGCGTTTGTTACTGCGGTAATTGTGCTGGTGCTTGCCCTGTTTGCTATAAATGCTATAGAAGAACTGGCGGGATTAGGTTTTGGGGTACAGATAGCAATCAGTATTGCCACTGCGATAATGGTATTCGCTTTCGTGTGGTATTTCAGATATCTGAGCTACAGGGCCGCTGGAATTTTATATAAGAAAGAAAATTTTGTGGTTTCAAAAGGGCTTTTTTCGAGGACGATTCAGACGATTCCTTATAGAAGAATACAGTATATTCATCAGAAACAGGGAGTTTTGCAGCGTTTGTTTGGGCTTAAAAGCACACAGGTATCTATTTTGGCCAATTCTATCAGTAGAATACAGCCAATTGGCACCTTTGCACAGGAGAATTTTAGGGAGCTAGAAGTAAAGCTTAAGGAAACCTATTAGAAAGGCAGGCCAAAATGATGAAAAAGATACAGATTCTAATGTCGACCTATAATGGAGAAAAGTATCTGCGGGAACAGCTTGATTCCATTTTAGAGCAGGACTGTGAAAAGAAAGGGCTTGCAAAGTTTTCGCTTTTCGTACGGGATGATGGTTCGGTTGATAATACGCAGAAGATTTTGTTGGAATATCAGGAAAAGTATTCCGACAGGCTGCAATGGGTGCAGGGGAAAAACTGTGGCGTAATCAGGAGTTTTTTTGAACTGCTTCAGAATGCAGATACCAATGCAGATTTTTATGCATTATCAGATCAGGATGATTTTTGGATGCCGGATAAACTCAGCAGCGGGATTTTAAGCCTTGAGAAAGCAGAGGCAAACCATGACAGAAAGGTATCAGAAAGCCATATAGATATGGAAGTTCCAAGACTTTATTGCTGCAGGCCCAGACTTGTGGATGCAGACCTTTTGGAGCTTCCGTCAGAGATTAAAAGGCCGCCGGTTCGTGCAGGTTTTGGTAATGCATTAATCGAAAATGTTGTAACTGGCTGTACGGTAGTTATGAATCAAACACTTCGGAATTTAGTGGTCAGACAGCTCCCTGCGTTTACAGTGATGCATGACAGGTGGCTTTATCTGGTAGCAAGCTGTTTTGGGGAAGTTATTTATGATGAAACGCCGCATATCTGTTATCGCCAGCATGGCAGAAATGTGGTTGGAACAAACAGCAGCCGGACCTCGGAATGGAAGGAGCGGCTGACAGGATTTCACAGGAAGCGGAAGGATATCAGCCGTCAGACAGCAGAGTTTGTCAGAATCTATGATTTTATGACAATGGAAAGCGGGTATGAGTTTGCAGACAGGAAAAAGGCAGAAGCAAACCTGCATCTTGCAAAGGATTTGGTAGCGGCGAAGCATTCGTTTATTCAAAGGATACGTTTGGTTAGGGAAAATAAATTGTACCGTCAGCGGCTAAATGACAATAAAATCTTTAAAATACTGATTTTGTTGGGGAGATATTAGCTTTCCATGGTGTTTCCTCTGATTTGGCTTGCATTATATAAGAAAGTTTTATATACTATTGACAGTAGTTATTATCTTGTGGAATAGGAAAGTTTTGGAAATGTAAATGTAATATGGCATAAGTATTATCGTAAAGAGATATAGATTAAGGAAGGAGTGAGAAGTATGCAGCAGACACAGGAAAATGTAAGTAGTAATGGGATTGGAATTATCGTGTCAGATGATATGACAGAGGCCTTTGTTTCGCTCCAAAATTCAGATTGTAAATGCACGAAAGAAGAGATTATAAAGTTTCTTGCTGATATAGGTGTAACTTCTGGAATTCGCGGTGAGGCTATTGATAAATTGATTGCAGAGAAAGAGATGGGCAAGAATTACCTTGTAGCCGCAAGTAAAAAGCCGGTAGATGGCAAGGATGGTTGGTATGAGTTCCTGTTTGATATCGATATCGATACAAAACCAAAGATTTTAAAGGACGGTTCCGTAGATTATTCAGAGTATGGTGATGTTCCTGCAGTTGAAGAGGGACAGAAGCTTGTGGTTTACCATCCGGCAACAGAGAGCAGGGATGGCGAGAATTTTCTTGGGGAAACTGTTCTCGCCAAAAAGGGAAAAGAACTTGCAAGGTTAAAGGGCAAGGGATTTTATGTATCAGATGACGGCAAGGAATATTTTGCAAGAACATCTGGGCGGGCTGTTTATCAGAATGACCGTCTGGTAGTAGAAAATGAACTTTTGATAGAGGGTGATGTATCCCTGTCACGCGGCGATATCACTTTTGCAGATGATATCCATGTACGCGGAAATGTTTTGTCGGGGGTAACGATTGTTTCCGAGAAAGGTTCTATTATAGTAGATGGTTATGTGGAAGCAGCAACATTGAACGCAGGTAAGGATGTTGTATTGAAGAATGGTATGCAGGGTAACAGCAGGGGAAAGATTACTGCGGGCGGCTCTGTATCCGGTAAGTTCTTTGAACAGTCCTCGGTAGATGCCGGAGAAGATGTCAATGCGAACGCTATTATGAACAGCCATATAACAGCAGTAAGGGATATTACAGTATCCGGCCGTTTTGGAATTATTATTGGTGGTGAGCTTCATGCAGAACGCTATGTTAATGCAACCATTATTGGAAATATGGCAGAAGTGAAAACACAGATTTATGCGGGTGTTGAGGAGGATTTATTTGCCAAGCTGATGGCAAAGGAAAAAGAACAGGAAGTTTTGGAAGAAGAATTAAAGAAGGTTGTAAATGGAATTTCCCAGATTGATATTTTGATGGCAAAGACGAAAAGAGAAGACCTTCAGGGGCAGAAGCTAAAACTGATTCGTGGAAAAATCGAAAGAGAAAATATGATTAACACCAAAATCCGCGAGAAGCAGATGATAATGGATCAGATGGGCAGGGCGAATCTTGCAAAGGTAAGTGTTCAAAAAACGCTGTATCCAGGAACACGTATTACGATTAATGGTGTTACGGCAAAGATTGCGGAGGAGACCAGCCATGTTGTAATTAGTGCAAAAGGGTCTGTTGTTGAAGTGCAATAGTATTCTTGTTACTGTCATGAGGGGAACAGTAACAAGAATTGTGTCGAGATTTGCGTCGAATAAGGATTGATGATTGACAGGAGGTAGTGTAAGATGGATTTTGAAGCGGAATTAGCGAAGTTTCAGCCAAGTTTAGATATTGAGCAGGCAGAGGATGCAATCTATGGTAATAACACCACAGATGTTACTGATTTATTGCAGTCGATTTTGAGTGGAGCAAAGGAAACGAATAAAAATAGTCCGGTAGAATGGGTGGAGGAATCATGAATTGTCCAAGATGTAATGCAAAAGTAACTTTTGTAAAGGATCGGTGTGATAATTGTGGTCAGAGTATGGTTCAATACCGCAGGATTATCAGTACATCAAATATTTACTATAATAAAGGGCTGGAGCAGGCGAAAGTCAGGGATTTATCTGGTTCAATTCGTTCCCTGCGCCAGAGCTTGGAGTTTAATAAGTTAAATACGAATGCCAGAAATCTTTTGGGATTGATTTATTTTGAAGTAGGGGAAATTGTTTCGGCACTGAGTGAATGGGTGATTAGTAAGCATTTTCAGGCAGAGAATAATGATGCAGATATGTATATACGTTCTGTTCAGTCAAATCCAAACAAGCTGGAAATGTATAACCAGACTATCCGAAAGTATAATTCTGCTTTATATTCTGCACAGCATGGTGATGGGGACATGGCGATTATCCAATTGAAAAAGGTTGTCGGGCTGAATCCCAAATTTGTACGTGCCAGTCAGTTACTTGCCCTTCTGTATATGATGACAGGGAAAAGGGATAATAAGGTAAGGGCGAAGCGGCTTTTAATGAATGTCAGCAAGATAGATGTTACGAATACAACTACGATTGCTTATTTAAGAGAATTATCTGATATCCAGTTAAAAGGAGAAACTCCACATAAGGTATCGGAGGCAAAAGAGCCTGAAGTAAGAAAGACATTGCCGCGCGTAGAAGCAGATGCGTATAAGACGATTACTCCGTATAAGGAAGAAAAGCCATCTATTATGCCATTTATCAATATTATTGTAGGCGTGGTGATTGGGCTGGCTTTAATGGGATTTTTGGGGATTCCTCAGATTAAGGCGAATATAAAGAACCAGGAAAATACAGAATTTAAAAAGTACAGCGAGCAGAAGGCTGCGAATGACAGTGATGTTTCGACCTTAAGAAATGAAAACCAGAAGCTGACAGAGGAACTGGAAAAATTAAAGAAGGAAAATGAGGAGCTCTCAGGAGTTGATTCGGAAAGTGGGACAACTTTACAGGAGTCTTATGAAAACCTGCTGGCGGCTATGCAGTATTCTATGAATAATGACAAGGTAACTGCGGCGAAAAGGCTGGTGAAAGTAAGTGAAGATGCGCTTTCCAGTGACAAAGCAAAGCAGATTTACCAGCAGATTAAGGAAGATACCTTCGAGGCAGCGTCAGACAGTTATTTTGTAGATGGGCGTGATGCTTATAATGGAGAAGGAAAATATGTCGGGCAGAAGGATTATGACAAGGCGATTAAGCTTTTGGAAAAAGCCCTGCAATATAATGAAGATAATACAGATGCCATGTACTTTTTGGGACGTTGTTACCAGCAAAAGTCCGATACGGAAAAAGCAAAGGAGTACTATAATAAGATTATAAATGATTATGCGTCGTCCAGCAGAGTCGGGGAGGCAAGAAGCCGCCTGCGTGAGCTGGGTGAATAGGAACAAAAGCCGTGCAAACGGGCGATGAGATGATAGGAAATCCCTGTCAGAGATACACAGAAAGTATACTCTGACAGGGATTTTGTGTGTGAGAAAAGTATAATTTTATGAAATGGAGTGAAGAGGGATGCAAACCAAAATGAATGCAGCACATTACGAACTGCATCAAAACTGTCTGGTTATTTATGTGACGGATGATTTGGACCATCATGCAGTCACGCAGCTAAGGGAGTATTCTGACAGGCTGATTGATGCAGGAAATATTAAACATATTATATTTGATTTTACGGAAGTTGGCTTTATGGACAGTTCAGGAATCGGGCTGATTATGGGAAGATATAAAAAAGTGATGTTTTTGGGAGGGCGCGCTGCGGTTACTAATGTAGGGGAAGTAGTGAATCGTATTTTTAGTTTGTCAGGATTATATCAGATTATAGAGCGTTATGATACGGTACCGGAGGCATTGGAGGGACTACAGAAAAGTAGAATCAAGCAATAGAATTTAAATATAGGAATAGCAAAGGGTAATGAAGTTTACCTTGCAGAAATGGAGTAGATAATGAAATTAGTAATTGAAAGTCTTTCAGAAAATGAATCATTTGCAAGAACAGTTGTAGCAGCATACATAACAAGACTTGACCCGACGTTAGAGGAGTTGGCAGACGTAAAAACGGCTGTGTCCGAGGCGGTTACAAACAGTATTATACATGGATACGCCGGGAAATCTGGCGAGGTTGAAATTGTTTGTGAAATTCATGGGCAGGAGGTGATGGTTGAAGTAGTGGACTACGGTGTGGGAATTATAGACATAGAAAAAGCGATGGAGCCTCTTTATACCACAAAACCGGAATGGGAACGCTCAGGAATGGGTTTTGCTTTTATGGAAGCATTTATGGATTCTCTGGAGGTTTATTCAGAGGTTGGAAAGGGAACGCGTGTGGTGATGCGAAAAGAGATAGGAAAGGAGCAGGAAAAGTAAGGTGCCTGTCAAATGGTATGTGCAATGGATGTGATGGAATTATTAAAAGAAGCACGTGCAGGGAACCGGGAAGCAAGAAATCAGATTGTAGAAGAAAATATCGGACTGGTATGGAATATTGTAAAGCGATTTAACGGTCGGGGATATGAACAGGAGGATATTTTTCAGATAGGCTGTATCGGGCTTATCAAAGCGATTGATAATTTTGATATGGGATATAATGTAAGGTTCTCTACTTATGCAGTACCTATGATAACGGGTGAAATAAAGCGATTTATCCGGGATGATGGAATGATAAAGGTAAGCAGGACGCTAAAGGAAAATGGTTTTCGGGTAAAACGGGCAGCAGAGAATTTAAGCCAGAAGCTTGGACGAAATGCGACAATTGATGAGATTGCAGCAGCGACAGAATTGACAACAGAAGAAATTGTACTGGCAATGGAGGCGAACAGTGAAGTAGATTCTATTTACCGGACCATTTACCAGTCAGAAGGAAAAGATATATCCATGATTGATCAGGTTGTGGGAGTCAGGGGCAGCAGCCTTGGATATGCCAGAACGACAGGAAATGATAATGGTTACATGGTCAATCAGAATGGGGCGCTGCTTGATGCGGAGAAGGAGGAAGTAATTAACCATATGCTGCTAAAGCAGTTATTGAACGAACTGGGTGAAAAAGAAAGGAAATTGATTGAGTACCGGTATTTTCATGACATGACACAGACACAGGTTGCAAAATGTCTTGGAATCAGTCAGGTGCAGGTAAGCCGCTTAGAAAAGAAAATTTTAAAAGAAATGAGAAAACAGTCTTGTTGTGAATAAAAAAAATAAGAAGAGCCATACTAAGATTTATCAGAAGGAAAAAATTTAAAAATGTCTTTGCCGGACGGATTGGAGGGAAATATGCAGATAATGAAAAACAAGAAAGTATGGTTCTTTTTGCTGCTTGGAGTTATGCTTGCAACAACTGTCTGCCTGTGGCGTTCAGGAATAGATGAAAGCAGGGCTTATGCGAATGGGCGGGTTGTAGAAAGGCAGGATAATAGTGAAATCAGATGTTGTGTATCTTAAACTTCCGCAGAGTGCGCAGGTTGTTAACAGGAAAATCTTTTTGCAGGATGTAGCTGAAATTTATACAGCTGATACAGAGGCGCAAAAGAAAATAGGAAAAACTGTTTTGTATACGGTGGATGGTGATAAGAACCAGAAATTGATTTTCTCTGTTATGAAGCTTATTCAGACAATACAAAAGGAATATCCTGATATAGAAATTGTAAATATTGGGGAATCTGATTTTATTGTTGAGTATAAGATGCCGTTAGCACCGAAAAAGGGAATGGAATATGCTAAACTGGCTGTTTTATCTTTGATTGTTTTTATCGGTGCTGCTTTTACCATTATGACATTTAATACAGATGTCAGTGTAGGAGAGGTATTTGACAACATCTATTATCTTGTGACCGGGACAAAGAAGAATAGTGGATCAATTTTGGAAGTTTCCTATAGTGTCGGTATTTTAATCGGCATTTTAGGATTTTATAATCATTTCAAAGGGGAAAAGCTTCACGAAGACCCAACACCGATTCATATTGAAATGCGCAATTATGAAGAAGAGATGAATAAAGCAATTATAAAGGACGCAGACAGGGAAGGAAAAACCTTAAAGCAATAAGTTGGAAAATGATTATGGGCTGCAAAAGATGCGGCATGAGAGGACAAGATGGAGATAATACAAAATATTCTGTTAATAATTATAGGATTTGCAGGCGGTTTTGCGGTAGCAGGCGGTGTGTTTGCATTTATTTCAATTTTGGGCATTGTACCAAGAATGGCAGACAGAATGGGACTGGCAAGCCATATTTATCAAATTGAGACGATTATTGCACTGGGGGGAATCAGTGGAAGTGTTATTTCTGTGTTTCAGGTACATTTAGGAATTGGAATGACAGGGCTTACGGTGACAGGACTTTTCTCAGGTGTCTTTGTTGGTGCGCTTGCTATGGCACTGGCTGAAACGCTGAAGGTGATTCCGGTACTTTGCCAGAGAACAAAGCTTAAATTTGGCATTCCTGTTATTATCACAGCGCTGGCAATTGGCAAGGCATTGGGAAGTTTATACCAGTTGTGCTTTTTTAGTCATTAGGAATAGGAAATGGAGTGATGGAAATGGAAGAAAAGAACAGTACAAATCCTACTATTGAAGAAGTGATACAGGAAAAGGATAAAGAACAGCAGAAGGCGAAGTATAATCAATATGTGGAAAATATGACGCCTAAAAATAACTGTTTCCTTAATTGTGTAAAAGCATTCTTGGTGGGAGGGATTATTTGCTGTATAGGAGAGGGGTTTAATTCCTTTTACCAATATCTGGGGAATGATAAGGAACTTGCCGGACTTTACGGGACGATGTCGTTAATTGCATTAAGTATTATTCTTACAGGATTTAATCTGTATCAGAAACTTGGGCAGTTTGGTGGAGCAGGGAGTATTGTGCCGATTACCGGTTTTGCAAATTCTGTTGTCTCACCGGCGATTGAGTTTCAGGCAGAGGGAGACGTTTTTGGCGTTGGCTGCAAGATTTTTACGATTGCGGGTCCGGTTATTTTATATGGAATTTTTAGCAGTTGGTTATTAGGAGTGATTTATTGGGGACTAAAAGTGTTTGGAGTACTGTAGGAGAAGAATTTCTATTGGTGAATGCAGATTAATGACTTGGATGATTTGCATTCACTTTTTTGCTGCAATCTATTGTTTCGTTCCACATAGCATGATATTTTCGTGCGATAGTGGGAACTTCAAACCTTTGCCATCTGAAAGAAATATGGTACAATAAAGATTAATTTGACAGCTTTGCCGGATGGTTCTGCATCTGGTCTTTAGAACGGACACAATAGTAACAAAAAATGGAATCAGAGAGAGGGATGATATGATACTGCGATATCCGAAATACTATGAAGAATTTACCTGTATTGCAGGGGCATGTGAGGATACCTGCTGTGCGGGATGGGAAATTGATATTGATGATAAAAGCTATGATTATTATATGCAGGTACCGGGAAAGTTTGGAGAGAGAATACGCAGCTCCATAAAGGAGTATCAGTCGGATGACGATATGTATGAGAGTCATGGTTTTATTTTGCAGGAAGGCAGGAGATGCCCTTTCTTGAACAGGGATAATCTGTGTGATATGATTCTGGAGCTTGGAGAGGATGCTCTTTGTGAGGTATGTACATATACACCACGCAATTTTCTGGAATATGGAAATGCAAGGGAAATTTCAATCAGTCCAAGCTGTGCAGAGGCAGGCAGACTGATTTTTGGCAGCAGCAGGAAAGTGGAGTTTATTGAGAAGGAATCAGAGGAAACATTTGCATTGGAAGAGAGCGAAGAGGAGATAAAGACGGCAGAAGTAATCAGGAGGGCAAGGGATACGGCGATTGCTATTTTGCAGGAAGAATCTCTTGAAATAGAGCAAAAAATCTGCTATTTCCTGCTCTATGCAAAAGAAGTGCAGGAGTGCTTTAATAAAAATGCATTGGAAGAAGTGTGGTCAGGGGAGGCAGAAGAATGGATTAGACAAAAAGAGGAGCTATTGCAGACGGAGAATGATACCGATAGCTTTGGATATTTTACCAGACGGCTGGAATCCTTCGGCGGACTGGACAGTATCAATGAAGAATGGGAGCATTATTTGGAGCGTCTGCGGATTTTATTTCTGGGGAAGGGTGGCAAACAGCGTTATGAAGAGACACTGCACAGGTTTCGGATGTATATGAAGCAGAAAGAAAGGGAATATGAGTGGGAACAGTTAATGGTATACTATGCTTTTTTGTTTTTGGCAAGAAGTGTGGATGATTTGAATTTTTGGGGAAAGGCGCAGTTTTGTGTCAGCAGTTTTTTGATGATTCGGGATATGGAGTTAGAGCGGTTTTATCAAAACGGAGGAAGCTTCTCAAAAGAGGACTGTGTGGATATCGCCAGAATCTATGCGAAGGAGACGGAGCATTCGCAAGAGAATCTGGAATTTTTGGCAGATGAATTTTTATTTGAGGAAATCTATCGGTATGAAGAACTGTGTTGGCAGGTTTTCATACACGCTTTGGGAAAGGAAGGCAGAATATGTTCTATATAGGAAATCATTTATCAGCATCAAAGGGGTATTTGGCAATGGGAAAGCAGGCGGTGAAGCTGGGGGGAAATACATTTGCATTTTTTACCAGAAATCCGCGTGGCGGTAAGGCAAAAGAAATCAACGAGGAGGATGTTGCGAAGTTTTTGGGATTTGCCAAAGAGCATGAATTTGGGACACTGGTGGCGCATGCCCCGTATACCATGAATTTATGTGCAGCAAAAGAGGATATCCGCAATTTTTCCAGAGAAATGATAGCGGATGATTTGAGGCGTATGGAATATACACCAGGAAATTACTATAATTTTCATCCGGGTTCCCATGTAGGGCAGGGGGTGGAAACCGGAATTGATTTTATAGCAGATGCTTTAAATTCGGTTCTGACAAAGGAGCAGACAACAACCGTTTTGTTAGAAACGATGGCTGGAAAAGGAAGCGAGGTAGGCAGAAATTTTGAGGAGCTTCGGGAAATTATTGACCGTGTGGAGTTAAAGGAGAAGTTAGGCGTCTGCTTTGATACCTGTCATGTGTGGGACGGTGGCTATGACATTGTAAACGATCTGGATGGTGTACTGACGGAGTTTGACAGGATTATCGGACTGGACAGGCTTCTTGCGGTACATTTTAATGACAGTATGAATGATATCGGTTCCCATAAAGACCGCCACCAGAAAATTGGAGAAGGAAAGATTGGACTCGAGGCAATGAAGCGGGTAACGCTTCATCCGGCACTGGCAGGCAAGCCGTTTATTCTGGAAACGCCAAATGAGGATGAAGGCTATGCCAAAGAGATTGCAATGATTAAAGAGTGGACAGCAGGGGATAAGAGTGATAAGCAGAAATGAGGTAAATGATGGAACGTCATGTTAACATGAATGAAATTTCAGATGGAAAGAAGTATAAGAGTAATGATATGGTAAAGCTTGGCTGTAATGAATGTGAGGGCTGTAGTGACTGCTGCCGTCAGGTTGGAAACAGTATTATTCTTGATCCGTGGGATATTTTTATGCTGCAGAAGAATCTTTCCAAGAATTTTGAGGAGCTGTTGGGAGAGATTCTTGAACTGCATGTCGTAGATGGAGTGGTTCTGCCGAATTTAAAGCTTCGGCAGAATGGAGAGGGTTGTGTATTTTTGAATGAAGAAGGCAGATGCGGAATCCACGCGTTTCGCCCTGGATTTTGCAGGTTGTTTCCGCTGGGAAGGCTGTATGAAAACCAGTCCTTTGTTTATTTTCTGCAGACCGGGGAGTGCAAGAAGGAGCGTCGTACCAAGGTGAAAATCAGTAAGTGGTTAGGAGTTGCACCACTTGCCGCATATGAAAAATTTATCTGCCAGTGGCACTATCTTTTGAAAGAAATCCAGCAGGCAGCAAAAGAGATGGAGGAGCAGGAACTTCGGAAGTGGAGTCTGTATTTTTTGCAGGAGTTTTTTGTCAGGCCGTATGATACAGAGGATTTTTACATACAGTTTGAAGACCGCTACCAGAAGGCAAAGGAATTAAGCTGTAATGTACAGGGAAAGTAAGCTGTTAATCTGAATTATTTCACTTTAATAAAATAATTAGAGATAAAATGAATCTTATTTTGTTGTGGCAAAATAACTTTACAAAACATAGAGAGCTTAAGGAGCGTGGCGTAGAAGGGAATTGTATTATTTATGTGAATTTTGAATTTATCGAATATGAGGAATTATGTGATTATAAAAAGCTAAATGCCCATGTAAAAGAAAGAGTTACAGACGATAAAATGTATTATCTGTTTTTTGATGAAATTCAGAATGTAGACAGATTTGAAAAAGTGATTAATTCCCTGCGGGCATCTCTTGATAATGTCAGCATTTTTATCACCGGTTCGAATAGCAAAATGCTGTCGGAGGAGATTTCTTCGGTGCTTTCAGGAAGATATGTTTCTTTTCATATTTTTCCATTATGCTATAAAGAATATGTTGCATTGATGGACTGTGAACCGAAATCAGAAGAGAATTTTGGGGATTTTATGAAATGGGGCGGACTGCCAAACCGGGTGCAGTTTACAGAGAAAAATAATATTAAAGATTATTTGCACAGTGTCTTTGATTCTATCATTTTAAGGGATGTTGTGGGAAGGCTTGGACTGAAAGATACGGCACTTTTCAATCTCCTCCTACAATATATTATTGATAAAACAGGACGGGAATTTTCTGCGAAGAATGTGCTTGATTTTTTGCAGCGGGAGGGACGTTCTGTTTCAACTGTTACGCTTTACAGTTATTTGGATGCGTTGTGCAAAGCGTTAATAATTAAAAAGGTTTATCGTTATGACATTCATGGCAAAGCAGTCCTTAAAACCTTAAATAAATTTTATATGACTGATTTGGGAATTGCACAGATTAAAAACCATAATTTTGCAATTAATAAAACATTTGCAATAGAAAATGTCGTATATAATGAATTACTGGTCAGAGGATATGACGTGTATCTTGGAAAAACACAAAAGGGAGAAGTGGACTTTATAGCAAATAAGGATGGGAGGACCAATTATATTCAGGTTGCTTACTTATTGGCAGATGAAACGGTGATTGAGAGAGAATTTGGAGCATTTTCTGTAATTGCTGATAATTATCCGAAATATGCTATTTCTTTGGATAAGGTTGATTTTTCCAAAGACGGGATTATTCATAGAAATATGATTGATTTTTTATTGAGCAATGAGATATGAATGCGTGTTAAAAAAGAATGGAGGATTAGGATGAGAATACCGGAATTTATCAGAGAAGGGGACTGTCTGGGGTTTGTTGCGCCATCATTTGGATGTAATATAGAGCCATATAAAAGCGCATTCAGGAATGGGTTAAAGAAGTTTCAGGAAATGGGCTTTCAGGTTGATTTAGGTCCGAACTGCTATGCAGGAGAAGGAATTGGAATCAGTAATACCCCGGAAAAATGTGGAGAAGAGATTAACACGTATTTTTCCAAAAAGGGAGTTCGTGCGCTTTTTTCCTGTGGCGGCGGCGAATTGATGTGCGAAGTCCTTGATTATATAGATTTTGAAAAAATTTCCAAAGAAGAGCCTAAGTGGTATATGGGATTTTCAGATAATACGAATCTTACCTTTCTGCTGGCAACGCTTTGTGATACAGCAGCAGTTTATGGACCGAATGCGCCGGCGTTTGGGATGGAACCATGGCATGAATCGCTTGTTGATGCATATGCTCTTTTAAAAGGAGAACGAACGGAAATAAGGAATTATTCCCATTGGGAAAAAGAATCCCTAAAGGATGCAGAACATCCACTGGTACCGTATCATGTAACGGAATCTGGCTGTATCCGGAGTTTTCCAGAGCAGGGGTTTAACGTTTCCGGAAGGCTGTTAGGGGGATGCATGGACAGCCTTGGAAAGCTTGTCGGGACAAAGTACGATAGGGTAAGTTCCTTTTTAAGCCGTTATGGTAAGGAGAAAATTTTATGGTATATGGAAGCGTGTGAATTGAATGTGATGGATATTAGGAGAACACTCTGGCAGCTTGACGAAGCAGGCTGGTTTGAAACGGCAGGAGGATTTTTATTTGGGCGCCCGCAGTGCATGGGGGAGGAATTATTTGGACTTGATGAGTACAATGCTGTAACGGGGATATTAGAAAAATACAATGTTCCAATTCTGATGGACTTGGATATTGGGCATATTCCGCCAATGATGCCAATTGTGAATGGTGCATTTGCAACAGTTCATTCAACGGGAAATGATATTTTGCTGTGTTATGATTTTGGGAAATAGGATGAAGAATACTTTCCATAGGGAACGTTAGAAGAATATTAACAATGTTAATTTTTTCTTAATGTTCCCTATTGTTGATTGATTTTTTTCTGTTTACGGTTATGATATAATATGTAGCTGATACGATACTGGAAGGAGAGAAAGGATGCCAAAGTTTAGTGTAAAAAAGCCTTTTGTAGTTTTAGTCGGTGTTGTAATGTTATTGGTACTTGGATATGTCAGCTTTACGAGGCTGTCGACAGATTTTCTGCCACATATGAATTTGCCATATATGATAGTTATTACAACATATCCGGGAGCTTCACCGGAGAAGGTGGAGACGGAAGTAAGTGAGGTACTGGAAAGTGCCGTTGGTACAGTAAACGGAGTAAAGAATGTTTTAACGACTTCATCGGAAAATTCCAGCGTAATATCCCTGGAGTTTGAGGATGATACCAATATGGATGCCGCTATGGTAAAGGTATCCTCTGCGGTAAATCAGGTTGAGCTTCCGGAAAATGCCAGAAAGCCGATGCTTATGGAGATTTCAGCAGATATGATGGCAACCATGATGGTTAGTGCCGATTATACAGGGAAAGAAGGATATGATTTATCTGAATTTATTGACGAAAATATCATTCCTGAGTTAGAGCGTCAGGATGGCGTAGCCAGTATTGATACATCCGGTATGGTAGAAAAGTCCATTGAGGTAAGGTTGAATCAGGATAAGATTGATGAAATCAATGAAAGGATTTTAGAAAAGACAAATGATTCTCTGGTAAAAGCAAAGAAAAAGCTTGATAAGGCGGAGAAGAAGTTAAAAGAGGGAAAAGAGAAACTTTCTGAGCAAAAAGAAGAGTTGGAAACACAACAGAACGAAAAGTCTGGCGAGCTTGCCAAATTCAGTAAAATGATGAATCAGGCGATTGCGACAAAGCAGGCATATTCTTCTAATCTGACCAGCTTAAAGGCCAAGAAAATGGCACTTCAGATGGAAAAACAGGCATATGAAAAAAATAAAATTGTGACCTCTTATAAGGCAATGAATACAGGATTTGCCACAGTGCGGGAGAGTTTTGAAAAAGGCGGGGCTGCTTATCAGAATATCTATCATATGATATACAGCCAGATATTAGTAGGGGCGGTGCAGGCACAGCTTGATGCAGCCGGAATAGAAGGCAAGGTTACAGCGGAAAATGTAGATACATATCTGGCACAGCTTGGCAGTGCGGCAGATTCCCTGAAAGCTGCTGCGCAGGAGCAGGCAGAGAAGCAGGCAGAAGAGCAGGTGGAAATACAGCTTGCCCTGCTTCCAAAAGATGTGAAGGATGCAATAGACAATCCGGAAAAGCTGAATGCTTATAAGAATATGTTAAAAGAGCAGGGACAGGGTGACGCTGCGAAGCAGATGACAAAGAAAAACCTTAAGTCCATGTATGATATCGTTGAAGTCCGCATTCCACAGATAAATACGGCCCTTGCTAATTTAAAGACAGAGATTACTGTGGCGAAGCAGACCCTGAAGCAGGTGGAAAAGTCGATTAAAGAGGCAGAGAGAAATTATGAGCAGGTAGAGCAGGGGAAAATAACTGCGGCCGCGGCTTTTGGTACTGCAAATGCACAGATTAGCAGTGCCCAGTCTACATTAGAGGCAAGTGAGAAGGAATTGGAATCTGGAATGGAGTCTTATAAAAATTCCAGAAAAGAAGCTCTGAAAAATGCAAATCTGGACCAGCTTCTTACGATGGAGCAGTTAGCAGCAATTCTTTCAGCGGAAAACTTTTCCATGCCGGCTGGTTATATTAGTGAGGATGGTACACAGTATCTAATTAAGGTTGGAGATGAATATGACAGCGTGGACGCCATGAAAGAGGCTGTATTGTGCAAGATTGATGATATTGGTGATATTCGTTTGTCTGATGTATCAGATGTTACAGTGATAGATGATTCGGATGAATCCTATGGACGCGTCAATGGAAATGATGCAGTACTCTTAAGTATTTCCAAGGCAAGTACCGCCAGTACGTCAGAAGTTTCCAGCGGATGTAATAAGAAGTTAAAAGAGCTTGAA
This sequence comes from uncultured bacterium, assembly GCA_947643145.1. GTDB lineage: Bacteria > Bacillota > Clostridia > Lachnospirales > Lachnospiraceae > Butyribacter. Next base: position 77,983 of record CANRVD010000001.1, on the reverse strand, counting down.
GAGGAATATAAGGGACTTCGTTTTACGAATTTGATGGACCAGGGAGAATATATTGAGCTGATTGTTGACTCTGTATTATCAAACCTTTTATGGGGTGCGCTGCTTGCAATTATTGTATTATTTATTTTCCTAAAGGATGTACGCCCGACAGTTGTTGTAGCATTCAGTATTCCGCTTAGTGTGCTGTTTGCAATGGTTTTGATGTATTTTACAAATATTACGATGAATATTATCTCTCTTTCCGGTCTGGCGCTTGGTGTTGGAATGTTAGTAGATAACTCTATTGTAGTTATTGAAAATATATACCGTCTGCGTGGAAAAGGAGTGTCTGCGGCGAGAGCTGCAGTCATGGGCGCAAATCAGGTGGCAGGTGCTATCTTTTCTTCCACTTTAACGACCATTTGCGTTTTCCTGCCAATTGTTTTTACCGATGGTATTACAAGACAGATTATGCAGGATATGTGTCTGACGATTGCATACAGTCTTGGTGCGAGTCTGGTGGTTGCCCTTACCCTGGTTCCATGTATGGGCTCCGTATTCCTGAAAAAATCAGTGGAAAGAAAGCACCGTTGGTTTGATGCTATGGTAAATGGCTATGAAAAGGTATTACGCTTTTGCCTGCGGTTTAAATTTGTACCGATTCTTACAGCAGTCTTTTTGCTGGTATTTTGCATCTGGCAGGTTACGCGAATGGGAATCGTATTTATTCCCGACATGGGAAGCGAACAGCTTTCAGCAAGCCTGACAATGGATTTGGAAATGACACAGGAGGAAGACTATGCCCTGGCGGATAAGCTGGCAAAGGAAATGCAGGAAATCGAAGGAGTGAAAACCGTAGGTGCTATGAAGGGCAGCGGTGGTATTTCTATGGGCGGAGGAAGCAATGACAAGAATTACACTTTTATGCTTCTTTTAGAAGAAGATTATGCCAATCAGAATAAGGAAATTGCCTCCAAAATAGAAAAAATCTTCGTGGATAATGAGTGTGAGGAGTATTCGGTATCAGAGTCTAATATGGATATGTCCAGTATGCTTGGTTCAGGACTTCAGGTAAATATCTATGGCAAGGATACAGATACGCTGGTTGAAATCAGTGAGGATGTCATGGACTTAGTTAAAGAAGTGAAAGGCTATACGGAAGTAAGTAATGGACAGGAAGCAGGAGATAAAGAAGTTTTAGTAAGGGTCAATAAAGACAAGGCAATGCGCCTGGGATTTACCGTAGCGCAGGTATATGGCGAGCTTGCCAAAAAGCTGACGACAGAAAAGGATTCCACCACATTAACAGTAGGGAATGAAGAATTTGATGTTAAAATTGTGGATGAGAGAGAGGAGCTGGACACCGGCAATCTAATGGATTTTGAGTTTGAGACGACAAAGACAGATGATACCGGTAAGACAAAGACAGAAAAGCACAAATTAGAAGAATTTGCCAAATTAGAAGAAAAGGCAGGCGTTGCTTCACTGGTCCGTGAAAATCTGGTCAATTATATTCAGGTAACAGCAGTGGCAGATGAAGGATATAATGCTACTCTTTTGAGCAGGGATTTGCAGAAAAAGATAGACAAATATGATTTGCCGGACGGTTATGACATTTCGATTCAGGGTGAAAGTGAAACCAATATGGAAATGGTAGAAAATATGCTGTTGATGATACTTCTGGCTGTTGTTTTCATCTATCTGATTATGGTTGCACAGTTTCAGGGACTATTGTCACCGTTTATTGTGCTTCTGACCATTCCTCTTGCTTTTACGGGCGGACTGATCGCATTGATGGTAACAGGCGAGCAGATTTCTGTTATGGCGTTGATGGGCTTTTTGGTATTAGCAGGTGTCGTTGTAAATAATGGTATTGTGTTTGTGGATTATGTCAATAAGCTTCGCCTCAATGGAGCGGAAAAGTGGGAAGCGCTGGTAGAAACAGGGCAGACACGTATGCGTCCAATTTTGATGACAGCACTGACTACGATTCTTGCAATGTCTGTTATGGCGTTTAGCCAGAGCTCTACTGCAGCTATGGGCCGTGGTATGGCAATTGTAACGATTGGCGGTCTGGCTTATGCGACTTTGATGACATTGTTTATCATTCCGGTATTTTATGATATTTTCTACCGCAGGAAATTAAAGAAGGTTGATTTAGGAGACGAAGAATCATTAAATGATGTTGATGACATCGTGTGATAATATTACTCCTGCGGTTAAATATCGACAGCGTTATATTATTCGAATTTATGAAAAAATATCCTTACCTGTTTTGAGATGGGGAAGGATATTTTTGCTAGGGGAATGCGTTGGCATTCCCCTTTTTTTAAAAAAATTTTAACGGCATCTGTTGCTCATATTTTTTGAAAGATAAACCATACTAATAGTATAACTATGTGTCTTCGTGCTGCTTGGCACATAGCGCATTTGCACAGTTCATGATAAGCAGCGCAGAAATGGAGAAAATTATGAGTTGTAAACAGATGGGAAAACAAAGTGTTTGTTTTGAAAATCCACCGGTTATTACCGGAGCTGCTTCTGTTGTTGGAAAGAAAGAAGGAGAAGGACCCTATGGAAAATATTTTGATGTAATAGAGGAGGATGATAAAGTAGGTGCTGACAGTTGGGAAGAAGCGGAGGGAAAACTTCAGGCGAAGGCAGCGGAGCTTGCAATCCGTCATGCCGGAATATCCCAGAAAGAGGTACGCTACATGGTTGCAGGCGATTTGCTGGGGCAGTTGATGGCATCATCCTTTGGTCTGATGGATATGGATATTCCATTGTTTGGAGTATATGGTGCATGTTCTACAATGGGAGAATCCATTGGGATTGCTTCCATGATAGTGGAAGGTGGTTTTGCAAATCATGCGATTGCAATTACTTCGAGTCATTTTGCAAGTGCAGAGAAGCAATTTCGTTTTCCACTGGGGTATAGCAATCAAAGGCCAAAAGCTGCAACATGGACAGTGACGGGCAGTGGTGCGGTAGTCCTTAGCAGTTCCCAAAGAAAAGAAGAGCTTTCGCAGAAAGGAGAAAAGGATTTAATTACCGCTGAAGCACGGGCAGAAAAAGGAAAGGTCAGGGTAAAGGGAATTACGACAGGAAAAGTGATAGATTATGGAATCAAGGATAGTATGAATATGGGAGCTTGTATGGCACCCGCGGCGGGGGAAGTTATTGCACAAAACCTGATTGATTTTGGATATCAGCCAGAGCATTATGACAAAATTATAACAGGAGATCTTGGAAAGGTAGGAAAGGATATCCTGATTGATTTTGTTGAGGCAAAGGGATATAACATTAAAAGACAGTATATGGACTGTGGAATTGAAATTTATGGGGAAGAGCAGAATGTACAGGCGGGTGGAAGCGGATGTGGATGCAGTGCGGTAATGCTTACCGGATATATTCTGAAAATGTTAGAAAAAGGCGAATGGAACAGAGTTCTTTTTGTACCTACAGGTGCATTGCTGTCACAGGTAAGTTTTAATGAAGGAAACAGTGTTCCGGGCATTGCCCATGGTGTGATTTTAGAGAGGTATTAATTCATGGTAATAGAAATTACAAATAGAGAGAGAGATGAGGTGTGGTATGAATTTTTTATTGGCTTTTTTAGTAGGTGGGGCAATTTGTGTTCTGGTACAGATTTTAATGGATAATACAAAACTTTTGCCGGGAAGAATTATGGTGATTTTAGTTTGCAGCGGTGCCGTTCTCGGAGCGCTTGGATGGTATGAACCTTTTGCTGAGTGGGCGGGGGCAGGAGCAACCGTTCCGCTTCTTGGATTCGGTAATACGTTATTTAAGGGAATCAAAGAGGCGGTTGACAGTGAAGGATTTATTGGTATTTATAAAGGAGGATTTACTGCCTGCTCTGTTGGTGTTTCCGCCGCGTTGATTTTTGGTTATCTGGCTTCTCTGATTTTTAAACCAAAAATGAAGTGATTTTTAACAGTATTTATTATGAGGGAATGCATGCATATTCCCTCTTTTTAACGTATAGGAAAGTTCTCAATGTATAACGGGATGTCAACAAAAATGCTTTAGCATTTTTTGTTTTAATTTTCATAAAAAATTAGATTTATATTTTTATTGTAAATCGCATGAAATAATGCGAATATCGGCATTATTTAAAATAGTTTAGCTGTTTTTATAAGGCATATTTTATATTTTTTTGCGAAAAGAAATATATATGTGTACAATTCTAACAAAATTAAAAAAAACTCTTGAAACTTTTGGAAAATAAATATACACTTTAGATGTTGTAAACAATTAATCTAAAAGCTTTATTTTGGGTAAAGGAGAAAAAAAGAAATGAGAAACAAAAACAAATCCGTAGCAAAAAAAGAAGTTAGTACAGCAGCTCCTGTAAAGGCTGCATCAGTGGCAACTGCACAGGCAGCAGCTTCTAAAACAGATGCAACAAAAGTAGAAGAAAGTGCATCAAAAGATGTTGTGCCTGAAGTAAAGAAAGAAGAGACAGTAAAACCTGTAGAAGCTGTAAAGAAGGAAGAAAAGCCAGTTGAGAAGGCTGCTGCTAAGGTAGAGGAAAAGCCTGTAACAGAAAAGAAGAAACCAGGCAGAAAGCCAGGAAGAAAACCAGCTTCAGAAAAGGCTGCTGCTAAGAAAGCTCCAAAGAAGGGTGAGCAGGTTTCTGTAGAAGAAGTTTATTTTGAGTATAATCATGAGCAGGTTCTTTCAAATGAATTAGTAGAACGTATTAAAATGGAATACAAGAACGAAGGTCATCGTATTTCTTCCATTAAATCATTAAAGGTTTATGTAAATGTAGTGGACAGAAAAGCGTATTATGTAATAAATGATAAGGCAGAGGGAAAGTTTGTAGAGTATTAATTGATTCCCGCAAAGCAGCGAGTCAGGCAGCGATGTTTGTAAGGAATTGAAAGTTCCTTTGCGTTTGGCTTGCGTTTATTAAGAAATACTAAAAGACTGCCTCCTAATGATTAGGGGGCAGTCTTCTATTTTCAGGAAATAAAATCAAAGATTTTTCCCTGCTTCATAGAGAATGACTATCTACCAGACATTTCTTCTTCCTGACGCTTAATCATCTGACGAACCATCTCGCCACCAACAGAACCATTCTGGGCAGATGTTAAGTCACCATTATATCCACCATTCTTAAGTGGTACACCAAGCTCGTTGGCAACCTCCATCTTAAACTTGTCCATAGCTTCTTTGGCCTGTGGAACTTCCATTCTTGAACTCTGATTGTTTGTCATGATTTTTTCCTCCTTTTTCGTTTGCCGGACAGATTTAATTCCTGTTATATAAGGCATAATCAGGATTGATATCTTTCCGGCTGCTGATAAGTGATTGCTTATCATGGTAATAGTATGTGATACTTTCAAAGAAATATGTTGGTAGTTTTTGGAGAAAAGGTTGTTTTTTTGATAGAAATATAGTATGATATAACGTACTGAAAGAAAGCTAAATGATATGGAGGAAGATAAAATGAAGCATATTAAAACAGTAAATAAGGCAAATTTAAGTGCAACAGCAAAAAAAGGTGGATGTGGTAAGTGTCAGGCATCTTGTCAGTCTGCATGCAAGACTTCTTGCACCGTTGGCAATCAGAAATGTGCAAACGAAGAGAATAAATAGTTCTATTGTTCCCGAATAAATGAAAACAATAGAAATTACACTTCGTGAATTTTTATCGTTATGAACCATATGGCTGTTATGAGAGTTCTCGTAACAGCCATTCACTTTGCAGTAAAAAAGAACAGGAGAACAAAGTTTTCCTGAAAGAAAAGAGGAATAAAATGATACATAAATTTAAGGCAAAAGACATGAATATTTTACTGGATGTAAATAGTGGAGGTGTTCACATTATTGATGATATTACGTATGATTTATTGGATGAAGTGAAGCCGCCGTTTGAAAAGGAATGTCCGAAGGAAGCGTTAGAAGCGCTTTCTGATAAATACCAGCAGGAAGAAATTGCAGAATCTTATGAGGAAATTGTATCCCTTTATAAAGAAAAAATGCTATATAGTGAAGATATCTATGGTGATTATGCAAAGACTGCTGTCGTATCACCAATTAAGGCAATGTGCCTTCATATTGCACATGACTGTAATCTCCGCTGCCAGTACTGCTTTGCTTCTACAGGCGATTTTGGTACCGGACGCAAGCTGATGCCTTTTGAGGTAGGAAAGGCTGCAATTGATTTTCTGTTAGAAAAGTCAGTGGGAAGGGAAAATTTAGAAGTGGATTTTTTCGGTGGAGAACCTCTGATGAATTTTGAGGTAGTAAAAGAAATAGTAGAATATGCCAGAAGCAGGGAAAAGGAATGCGGTAAAAATTTCAAATTTACAATGACTACGAATGGCCTGCTGTTGGATGATGATAGTATCGATTATCTGAATAAGGAAATGTACAATGTGGTTCTTTCGATTGACGGAAGAAAAGAAGTAAATGATACGATGCGTGTACGTGTGGATGGAAGTGGTTCCTATGACAAAATAATTCCAAAATTTAAAAAGCTGGTTGAAAAACGCGGTGACAAGGAATACTATGTGCGTGGAACTTATACAAAGCATAACCTTGATTTTGCAGAAGATGTTACGCATTTGTATGAGGAGGGCTTTGAACAGATTTCTGTGGAGCCTGTAATCGAAAAACCGGAAAAGGAATTTGCGATTACAGAAGCTGATTTGGACAGGATTTATGAAGAATATGATGAACTGGCAGAGCGGATTACGCAGATAAAAGAAAAAGGAGGATTTATCAATTTCTTCCACTTTATGATTGATTTAGATCAGGGACCGTGTGTTGTAAAAAGGCTTCGTGGCTGTGGCAGTGGAAATGAATATATTTCGATTACACCGGATGGAGATATTTATCCATGCCACCAGTTTGTAGGCCATGAAGAATATAAGATGGGAAATATAGAAGAGGGCACATTTAATGAAGAGATAAAAAAGGAATTTGCCGGTTCTCATGTATATTCGAAGCCTGCCTGTCAGGAATGCTGGGCAAAATTTTACTGCAGTGGCGGATGTAATGCAAATAATTATATTTATAATGGAGATATCCACGAAGCATACGAACTTTCCTGTAAAATTCAAAGAAAGCGTCTGGAGTGTGCAATACTTCTGAAAGTATGTGAAATGATGGAGGAATAGGTTTTATATGATAACATTGCTTGGCAGGATTCTAATAAAAGAGACAGAGGAATATCAGAAACCAAAAATACGAAGAATGTATGGAATTCTTTGCAGTGTAGTTGGTGTTTTCCTAAATATCATATTGTTTGGAATCAAACTTTATGCAGGAATTGTAACGGGTTCTATGGCAATTATGGCAGACGGATTTAATAATTTTTCAGATGCCGGTTCTTCTGTTGTGACTTTAATAGGATTCAAATTTGCCAGTATGAAGCCGGACAGGGAGCATCCTTTTGGGCATGGACGCTTTGAGTATGTATCAGGCCTGATTGTTTCCATTCTTATTATATTGGTTGGTTTTGAACTGGCGCGCAGTTCGGCAGAGAAGATATGGAATCCCAAACCTGTGGAAACAAGCAAAGCGGCTGTTATAATATTGATAGTATCGATTATTACAAAATTGTATATGGCGTTTTATAATTACCGGATTGGTAAAAAAATTGCGTCTACTGCCATGCGGGCTACGGCGGTAGACAGCCTGAGTGATGCAGTTGCTACTTCTTTCGTATTTGCATCTATAGGGGTTATGCTGGCGACAGGTGTTAATATTGACGGTTACTGTGGAGTGATGGTCTCTCTGTTTGTCCTTTGGGCAGGTTACCAGACGGCAAAGGAAACAGTCAGCCCATTGCTTGGTGGAAAACCAAGACCGGAATTAATTGAAAAAATATATGCTATTGTTTTAAGACATGGTATTGTACAGGGGATTCATGATGTTATTGTCCATGACTATGGGCCTGGGCGGATGATGATTTCCCTGCATGTAGAAGTTCCGGGAGATGAGAATGTCTTTGAATTGCATGATATGGTAGAACATATTGAATCCGATCTGGATAGAGAATTGGATTGTGAAAGTGTGATTCATATGGACCCGGTTGAGGTGAAAGATGAATTGGTTCTGGCAATGAAAAAGGACATTTCTGAAATAGTAATGCAGGTGAACCAGGAGCTGACGATTCATGATTTTCGTGTCGTGGCAGGGGATAAGCGTACCAATCTTGTGTTTGATGTAGCGGTATCGCCTGGATTTGTTATGACAGAGGAGGAAATACGTGTTGCTGTCACAAGCAGGATATCGGAAATATATCCTGCCTATCATGTTGTCATTAAAGTGGAAACAGCATATATTTAGTGAGACATGAAATTGTTAAAAGAGACGGTAAAGCTGCCATGATATTGTTTGTGCCATGTAAGCGGCATGACTGAAAGGTTAAAGGGAAAATGGAAAGAAAAAAACCGGTTAGTGAAGAATTTTACAGACATTTTAAAGGAAAAATATATCAGGTAAAGATGTTAGCCCTTGACAGTGAAACGTTGAGGGAGCAGGTGGTCTATCAGGCGATGTATGAGCCATATCAATATTTTGTAAGGGACTTGGAAGAGTTTATGGGAATGGTTGATACAAAAAAATATCCTGAAGTGGGGGAAAAGTACCGTTTTGAAAAGATTACCTTTGAGAGAGGACAAAAGGCAGAAGATTCTGTGAAAAAAGAACAGTGGCAGAAAACACAGACAGGGGACAGCGGCAGGGGAGAAATTAGTGATGGAGAATTTCTTAAGGCAATTAAAACCGGACAGCCGGAGCGTTATTTAGGAGGAAAACTGACGGATAGTGAGATTGCCCACCGCGGACTGCTGCAGCTTCTGGATGCGGATACGTTTCATGAACGGAGACAGATTTTGATTGGATTAAAGCAATATATAGACAAGCGTATGTTAAATAACATAGCGGTTGCATTTGACATTGTACTGGAGGAAGGCGATATAGAAGAACAATATGACTCTGTCATGCGGTGTATGGAGGCATTTGCGCGTTATGAGGGAGGTAGGCTTCGTTAATGATAGAAAAAATTTTAAATAGTATGATTCATGGGAATACAAAGACAAAACTGTTTTTGTGGTCTGTTGCAATTATGGGAATCAGTGCGGTTCTTTTACTGCTGGTGGGAATCATTATGGGATTTCCCTATCTGATTATGGGAGGGGCTGGAGTCGGGCTGGCTGGCCTGATAACATCGCAGGCTGTTTCCTTAAAAGATTTACAGCGTCCAAGAAAGCCTAAGGGCAGTAAGGAAAAGAAAAAGTCTGACGCCCAGGAGAATACTTCCGAAGCATCCCCAAAAAGTAAGAAGGAAGGGGAAGAATCAGGAGAGGAAAATAAAACCAGAAAGGAACGTGAGCGGGAGAAATCACGCTATCTGGCAGGGATGGATTCGAAAAAGCTGAAAAAATTAATGAAACAGCATAAGGTGAATCAGATCCATGTGAAGGTTATGATTGACAGTTATCCTGCAAAGAAAATCGAGCAGGCTCCTGCGTTTATGTGGAGAACGGATACGATGCTCCATTTTTTGGTTTTAACGGGAAAAGCGGAGGAATTTGAAGTGCCGCTAGAAGATATTAAGGGCTTTTTGCTGGTGAAAAATGTAGCAGCAGATGCAGAGAAAGATTATACACCATTTCGATATTCTTCCTTAATTTCTAAAATGTTTCAGCCATTCTTACCGGAATATTTTGAAAGCACGAAGGATGGCAAGTTAGAAATTAAGAAAAATACATTCCGCATTGAACCGGGAATTTATCTGACAAATACTTCAGTTGCAAATCTGCGGAAGGTGTTGCTGCCGGGGGTTGCTTTTTTGGTAGATGACAAGGTTATAGCCTCTGACCGTTTTAATGAGTATTTTAAGGAGATGTACCGCTCCAGCCTGCTTTGTAAAAATCAGATTATTACTTTGGACGAATATAAAGAGCAGATTACCCAAACATTGGATGCGCTGTTAGATGCACCAATCAGCGGAAAAGAATTCGTAAATACGATATACGATTTGAACAAATACCGTCTAATCACCAAAAATGAAGTAGTTCTTTATACCCAAAAGTACCGTGAACTGAAAATGACCCCGTAGCTGTCTGAAAGATTGTGCAATATTTCCATTGACGTACATAGGATACTGTGTTAAATCATAAATATCCAAATAACGTATTGACAGATGATAAAAAAGAGTTTATGATACTAAAGAACATTTGTTCTTGGTAGGAGGATAAGGGCGAAGGAGAGAGTTTCGCTCTAAGAGTTTGTGTCTGCCCTGCATCCACAAACTCTGTTATGTGCAAAAAGCAAAGGTGAACTTTGTTCACCTTGCGGAAATGAGGGAAATTATGGCAAAAGACGTAAAAGTGGATGAAAATAAAAAGAAAGCATTAGAAGCTGCTATGGCACAGATAGAGAAGCAGTATGGAAAAGGATCGGTCATGAAGCTTGGGGACAATGCCCATCTGAATGTAGAGACTGTTCCGTCTGGTTCATTGGGGCTTGACCTTGCCCTTGGAGTCGGTGGGATTCCGCGCGGAAGAATTATTGAGATTTATGGGCCTGAGTCTGGCGGTAAGACGACAGTGGCACTTCATATGGTTGCCGAAGTTCAAAAGCAGGGTGGAATTGCCGGATTTATTGATGCGGAGCATGCGCTGGATCCGGTATATGCAAAAAGTATCGGAGTAGATATTGATAATCTCTACATATCGCAGCCGGATACCGGAGAGCAGGCACTGGAAATTGCAGAAACAATGGTTCGTTCTACGGCGATGGACATTGTTATTGTGGATTCGGTTGCTGCACTGGTGCCAAAGGCAGAGATTGAAGGTGAAATGGGAGACAGCCATGTTGGTTTGCAGGCGCGTTTGATGTCACAGGCACTTCGTAAGCTGACTGGTGTCATTGGAAAGACGAGCTGCAGTGTAATTTTTATTAACCAGCTGCGTGAAAAGGTTGGTGTGCTTTTTGGAAATCCAGAGACAACAACCGGTGGACGTGCGTTGAAATATTATTCTTCTGTGCGTTTAGAGGTACGCAGGGGTGAGCAGATTAAAAAGGATGGAGAGCCGATTGGAAACCGTACAAAGATTAAGGTAGTAAAGAATAAAGTTGCGCCGCCATTTCGTTCAGCAGAGGTAGATATTATTTTTGGTGAGGGTATCTCCAGAGAAGGTGAAATTCTGGATTTGGCTGCAGAAGAAAATATTATCATAAAAAGCGGTGCATGGTATGCTTATGAAGGAAGCAAAATTGGACAGGGAAGGGAGAATGCAAAGACCTACCTGAAAGAGCATCCGGAAATATTAGCAGAAGTGGAACAGAAGGTACGGGATAAGTATTTTAACCATGAAGCTGAGGAGGCTGCAGACGGGAAACAGGATGTGGAAGCAGATACCGTTCCTGCAGAAGAGAAATAATTTATGGAAGAGGAAGAGCGTTTTTTAAAGGGAAAGAAGAAAGCAATGGCATTACTTTCGCATAAAGACCGTACAAAGTGGGAGTTGGCGGATAAGATGAAACAGGCCGGCTTTGATGAAGAAGTGATTGAAGATGCCATTGCTTATGTGGAAAGTTTCCATTATATTGATGATTTACGTTATGCGATACGCTTTGCAGAAATTTACAGTGATTCAAGAAGTATAAAAAGAATCCGTCAAGATTTGGAAAAACGCCATGTACCGGAAGAATATATAGAAATTGCTCTGGAGAGCATCCATATGGATGACTCCAGAGCTTTACAAAAAGCGATGAAAAAATTTATAAAAGACGGGGAGACGGCAGAAGATTTTTCCTATGAAGAGAAGCAAAAGATTGCTGCAAAGCTGTATAGAAAAGGTTTTCGGACAGATGACATTTTTCGCGCGTTGAATCTATAATTTGACAGAAAGGAATTGTCATATTGCATAAAATAGCAAGGTATCAACTTGACATATTCGTGTATAAAGTATAAAATCATATTGTTGTGTTTTTTACAATGAAAATTAAATAAGGAGGTGCTCCTGTTCGATGCCAACATTTGTAATCATTGCAATAGTCGTTGTGATGATAGTTGCTATCATAGTCGTGACAGCGTTGGTTGCTTCGAATATGTCTGTTCAGAATTATAAAAAGAACGAAGAGGCAAAGCTCGGAGATGCGGAGGAGAAGGCAAGGAATATTATAGATGAAGCCTTAAAGACTGCAGAGACCAAAAAGCGTGAAGCGTTGCTCGAAGCAAAGGAAGAGGCGCTCAGGAATAAAAATGAGATTGAGCGTGAATCCAAGGAAAGAAGAGCAGAAATTCAGCGATATGAAAAGCGTGTGCTATCGAAAGAGGAAGCTCTGGATAAGAAAGCGGAAGTATTAGAAAGGAAAGAAGCTAAGTTAAATGCAAAAGATGCCGAGTTGGACAGGCAGAAAAAGGAACTGACTGAAATTAAGAATAGTCATTTGCAGGAGCTTGAGAAAATTTCTGGACTTACTACTGAGCAGGCTAAGGAATATCTGTTAAAATCTGTTGAAGAAGATGTAAAACATGAAACGGCAGTTCTTGTAAAAGAATTAGACCGCAAAGCAAAAGAAGAAGCTGATAAGAGAGCAAAAGATTATGTGGTGACTGCCATTCAGCGTTGTGCGGCTGACCATGTAGCAGAGACTACTATCTCAGTTGTACAGTTACCAAATGATGAGATGAAGGGTAGGATTATTGGACGAGAAGGAAGAAATATCCGTACTCTGGAGACTCTGACCGGTGTGAATCTGATTATTGACGATACACCGGAAGCAGTTGTTTTATCAGGATTTGATGGAGTTCGAAGGGAGATTGCAAGGATTGCCCTTGAGAAACTTATCGTAGATGGAAGAATTCATCCGGCGAGAATTGAGGAAATGGTCGAAAAGGCTCAAAGAGAAGTCGAATCAATGATTCGGGAAGAGGGAGAAGCTGCAACGCTTGAAGTTGGAGTGCATGGTATTAACCCTGAGCTGATTCGTTTGTTAGGAAGAATGAAATTTAGAACCAGTTACGGCCAGAATGCGTTAAAACATTCGATTGAAGTTGCACATCTGTCTGGTTTGCTTGCAGGAGAGATTGGAGTGGATGTGCGTACAGCGAAGCGTGCTGGTTTATTGCATGATATCGGTAAGTCTGTTGATCAGGAGATGGAAGGAACACATGTTCAGATTGGTGCAGACCTCTGTCGGAAATACAAGGAATCCGGTATTGTCATTAATGTCGTTGAAGCGCATCATGGTGATGTAGAGCCGGAGACCTTAATTGCCTGTATTGTACAGGCAGCTGACACAATCTCTGCTGCACGTCCTGGTGCGCGCAGAGAAACATTAGAAACATATACAAACAGATTGAAACAGTTAGAAGATATTTCCAATGGCTTTAAGGGAGTTGATAAATCATTTGCAATTCAGGCTGGCCGTGAGGTCAGGGTTATGGTAGTTCCTGATAAGGTGAGTGATGATGATATGATTCTTCTTGCAAGAGATATATCAAAACAGATTGAAGACGAATTAAAATATCCTGGACAGATAAAGGTAAATGTAATTCGTGAATCCAGAGTGACTGATTATGCAAAATAATCACAATAACTAATAACATGAGCAAAAAGGAGTCGTTAGCGGCTCCTTTTTTAAACTTATAGGAAAGGAAGTATATGGTAATTCTTCGAGAGCAGCAGAAGCATACAAAGGGTATAAATGAAAAATTATGGAACGATGATTTTTGGAATCTGCCAAAGGATTTGGAATTTGAAATCGGCATAGCAGTAGATATTGGAACGACTACCGTTGCCATGACAATTTTATCGCTGCCGGAAAAAAAAGTAATTGGGCAGATATCGAAAACAAATGAACAGACAAAACTTGGTGCAGATGTCATGATGCGGATTATGCATACATTATCTGGGAAAGGAGATATCCTGCATGAAATGGTTATTACCCAGATAGAGCAGATGGCACAGGAGGGATTACAAAACAAAATAGATTTCGAAATATTTGACAGTAAGAAAGTGCATCTTGCTGTAGTGGGAAACACAACAATGTGTCATCTTTTTTTAGATAAAAGCGTAGCAGGATTAGCAGGTTTTCCATTTCAGGCTGCTTATACCGGTAATTTTTCCTGTACCGGATATGAGATTGGCATGAAGTTTCTGAAAAATGCAACAGTCAGCGTGCTTTCAGGGATTGCAGCACATGTGGGGAGTGACGCGCTGGCCGTGATTGGTACAGAGAATCTTATACAGAAGAAAAAAGTCCAGTTAGCGGTTGATTTGGGGACAAATGCAGAAATTATATTGAACCAAAGAGGCAGTCTTAGGGTATGCTCTACCGCAGCAGGACCGGCATTTGAGGGGAAGGGAATACAGTGTGGTATACCGGCAAAACCAGGAGCAGTAAGCGGAGTAAAAATTTCTTCCGGCAATGGAAATATTATTTTGGAATATATTGGAGGTGAGCTTCCGAAGGGAATTTGCGGTTCTGGACTGGTGGATGCTATGGCAGAGATGCGGAAATGCGGAGTACTGCTTGCTGACGGCTATCTGCTAACGGAGGAAGAGGCAAAAAAGCAGGGCGTTCATCAGGAAATCTGTGGACAGCTAATCAAAAGAAATGGACAAAATGCTTTTCTGTTATATCAGGATGAAAGAGATGGCAGGGAAATCTATTTGCAGCAAAGTGATATCCGAAATACCCAGCTTGCCAAAGGGGCAATTCAAGCGGGGATAAACGCGCTTCTCCAGTCGGGAGGAATCCGTCTTTCTGATGTGGAAGAAATTATTGTATCAGGAGTGCTTGGAAGTTGTATGCGGTTTGGGAATGCCGTTAAAATCGGATTGCTGCCGGATGTTAGCCGGCAGAAGGTATTTTTTGTGGGAAATGCTGCAGGAAGAGGGGCGGCAAGGGTCATAACAGATAAGTTTTTTTCAAAGGAAATGGAACTTCTGGCACAGCAAATAGAGCATGTGGAGCTTGCGGAGTTACCGGAATTTCAAAAACTGCTGCTACAGGCAATGGATTTGAAATCATGGTTATAAAAGAAGTGCAAAGCATAGAAAAACATGGTAGAATAATAAATAATATCTATTGAAGAGGAGCAAGTACAAAAAGGAGGCTTACCATGCGTTTAGGTTTTATTGGTGCTGGTAACATGGCACAGGCAATCATCGGAGGAGTATTGAAATCTGGTTTATTTACGAAGGAGGAAATGATTGCAACGGCAGCAACACAGAAAACGATAGATAAAGTTGCAAAAGAGTTTGGAATCCATACAACATTGGATAATAAAGAAGCGGCATCTGCTGATATGCTCTTTTTGGCAGTAAAACCAGTTTACTGTGAGGAGGTGATTCAAGAGATAAGGGAAGCTGTTTCAGAAAAGCAGATGATTGTATCCATTGCAGCAGGAAAAAGTATGGCATGGTTAGAGAAGGCATTTGGAGGTCAAAGGAAAATTATCAGAACGATGCCAAATACACCAGCGCTGGTTGGGGAAGGGATTACTGCCGTCTGTCCAAATGAAAATGTGACGGAGGAGGAGCTGCGTGAAGTATGCGGTATTCTGGAGAGCTTTGGAAAGGCTGAAGTGATTCAGGAATCTATGATGGATGCAGTAATTGCGGTAAGTGGAAGTTCACCTGCATATGTGTTTATGTTTATAGAAGCAATGGCAGATGCAGCGGTTGCGGAGGGAATGCCGCGTGCGCAGGCATATCAGTTTGCTGCCCAGTCAGTTCTTGGCAGTGCAAAGATGGTATTAGAAACGGGCAGGCATCCGGGAGAGTTAAAGGATATGGTGTGCTCTCCGGCAGGTACGACAATAGAAGCGGTAAGAGTTTTAGAGCAAAAAGGATTTCGGGGCAGTGTGATGGAGTGCATGAAGGCATGTGCGGAGAAATCAAAAAATATGTAATGGAAACAGGGATTATTTCATAGGATAAAAAGAATACGTTGCAAAGGAAAACTGCTGTGACGGGGATTTTTATATCAGGAATAATGCAAAGGTTTCATTCAGCGAATGGCCGTATCGGAAGAGGAAAGAACAGAAAACCGTACAATGGTTCCAAAGGGAGACATTTTGGAAAATACCTTTTTGGAATAATCGTAGTGGTTAGTATTTTATTACAGATGTACTGGGTGAGGGAATTGCAGGAGCAGATTGCAATTTGTAAAAATATGGAGAAGGAATGTTCTGTAGGAGAAATCAAAACATTGCTTCGGGAGATAGAATGTTTTCCTGTCAGGGAAGATATCCATAAAAAGGAATACTGCTATTTTGATAATGGATACGGGGCTGCCAGAACATACGGTGGAAAACGAAGCCATGAGGGAATTGATATTATGGCTTCCAACAATCAGGCAGGCTATTTTCAAATTCAGTCAGTTTCCAACGGAGTAGTGGAGCAGATAGGATGGCTGCCGCTTGGAGGATACCGTATAGGGATTCGAAGCGACTCCGGCTTTTATTACTACTATGCTCATATGGATACCTATGCAAAGGGAATGAAGGTGGGAAAGAAAGTTACCTCTGGGGAAGTGCTCGGTATGATGGGGAATACCGGCTATGGAAAAGAGGGAACAAAAGGAAAATTTGCAGTACATCTTCATTTCGGAATTTACCGACAGGTTAAGGGAAGGGAAAAAAGCCTGAATCCATATTACTTATTGGAGAAAGTTGCATAAGATGGAATAAGTCAGGTGGAATTGGAGGTATACATGGAAGTACAGTTATGGAGAGAAATACTGGCACCTTATCAGCTTGCTGTGGATGAACTGGTTGTTAAGTTTAACCATGTGAAGCAGCAGTATCAGAACGAAAAGGTGTATTCTCCCATTGAGATAGTTACTGGCAGGGTAAAACGGATTCCGAGTATTTTGGAGAAAGCCCAGAGAAAGGGAGTAAGTATTGAAAATTTAACGGATAAGATCGAGGATATTGCTGGAATTCGTCTGATTTGCCAGTTTGTGGAAGATATTGAGACGGTAGTACAAATTATCCGTCAAAGGGAAGATTTGGAAATAAAACAGGAAAAAGACTATATTACAAAGAGTAAGCCGAGTGGTTACCGGAGCTATCACATTATTGCATATTATACGGTTCAGACGATTCACGGACCCAAAAGGATTGAAGTGGAAATTCAGATTCGTACGCTGGCGATGAACTTCTGGTCAACGATTGAACATTCGCTGCAGTACAAATACAAGGAGCATATGCCGGACGAATTGCGGATGCGCCTTTTGCGGGCGGCGGATGCGGTGGATATGTTAGATAATGAGATGGCATCGGTGCGTGACGAAATCATGGATGCGCAGAATTCCAATAAGCAGAAGGCTACGATTATTTCTGATATTCTGAATAATATTGAGAATCTGTATTATGTGGCAAATAAGCGGGAAGTTGCAAAAATTCAGGATGAATTCTTTAAGATTTACCGGAAGGATGATATGCAGATGTTAGCCCGTTTTAATAAGCAGCTTGATATTATTGCAGAGACATACCGGGCACAGACGATCCAAAGATAAAGAATGAAGTTTCACTAAGGCGGTGAAAACACCGCCAAGTGAAACTTCATTCTTAAGAAGAACGCAAAAGCAGCGTTCTTCCCATGCAATGCTTGAGATATGAAGCAGCATTTTTCATGAGGGGGTGCCACAATGGTGGTGAAAACACTGCCAAGTGAAACGAAATCATTCCTAAGAAGAATACAGGAGGCCCGTGGATATGGGAGATTTACCAGAGCGTTACCGGGAAAGAATGAAGGAGCTTTTGGGAGAGGAATATCATCTTTATGAGGAGAGTCTTTGCCGGAGTCCTTATACAGCTTTCCGGATCAATACAGGCAGGATGTCAGTAGAACAGTGGAAAGAAATAAATCCTTTTTCAACATCAGAGGTTGCATGGACAGAAAAAGGATTTTATTTTGATGCCAAAAAGGAAAATCCGGCGAAGCATCCCTATTATTTTGCAGGGCTGTATTATATTCAGGAGCCGAGTGCAATGATTCCGGCCATGCTTTTGCCAGTGAAAGAGGGGGACAGGGTATTGGACCTCTGTGCCGCACCCGGTGGGAAGGCAACGGAGCTAGGAGCAAAATTAAAAGGAACAGGGCTTTTGGTTGCAAACGATATCAGTGTGTCGAGAACGATGGCTCTGGCAAAAAATTTGCAGATGGCAGGCGTTACAAATGCCGTAGTGACAGCAGAAACACCTGAGAGGCTGGCAGATGTTTTTGAAGGATATTTTGATAAAATCCTGCTGGATGCGCCCTGCTCAGGGGAAGGCATGTTTCGGAGAGAGCCAAGGATGATAAAAGACTGGCTGGAAAAAGGGCCAGAGTATTATGCGGACATCCAAAAGGAGATTCTGGGACAGGCATACCGGATGTTAAGGCCGGGAGGGATGTTGGTTTATTCCACCTGTACTTTTTCTGTTATAGAGGACGAAAACGTGGTACAATGGATATTAATGCAGTATCCTGATATGGAAATCTGTCCTGTGGAACGCCCGGAGGGATTTTTGGAGGGCAGGCCGGATATGGTAGAAGGCGGGCAGGCGGAGTTGAAGCACTGTGTCAGAATTTTTCCGCATCATGCAAAAGGGGAAGGACATTTTGCCGTACTCCTGCATAAAAAAGGTGTGACACAGGCAGACAGGGATGTTTTTATTTCTGGCAGGAAGAAAAAGGAGAAAATTTTTGGCAGTGCTTTTGATAAAACAGCAGGAAAAGAAATAGAGGATTTTGTCAGCAGACTGCCTTTGCCGGATGGAGAACTCTCTGTGAGGAAGCAGGTGGTATCCCTTCTTCCGCTTCAGGAAGACCAGTTAAATGGATTACGGATTATTTATCAGGGGCTGCCTCTTTGCGAGTGGAAACACAAGATTTTAGCGTCTCATCAGCTCGCTTTAATATTGCGAAAAGATGATTTTTCCAAAGTGCTGAATCTGTCCGTCACGGATGAACGGGTTCTTAAGTATTTAAAAGGGGAAACGATTACTATGGAGCTGGCTTATACCGGAAATGTGCTGGTATGTGTGGATGGTTTTGGCCTTGGATGGGGACAGGGAAACGGGAAAGGAAGTTTGAAGAACAAGTACTATCCCGGCTGGAGATATCAATAGAAAAAGCAGGAGCAGAGTTTTCTTGCAGAAACGGAGCGAAAAATGAAAGTACAACGTGGCGAATTTGGTTATATCAAGGCGAGGAAGAGGAAGGCATTAATAGGGGCGCTGCTTATGGCGCTGCTTGGAATTACTGTTTTTGTAGCGGGTCTTCTTCTGAATAAAATGTCAAATCGCAATATTTTTACAGTAATAGCGATTCTTTTTGTGCTGCCGGGCGCAAAATATTTGGTAGCGTTGATTGTTACTTTTCCTTATCATTCGGTTGAGAAGGAGCGGTTTGATGAAGTGAAAAAGGTATTGCCGGAGAAGATGGAGTTATATACAGATTTGGTAATCACATCCCCGGAAAAGGTGATGCATCTTGATTTTATCGCAGTGGGAAATGGACAGGTGATTGGTCTGCTTGGAGATGGAAAGCAGGAACTTTCTTATGTGCGGAAGTATCTGACGGGTGGCGTCCAAAATTGGGGAAGCGGCTACAAGGTGAAGATTGTGGACAGTGAGAAGACATTTCTTGGGGAAATTGCCAAGGTAGAACCAAGGGAAATGGAGGAAGAAGAGGAAAGCCATGTAAAGTCATATTTGCTTTCCCTTATTGTATAAAAGGTGCGAAGTCTTCCATAGCACATGAAAAAACCATGTGCAAGGAAAAACTACAGTCGCACCTCTGAAGAATGCCAAAAACAGGTATTCTTCCATGGTAGGAGAATTAACTATGAGGATATTACAGGTTACAGCGCAGGAGGCCGGGCAGCGTTTGGATAAATATTTGGGGAAATATATGAAGCTGGCGCCAAAGAGTTTTCTCTACAAGATGATGCGTAAGAAAAATATTGTCTTAAATGGCAGGAAAGCGGAAGGAATGGAAAAGCTTTTGGCAGGTGATGAAATCAAGCTCTTTCTTTCTGATGGAACAGTTGATAAATTTCGGGAGTTTCCAAAGCAGGCTGGACAAAAAGCCAGAGAATCAGAACAGGGAATTTTTAACAGAAACGCGGATGAAAGCCCGCAGGATCTGGAGATTATCTATGAAGACGACAATGTGCTGGTAGTCAATAAACCGATAGGGATGCTGTCCCAGAAGGCAGATAAGGAGGATATTTCCCTAACGGAGTATATGACAGAATATCTCATGACGGACAGGGAGCAGCAGGAGAGTGTTTTCCGGCCGGGGGTATGCAATCGCCTTGACCGCAATACAACAGGGCTTGTTGTGGCAGGAAAGACGGTGGAGAGTCTGCAATATCTGAACCGCCTGTTCAGGGAGAGGGATTTACAAAAGTACTATCTTTGTATTGTAAAAGGAAAAATAGCGAAAAAGGCTGATATTGACGGATATTTAAAAAAAGATGCAAAGCATAACAGGGTGATGGTTACGAAGGAACATGTGGAAGGGGCTGCAAGGATTATTACAGCTTATGAACCTTTGCAGAATGTGTTTTGGAAAGGGAATGAATATACCCTGCTTAAGGTACATCTGGTGACGGGAAAGTCCCACCAGATTCGTGCACATTTAGAAAGTATTGGACATCCACTCGCAGGTGATACAAAATATGGTGAGAAGAGTATGTATCATCTGTTTAAAAAGGAATTTGGAGTCAGATATCAGCTTTTGCACGCATGGAAGCTGTGTTTGGGAAATCCGGCGTATCTTCCGGAGGAATATCATAACAGGATTTGGACGGCACCATTGCCAGAGCATTTCAAAAGGGTACTGGACGGAATGGGAATGCGGGAGGAGGAATAGTATGCCATCTTGGAATTCAAGAGGTCTTCGTGGTTCTGTACTGGAGGAGGCTTTAAATATTACGAATGAAAAGTATCGGCAGGAAAAGCTGGCCTTGGTTCAGAAGATTCCGACTCCGATTACGCCAATGGAAATTGACAGGGAAAGGCATCATATTACGCTGGCTTATTTTGAGCAGAAAAGTACGGTAGACTATATTGGTAATGTACAGGGTGTGCCTGTATGTTTTGATGCTAAGGAATGCGCAACTGACACATTTCCGCTTCAAAATATCCATGAGCATCAGATGAACTATATGCGTGAATTTGAGGAGCAGAATGGAGTTGCTTTTTTAATTATTTACTTTTCAAAGGCAGAGGAGTATTATTATGTTCCGTTCCGGGATGTCCTGACATTCTGGATTCGGGCGAAAAATGGTGGAAGAAAGAGTTTCCGGCGTGAGGAATTAAATCAGGATTACCAGATTTCTTTCAGTAATCAGATTTATATACATTATCTGGAAACATTGTCAAAGGATTTGGCAGTGAGAAAATAGGAACAATAGGAATAAGAGGAATAAGAGAGGAAATGCTATGATAGCAGGTTTATCGATTTACTATATTTTAATGGATTTTTATATTTTTGCCTTTGCAGGCTGGATATATGAATGTACTTTTGTATTTCTTCGTGACAGGAAGTTTGTAAACCGTGGTTTTTTGCTTGGGCCGGTACTTCCTTTATATGGATTTGGGGCAGTTTTGGTATATGTTTTGCTGCGTCCGTTTTCGGAAATTGCAAGCCTTTTGTACATTATGGGAATGGTGATTGCAACGGTTATCGAGTATATTACATCGTGGCTGCTTGAGGTGGCATTTCATGCCAAATGGTGGGATTATTCGAAAGAGCCATATAATTTTCAGGGAAGGATTGCGTTGATTCCTTCTTTATTCTGGGGGATTTTATCGCTATTGATGTTTGATGTGCTCCAGCCGGCGGCTTCGTTTATCATGGGAAACATCCCAGAAGATTCCGGGAGAATCCTGCTTGGTATTTTTCTCCTGCTGACAGTGGCTGATGTTACTTATACAGTGATTACGACCTTTAATTTCCGCAAGCAATTAGAAAATCTTTATGAATTTCGTAAAGAGCTTGAGTATCTTTTGCAGGAAATCAAGGGTATTTCCATGAGAGATATTTTGAATAGTACAACAAAAGAGTTGGTGGAAAAGGTTTCTGCTATGGGACTTACAGAGGGGAAGGAGTTATTGAAGCATGCGCCCCGTTTGCGGAGCCATCGCCTGCTGGAAGCATTCCCTACCATGAAAATTATAACAAAGAACCGTTCTGCGGTAGAAGTCAAGGAGCTGCTCTTAAATTTGAAGCAGAAGGCTGTAAATGTTAGGAAAAAAGGTGAAAACGGGGAGCACAATATTTAGTGTTTGTATTGAAAAGAGATACAAGATATGGTACTATTGCATTATGCGCCTTGGGACAGAAAGGTGACCTGGAAAGTATTTAAAATTGAGAAAGACGGTGTATAACGATGAAAATAATTAAGCGAAGCGGCTCTGAAATGAATTTTGACGTTAAAAAAATTGTGGCAGCGATTACGAAGGCGAATCATGAAGTTCCTGTAAAAGAGCGCCTGACAGAGACGCAGATTGAAAATATTTCTAACTGTATTGAAGATATTTGTATGGATGCCAACCGTTCTCTTGGTGTGGAGGAGATTCAGGATTTGGTAGAAGAGCAGATAATGGATAAGCGTGCGTTCAGCGTTGCAAGAAAGTATATTACGTACCGTTATAACCGCGCGTTAGTCCGTAAGTCAAATTCTACAGATAAGCAGATTCTCAGTCTGTTGGAATGCAATAATGAGGAAGTGAAGCAGGAAAATTCCAATAAAAATCCTACGGTTAACAGTGTACAGCGTGATTATATGGCAGGAGAAGTCAGTAAAGATATTACAAGACGTTTTCTGCTTCCAAGAGAGATCGTTCGTGCCCATGAGCAGGGGATTATTCATTTTCATGATTCAGACTATTTTGCACAGCATATGCATAACTGCTGTCTGGTAAATCTGGAGGATATGCTGCAGAATGGAACCGTCATTAGTGAAACAATGATTGAGCGTCCAAAGAGTTTTTCAACAGCCTGCAATATTGCGACACAGAGTATTGCACAGATTGCCAGCTCGCAATATGGAGGACAGAGTATCAGCCTGACGCATCTGGCGCCATTTGTAGATATCAGCCGCCAGAAGTACCGTAAGCAGGTGGAAAATGAATTTCAGAATGCAGGGATTGGATATACACCGGAACAGGTTGACAGGGTAGCAGAACTGCGGGTTCTTGATGAAATCAAACGTGGCGTGCAGATGATTCAGTATCAGGTGATAACCTTAATGACGACGAATGGCCAGGCGCCGTTTGTCAGTATCTTTATGTATCTGAATGAGGCACCAAAAGGAAGGCTGCGGGACGATTTGGCATTGATTATGGAGGAAGTGCTCCGCCAGAGGATTCAGGGTGTAAAGAATGAGAAGGGGGTATATATTACTCCGGCTTTTCCAAAGCTGCTATATGTGTTAGAGGAAAACAATATCAGAGAAGACAGTCAATACTGGTATTTGACAGAGCTGGCAGCAAAATGTACGGCAAAACGCATGGTGCCGGATTATATTTCTGAGAAGATTATGAAAGAATTAAAACAGGGATATTGTTATCCGTGTATGGGCTGCCGTTCTTTTCTGACGGTATATCATGATGAAGAAAAGCAGCCTAAATTCTATGGGCGATTTAATCAGGGAGTAGTGACAATCAATCTGGTAGATGTGGCATGTTCTTCTGAGGGAAATGAGGAGCGTTTCTGGAAGATTTTGGAAAAGCGTCTAAAGCTTTGCAAAGAAGCATTAATGTGCCGTCATAACCGCTTAAAGGGAACTCCTTCGGATGTTGCACCGATTTTGTGGCAGTATGGGGCACTGGCGCGGCTAAAAAAAGGAGAAACGATAGATAAGCTTTTGTATAATGGTTATTCGACGATTTCACTTGGCTATGCGGGGCTTTGCGAGTGCACTCGTTATATGACCGGAAAGTCCCATACAGAGCCGGAGGCGACTCCATTTGCATTAGAGATAATGCAGCGGTTAAACGACGCCTGCCAGAAGTGGAAGGAAGAGGAAAATATTGACTTTAGTTTATATGGAACACCGTTAGAATCTACCACATATAAGTTTGCAAAGTGTTTACAGAATCGTTTTGGAATGATTGAAGGTGTCACGGATAAAAATTATATTACAAACAGCTATCATATCCATGTGACAGAGGAAATAAATGCATTTGACAAGCTAAAGTTTGAGGCACAGTTCCAAAAGCTGTCTCCGGGTGGCGCCATCAGCTATGTGGAAGTTCCAAATATGGAGAATAATATTGATGCGGTGTTAGAGTTAATGAAATATATCTATGATAATATTATGTATGCAGAGCTGAATACAAAAAGTGATTACTGTCAGGTGTGCGGTTATAGCGGGCAGATTCAGATTATTTCGGATGAGCATGGCAAGCTGATTTGGAAGTGCCCAAATTGTGGGAACAGTGATCAGGATAAAATGAATGTTGCACGAAGAACCTGCGGTTATATCGGAACACAGTTCTGGAATCAGGGCCGCACACAGGAAATAAAGGAAAGAGTACTGCACCTGTAGCCGGAGGCTATTATTTCGGCGGTTAAATATTGCAAGAAAATAGGGGGAGAAAACGGGAAATGAGCAGGGAAAGACAGCCGATTGGCAGGGCAGCAGGCATCTATGGAATAAAAGTCCTTTTTATGTTTTGTATTGCATTTGCAGCATTTGAAAGTTATATGTACCGGGCAGACAGAATGGTAGATAGATTACCGCTTTTATTGGTAATCTTTGTAACTTTAGGCTGTTTGGCTTTGAGTAAATTTCTAGCCGGAAGATTTTGTCCTGTCGTAGAAAAATATTTTACATTCTTTCTTGTCCTATACTTACTTTGCACTTTTGTCGTACAGATTATTTTGGGAAGACAGGTGCGCTATACGCCGATGTGGGATTTAGGTTCTGTTTTTGATGGTGCGGTTTCATGGGTCGAACAGGGAAATATTAATGATTTTGCAGATTATTTTTACTATTTTCCAAATAATCTGGGACTGACGGTTCTCTTTAAGGGATACTTTACCATAGTGCATGCTGCTTTGGGAGAAAAAACGGATTATTTTATGGCTGCCCTTGTACTTGGAAGCGTAGTAGTTACGGTCTTTCGTTTTAGTGTGATTCAAATCAGCAGAAAGCTTTTTGGGGAAGAGTATGCAGTTATGGCAGCAGTACTGCTGCTTCTGTGCTTCCCGTTATATTTTGCTGCCGCTGTTTTTTATACGGATGTTATGTCTATGGCGGCACCTGCACTGTTTTATCTTTTTTATCTGTATGCCCAAAAAGCACAATCCCTTAGGAAAAGTATATTATGGTATGTATTGATGGCGCTTGTCGCTGCGGTAGGAATGGAAATCAAATTTACAGTAGTCATTATCGTAATTGCAGTAGGAATAGAATTGCTCCTGCGTGGTGACTGGAAGACTCTGGCTATGATGGCAGGCATTCATCTTGTAGTCATCTGCGCTGTATTTAGTACGGTAGATTCTGTCGTTTATTCCAGGATTTTGGTCAGGGAACAGGCGGAAAAGCAGAATACGCCGTATCTTCACTGGGTAATGATGGGGGCACAGGGAAATGGCAGTTATAATCCAGAGGATTATGAGTTTACAAGGTCTTTTGAGGATAAGGAAGAGCAGCAGGAAGCGTTGAAAGCGGAGATTAAAAGGCGATATCGGGAAATGGGGATTCAGGGAATACTGGATTTATGGAAAAATAAGACAATTAAATGTTTTGGGGATGGAACCTACGCATTATCTGATTTTTTGGATGATGAACCTGCCCCCGATTCAAAATGGAACCAGTGGCTTTTATACTCGGGGGATAAATATGACAGATATCAGACACTTTGCCTTGGCGTGTTTGTGGCGGTAATGTTTTTGATGCTTTTTGGGGTAATTGGCAGTTTTGGGAGAGGGCATATATTGTCTGTAGAAATGACAGCAATTTGGCTTGCCTTTCTTGGAATTTGGATATTTCTAATGCTTTGGGAAACATCCGCAAGATATTTTACGAATTATTTATCAGTGATGCTTGTAGCAGCAGTGTTTGGGATGCCATATTTTGAAATAAGCCTGAAACGCGCCATGTATGCGGTGAGAAGAAGCTGGCGGCGGGAAAGGAATAAGCAGTAAAAAACAGGAAAATTCAAAAAAGGGGGTTTTCAAATGCTGTAAAATGTGCTATAGTCTCAATTAGAAAAACGAAGAAGAGGAATAGTAGCTGCGAATGTGGAATCCAGAAAGCTGCTGGTTGATGGGAAGCAGTAGAAGCAAAGTAGCGAACTCGCCTTGGAGTTGCCGGTTGAACAGATAAGTAGGCTTGGACGGAGTCCCACCGTTACAGGGGAAAGGTATTGATAGTTAATTGATGTACCTGTGAGAGCATATTTTTTATGAATTAGAGTGGTACCGCGTGAGTATATTCTCCGTCTCTATAAAATTGTAGAGGCGGTTTTTTAATTGAAATCAATGTTCTCAAAGGACATTACATTTAGGGCAGAACAGCCTAAGAAGGAGGTAACAATGAAAGGATTTGACAAGTATCAGAAGAGTTATTTTATGCCGCCAGTGCCATGTTATAACTGGGTTAAAAAGGATTATATTGACAAACCGCCAATATGGTGCAGTGTAGACCTTCGGGATGGTAATCAGGCGTTAATTGAGCCGATGGGTCTTGAGGAGAAAGTAGAATATTTCCAGATGCTTGTAGAGATTGGTTTTAAAGAGATAGAAGTAGGATTTCCAGCGGCATCAGAAACAGAGTACAATTTTTTGCGTACATTAATTGACAGGAAGCTGATTCCAGATGATGTAACCGTTCAGGTGCTGACACAGGCAAGGGAGCATATTATCCGCAAGACATTTGAAGCGGTAGACGGTGCTCCAAATGCGATTGTTCATGTATACAATTCTACATCCGTGGCGCAGCGTGAACAGGTATTTAGGAAATCAAAAGAAGAGATTAAACAAATTGCAGTGGACGGAGCTGTTTTGTTAAAGAAGCTGGCAGCAGAAGTAAAGGGGAATATCCGGTTTGAATACAGCCCGGAGAGCTTTCATGGTACAGAGGTTGATTATGCAGTAGAGGTGTGTAATGCTGTGCTGGATGTATGGAAGCCAACGGCAGATGCAAAGGCAATTATCAATATCCCGTCTACGGTAGAAAATGCAATGCCGCATGTTTTTGCAAGTCAGGTGGAATATGTCAGCAGGAATCTGCTGTACCGAGACAATGTTGTACTTTCCCTGCATCCGCACAATGACCGTGGATGTGGTGTGGCAACAGCAGAACTTGGAGTTCTGGCTGGTGCAGACCGTTTGGAAGGAACCCTGTTTGGAAATGGGGAACGTACCGGAAACTTAGATATCGTAACGGTTGCCATGAATCTTCATGCACATGGAGTAGATTCTAAATTAAACTTTATCAATATGCAGGAAATTAAGGAGACTTATGAAAGACTGACAGATATGCAGGTATCCATGCGTGAGCCGTATGCAGGGGAGCTTGTATTTACTGCCTTTTCCGGCTCCCATCAGGATGCAATTTCAAAGGGAATGTCACATCGTGAGAAGACGGGAGAACGTCAATGGACCGTTCCATATCTGCCGATTGACCCAAAGGATGTTGGCAGGACATACGACTCGGATGTGATACGTATTAACAGCCAGTCAGGTAAAGGCGGAGTGGCTTATGTTCTGAAACAGAATTTTGGATTGATTCTGCCGGAAAAGATGCGGGAAGAAGTGGGTTATTTAATGAAAGGTGTATCAGACCATGCCCATGCAGAATTGTCTCCACAGGAGATGCTTGAAGTATTTCAGAAGCAGTATTGTCAGCCAAAGAAAAGGTTCGAAATCACAGAATGCCATTTTGAGCAAAAGGAGGGTATCATTGCCAGAGTATCCATTAAGCAGGGAAAAGATACTGAGGTAGTGGAAGCAAAGGGAAATGGACGTCTCAACGCAGTGAATAATGCGGTTAAAAAATATTTTGATATCAGCTATTCCCTTGATGTATATGAGGAGCATTCCCTGTCAAAAAATTCTGCCTCAAAAGCAGTAGCCTATGTTGGAATTACACAGGATGAAAAGAAGAGATACTGGGGTGTGGGCAGTGATGAAGATATTATCAAGGCATCCATACAGGCATTGGAAAATGCGGTGAACCATATGATGGAAAAGAAAAAAGATAAAATTCACTAATCATCAGTAAATCATATAAGATTTGTAAATGGGAAAAGAAAAAGCAGTCAGGGGATTCTGTAAAAGTCCCAAGGCTGCTTTTTCCAATGATAAGCAAGCGGTTAATTACCGTAAAGCATTTTTGTATTTCTGCTGTGTTTCTGTGATTTTCTTGCTTTCTGCAGCAGGAGTTGGATAGTATCCCTTAGCAGAAGTCATATGAAAAATATCATCCTGAATATCATGTTCATCTGCAAGAATGTTTAACATAGAATTACGTACATTTTCATGAGCACATTCATTGGAAAATGTATTGTAATTAGTGGTCGATAATTTAGCTGTTGTCAGTGCGTCTTGTAAAATTTCTTTTTCTGAATACATAATCTTCTCCATTTCTAAAATTAATTTTGTTTCTAATTTTTTGCGCCGATTAAAAAATGCGCTGGGGCAAAGCCTGAAAAGATGTCTTTAACCTAATAAAGAATAAATTTCATTGAAATGTTTCTGGTGTCTTTGCGCAATTTCTTCCATTTTTGCACTTACTTCATTGTCCTGCGACTGTTTTGCAAGCATCTGATATTTCTTCACTAAAAGTTCTTCCTCAGATAATGATTCATTGATGCAGGCAAGTTCCTTTTCAGATAACTGTGACATAATAGCCTCTCTTTCTGTGCCTGAACGGGCAGGCGCTTTTTTATTTTTTTCCGTTACGATAAGTATGTCCTTTCTGGTTAAAAACATACTGGAAAAAAATACCTGTTATGTTCATTCTTTTACGGAAGGCACGACGGGTCTGGCTGTTTTCTGAAATCAGCCGTGAAGAGTAACGATTAATATCAAAATAGTGTTAGAAAATGTTGTTAATGTGCTTGAACTGATTTTTGGGATATCGTATAATCTAAAAGAATTTGGCTCATTGATACGTGAGAATGAAGATAAGGGGGACAGTAAAATGAATTATGGCTATTTTGATGAGAAAAACAGGGAATACGTAATTACAAAGCCGGATACGCCGGCACCTTGGTGCAATTATTTAGGTTCGCCGGAATATGGCGCAATCATATCTAATAATGCAGGTGGTTACAGTTTTGTAAAGAGTGGTGCGAATGGAAGAATTCTCCGCTACCATTTTAACAGTGATGACACACCAGGACGTTATATTTATCTGAGGGACGATGAAAATGGTGATTTTTGGTCTGCGTCATGGCAGCCGGTAGGTAAGGATTTAACAGAGTATAAGAGTGAGGTACATCATGGAACGGCATATACAAAGATGTTTGCGGAATATGCAGGGGTTAAGTCAGAGGTTATGTATTATGTTCCATTGAACAAGATATATGAAGTATGGTGTTTGAAAGTTACAAATCTTTCTGATAAGCCGAGAAAGATATCCGCGTTTGGTTATGCGGAATTATCCAATGATGACAATTATAATCAGGATCAGGTAAATCTTCAGTACAGTCTTTGTACAACGAATACAAGCTTCCGCAAAAATAAAATTTATCAGCAGATTAATCTGAACTGGTACAAAGGAGCGGATGGAAGCAATGGAAATGAGCGTTTCTTTGGTCTGGCAGGGCAGCCGGTTTCTTCTTATAACGGAGATAAGGAAGCGTTTATTGGAAGATATCATGGTTATGGTAATCCGGTAGCAGTCGAACGTGGTGAATGTGATGGTGTATGCAACTACAATGAGAATAGCTGTGGTGCGCTTCATACAGCGTTAGAGCTTGCACCGGGCGAAACAAAGACAATGGTATACCTTCTTGGAAAATATAAGGAGTCAGAAGCAGATAAGATTATTGCGGCTTACGAAGATGTTTCTGTTTGTGATAGGGAAATTGAAGAATTAAAAAAATATTGGCACTCTAAGCTTGAGAATTTTAATGTTAATACACCGAGTGCAGCATTTAACAGTATGGTAAATACTTGGAATGCATATCAGTGCTTCCTGACTTTTACATGGTCAAGGGCAGCATCCCTTATTTATTGTGGTGAGCGTAATGGTTATGGTTACCGTGATACGGTTCAGGATATTCAGGGTGTGATTCATACAGATGCAGAAGCAGCATTGGAAAAGATACGTTTTATGCTGTCTGCACAGGTGGATAATGGCGGCGGTCTTCCGCTTGTCCGTTTTGACCATGAGAAACGTGCCGGTCATGAGGGAACACCGGATGATTTGGACTATGTACGTGAGACTGGCCATCCTGCTTACCGTGCAGATGATGCGTTATGGCTTTTCCCTACCGTATATAAATATATTGCAGAAACGGGGAATCTTGCATTTATTGAGGAAGAGATTACATGGTCAAATAAGCCGGAAATGGCAACGGTATATGAGCATTTAAAGCGCGCCATTCATTTTTCCATGGAGCACCTTGGCCCGCATGGACTTCCGGCAGGACTTCATGCAGACTGGAATGACTGTCTGCGTCTTGGCAAAGAAGGGGAGTCCTCCTTTGTGGCACTGCAGCTCTATTATGCTTTTACCATTATGAAAAAGTTTGCAGAAAAGAAAAATGACACAGAATATATTGCATATCTGGACAAAACCCAGAAGGAAATTGGAGACAAGATTAATGAATTCTGGTGGGAGGATGACCGTTTCAACCGCGGCTTCAAAGATACAGGGGAGCTAATTGGATCTAAAAAAGACCCGGAGGCAAGTATGTGGTTAAATCCGCAGTCCTGGGCGGTTATTTCGGGACTTGCAACTCCTGAACAGGCAAAGCTGATTATGGAATCGGTAGAGCGTGAATTAAATACGGCATATGGAGCAAAAGTGATGGCGCCATCTTATGTTGACCATTACTTTGATGGTGCGCTGGCTGGTTTATTCCCACCTTCCACGAAGGAAAATGGAGGCATTTTTTCACAGACACAGGGCTGGCTGATTCTTGCAGAGGCACTGCTTGGACATGGAGATAAGGCGTTTATGTATTTTGAAGAGAGTTCTCCTTCTTCGCAGAATGACAAGGCAGAAATCCGTAAGCTGGAACCATATGTACATGGTCAGTACACAGAAGGAGATGAAAGCCCATTTCATGGACGTTCCCATGTACATTGGCTGACTGGTACGGCAACAACCTGTATGGTAGGATGTGTGGAAGGAATTTGCGGTATTCGTCCTGATTTGGATGGCCTGCGTATAGAACCGGCAATTCCTGGCGACTGGAAAGAATTTACGATGGAAAAGAACTTCCGTGGCAAAAAGCTTAAAATTACGGTGGAAAATCCAAATGGTATGCAGTCCGGCTTCAAGGAGTTTTATATTAATGGAGAGAAGCAGGAGGATAACTATATTCCAGAGGATAAGCTTACCGGCGTAACAGAAGTAAGGATGGTAATGTAGTCCAGATTTTCCTGGCATAGACAAATACCCCGCTGCTTAGCAGTGGGGTATTTGTCTATGTCAGGAAAAATGATATGATTCATGACAACAGGTTTACTGGCGAAGCCTGTAATCTGTTGTTCCTACTAATTACTATTAGCATAGCTGTTTTGTCAATGCTTTCAAAATAGAATATTGACATACATTTTTTGATGTTTTAGACTGTTTACATGAGATATCAAAGAGGTTACGGATGTATGAGAAAAAAGATCGCTCATCCCATATGCAGATATTGTAAGGATGATGCATGGAAGGATGGATTGGAGCAAGGATATGGGCGTAAAGGGACGTTATCAGGTTAGAAAAGCAGCGGGACAGTACTGGCTGTTAGATATGAAACAGAGCGGGGTAAAAAGGCTTGAGTATGTTCTGCTCAATGAAAGCGGAGCTTATATTTGGGAACTGTATGACCGCCTGCAATCAGAAACAGACGTGGCGGAGGAGCTGCACAGGGAATTCGGTATTTCTGTGAAGGAAGCTCTGGCAGATGTCAGGCAGTTCCTGAAACAGTTAGCGGAACAGGGCATTGTTTTCGAGTAGTATGCTGTTGTAAACGGGGGAAGTTTTATGCTATTATGTATGCAATGGTTACAGGAGAGAGATTTGTACTTTTAAGAGGAAATATAGATTGATGCGGAAAGGAGTTGAGAGTCGACGGAAAATCTGTTCGGTGAAAATCCGCTCAGCAAAATCCGCCAGACGAATCGGATGAATCAACAGATAGATTTTGTAATTACCTGGGTAGACGGGCAGGATGAGGCATGGAGAAAGGAAAAGAAGCGTTATCTCCATAATAATAAAATTGATGACAGTGAGGTACGCTACAGAGACTGGGGCCTGCTCAAATATTGGTTTCGTGGGGTAGAAAAATTTGCACCCTGGGTAAGAAAGATACATTTTATTACATGGGGGCATTTGCCGGATTGGTTTGATACAGAGAATTCCAAACTTCATATTGTGCGTCATGAGGACTATATACCGAAAAAATATCTTCCTGTTTTTAACAGCAATATTCTGGAAATATATATGAACCGCATCGAGGGGTTGTCGGAGCATTTCGTATATTTTAATGATGATATGATTTTGATTAACAGCCTAAAGCCGTCATACTTTTTTGAGGACGGACGCCCCTGCGATATGCTGGCATTTCAGCCGGTGGTGGCGAATCCTTCGAATCCGGTAATGTCACATCTTTTATTAAATAACACGCTTGTGTTGTCCAAGTATTTTACCAAACGGGAAAATGTACGTCGTCAGCCGGGAAGCTATTTTAAGATTGGTTACCCACCATTATATTTCTTTTACAATTTACTGGAGCTGGCTTTTCCACTGTATTCGGGATTTTATACAGTACATGGACCAATGCCTTTTTGCAAAAGTACTTTTGATAAGATATGGGAGAAGGAGAACGAGCGGCTGGAAAGAATGTCATCTAACAGATTCCGGAGTGAGGATGATTTGACGCCATATCTGTTTCGGGAATGGCAGAAGCTGTCAGGAAATTTCCAGCCGAAAAATATTTTAAGGGACTTTCAGTATTTTAATATTAGTAATGATAATTCGCGGTTATTACAGGCAATTAAGAGGCAGAAAAAGAGTATCCTCTGTATTAATGATGCCGATTTGGAGAATG
Organism: uncultured bacterium; assembly: GCA_947643145.1. Lineage (GTDB taxonomy): Bacteria > Bacillota > Clostridia > Lachnospirales > Lachnospiraceae > Butyribacter. Next base: position 44,769 of record CANRVD010000001.1, on the reverse strand, counting down.
GTTTTGAGGATGCCAGAAGGCAGCTTTGGGAAGCATTTGAGCAGATTTTACCAGAGAAATCTGCCTATGAATTATGAATGTGGCAAACGGAGGAAAGACCTTGAGTGAGAATAGTAGAACAGAGCATTCTGCGCGCAATGCTACAGTGGCAATGGCAGCAAGAGTTATTGCTATTTTAGCAGGATATGTCACACGGGTAGTGTTTACGCATACGCTCAGCCAGGACTATGTGGGGATTAACGGATTGTTTACAAATATCCTGAATGTGCTCGCATTATCGGAGCTTGGTATCGGAACGGCTATTACATACGCGCTCTATCAGCCGATTTCAAAACGGGATATCGAAAAGCAGAAAAGTCTGATGCAGATGTACAGGCAATTCTATCGAATTGTAGCTGTAATTGTACTGATTTGTGGACTGTTGGTAATTCCCTTTTTTGGGACGCTGATTAAGAACCAGCCAGAAGTAGAACATCTGGTTCTAATCTATCTAATCTATCTGTCAAATTCTGTGTTATCCTATCTGCTGATTTATAAGAAAACGCTGATAGAGGCGCATCAGCTCAGCTATATTGTTATATTGTATCAAACGGCATTTTTGATTGTACAGTATGCAGTACAGATAGTGATACTGTTAACGACAGGCAATTTTTTGCTGTTTGTGACGATACAGATTTTATGTACACTTGGCAATAATTTCAGTGTTTCCCGAAAAGCAGACAGAATGTATCCCTATTTGAAAGAAAAGGAAGTACAGAGACTGCCGGAGGATGAAAGAAAGTCTATTTTCCGTAATATCAGGGCAATGCTGATGCACAAGGCAGGAGGCGTAGTAGTCAATAATTCTGACAATCTGCTGTTGTCTGCAATTGTGGGTATTGCCAGTGTCAGCAAATATTCCAACTACTTTTTAGTCATCGGCTCTGTGCGCCAGGTGCTGAATCAGGCATTTCAGGGGATTACAGCCAGCGTGGGCAATCTGGGTGTGGAGGAGAGCAAAGAGCGGATTAGGAAAATTTTTGAGGCATCTTTTTTTATGGGGCAGTGGATGTTCGGGCTGGCAGCTATTTGTCTCTTTGAGCTTTGCGATATATTTGTGAAAATCAGCTTTGGCGCCCAATATGTATTTCCGAGAAGCGTGACGTTGATTTTATGTTTAAATTTTTACCTCACAGGGATGCGTCAGTCAGTGTTAGCATTTCATGATTCCATGGGGCTTTTCTGGTATGACAGATATAAAGCACTGGCAGAGGCATTGATTAATCTGACAGTTTCGATTGTATTGGGGAAATATATGGGAACCCTTGGTATTTTTATGGGAACCCTGATCAGTACAGTGACAACTTCGCTTTGGGTGGAACCGCTTATGTTATATAAATATCGGCTGAAAATATCTTCTAAGGGATATTTTCTGCGATACGCATTGTATGCTTCGGTTACTTTTCTGCTTTGGTGGGGAATCGATTTTTTGTGTGGTTATATTACCGGAGAATTGTGGCAGGTATGTATTCTCAGGCTTTTGGTCAGTATAGTAGGGGTAAATCTCATATATCTGTTGATATATCATCGAACCAAAGAATTCCGACTGCTGGTACGAAAAATGTGGGGAATCTTACATGATAAACGGCTGCGGTATAAGGCTGGAAGGGGGATGTAGCAATGGGCAGTATGTTTCAGACAGAACAGCTTTGTATCATGCTTCTGCTGCGGGAAGCACTGACAGGACAGAAAAATCGAAAAGAGAGTAAGGCATTCCCTTGGAAGCAGGTAGACTGGGAGAAATTTTTAGAATTGGCGGAAAGCCACAATGTACTATCCCTGCTCTATGATGTGTTGGAAGAGAGAAAGGAACAGCTTCCGGTATATGTTTTGCAAAGAGCGGAGAAAGTATCAAAGCGGACAGTCATGCAAAGCTATCGCCTGTTGTTCGCCAGCCATCATTTGATTTCGAAGCTGGAGGAGAAAGGTATTTCTGTTATTTTATTAAAAGGTGTTGGAACAGCTTCCTTCTATCCTGTCCCGGAACTGCGTAAAACGGGAGATATTGATTTGCTGTTGCCGGAGGTGGAAAGGCTGGAAGAAGCGTGCAGGATTTTAGAAGAGAACGGCTGTGAACGAAGCGAAACACAGCATGCGCTGCATCATGTCCAGTTTTGTATGGAGGGTGGGATTGATGTGGAGCTTCATACTATGCTTGCAGAGCCTTTTGACAACAGCCGGATTAATGAGTATCTGCAACAGAATCAGAGAGCATGTGCAGAGCATATCGTCAGAGTGGATACAATGGGGTTAAATATTCCCGTATTGTCGCCGGGATATCACGCATATGAGCTGTTGCTGCATATGTTACAGCATTTTTTACGCTCAGGATTCGGACTAAAACTTCTCTGCGACTGGGTAGTTCTATGGAATCGTATTGAAGATTCTGCGGAGCAGGAAGATTACCTGCGTTTCGTGTCAGAAAGTAGATTAAAGGGATTTTCAGATGCGGTGACGGAGTTATGCTGCCAGTTTTTAGGACTGCAGCATGATGCGGTTCAGTGGATGGGAGTACATGTTGAAAAAGCGCAGGTAAATGCATTTATGGCAGAGGTTTTGGAGGCGGAGGAATTTGGACAGTCTTCTGCGGACCGTATGGTGGCTCTGCGTAATGCAAGGCTGACAGAGTATATCAGAGAATTTCATCATCAGATGCAGCTTAATTATCCGGGAGCGTCAGGATGTGTATTGTGCTGGCCGGTATTATGGGTGCTTACACTGGTTCGGTTCCTGTATAATAACCGCAAGATTCGTAATGTTTCAGCGAGAGCCGTTTTGCGGAAAGCGGGTAGACGGGGAAGAGTTATTGAAGAAATGAAACTGTGGAAAGTGTGAAAGGTGCGAAGTTTCCCAAACACATGAAAGAACCATGTGCAGGGAAACTAAAATCGCACCTCTGAAAAACGCAGAAACAGCGTTTTTCTTTCATGCATTGTTTGTGCCTGCACCAAAATTTGCGAGATGGGCAGGAATGGGGGCTTTATGAAAAAAGTAGGAATTGTAATTTGTAATTATAATAAAGAGGATGCTGTGTTAGATTGTATTCAGAGTATTTTGGAGTCAGAGTTTACGGATTTTGATTTATATGTTGTAGATAATGGTTCTACGGACAATTCTGTACAGAAAATTAAGGAAAAGTATGGGAAAGAATTAGTACTGTTAGAAAATCAGGAAAATCTGGGTGGTTCAGGTGGTTTTAATACAGGACTTAGAGTAGTATACGAAAAAGGTTATCCCTATGTGATGTGTGTGGATAATGATGCGTTATTGGATGAAAAGGCAGTTGGTAATTTGTATGAGTTTTTAGAATCCCATCCGGAAGCCGGCATGGCAGGGGCAAAAGTATATCATTTGGAAATGCCTGATTATGTGCAGCAGTTTGGACAGAAGATTGATTTTGAACATTTCTGTACAGAGGTTCATTATTATAATGAACCAGAGGATGGCAGTATGCCGGAATATCTTTATGTTGATGCTGTGGCAGCCTGCTCTTTGATGGTGAAGCGCTTAGTTATTGATAAAATTGGATTTATGCCGGAGGAAAATTTTTTGTATTGGGATGATACGGAGTGGTGTTACCGTTGCAACCTCGCAGGCTATAAGGTTGCTTCTGTAGGGAGTGCAAAGGCACTTCATGCGATGGGGGCAAAAAAGGAAATCGTAAATACTTTTCCTACTTATTATGCATGGCGCAACTGGATTGTATTTTTTGCAAAATATGCACCGGAAGCAGATTTGGAGCATATGGCAGAAATTTTTTTGGAATCCATCTTCCAAAATGTTTATGAGGGGCTGCACAGTGGAAGTAAAAACCGTACAAAGACAGTGATGCTTGCTTTCGATGATGCGATTCATGGTGTAATGGGAAAGGCGGGGGAAAACCGCATATTTGAAATTGATTTTAACGAAGAACCTTACAGGCATTTATTGGAAGGGAAAGAAAGCGTTTATCTGGAGGCGAATGATTATACTGCTACAGCAGAGCATTTCAAAGCTCTTGCAGAAAGTATGGGATATCATATTAACTGGCTCTCTGAGGAAAGAGAAGGCGTGCCTGTTTTTTCTTTTTGTGAAAGTATCTTTGCAATAGAAGATTTAAGCCGAAAAAAAGTTTACATAGATATTAATGACTGCATCTTTGAAACAGAAGAGGATGCACTGAGCATTATAAATTATAATTATAGCAGAAGAAGCTTTGTATTTGCACAAAAGCCTGTGTTTTTAGAATGTATACGAAAGCTTAGGGAAGCTTGGAATGTGACGGAAAAAGGCAGACAGGGGGAATAGTAATGGAAACATATTCGGTTCGGACAGCAAAAAAGCCGATAGATATTATGGTGGAGGTTCCCGGTTCAAAAAGTATTACAAACCGCGCTTTATTAATGGCGGCAATGGGAAAAGGGGAGTCTGAACTAAACGGTGTATTATTTAGTGATGATACCCGGTACTTTTTGCAGGCGCTTAAGGAGCTTGGGTTTGCAATAAGAGCAGAGGAAGAAAAAAAACGTATTTGTATTGTGGGACAGGGCGGAAAAATACCCAAAAAGGAAGCAAAAATTTATGTAGGCAGTGCGGGGACGGCAGCACGCTTTCTGACTGCGTTTCTTGCAATGGGAGATGGAATATATCAGGTAGATTCTTCTGAGCAGATGAAGAAGCGTCCGATGAAGGAGTTATTGTGTGTACTGGAAGAATTGGGCGCGGAAATTTCTTATCAGGAGGAAATGTACCACTTTCCTATGACAATCAAGGGGATTGGTGCAAAGGATTCTTCCTGTGAGCGGATAGCAGAGGCAGAATTGAATATCGACAGGAGCAGCCAGTTTTTAAGTGCTCTTTTGATGGTGGCACCGCTTCGTTTTGAAAGTCTGACGGTAAGGCTGACAGGAAAAAGGAATGCACGCTCTTATGTTGAAATAACAGAGCAGATGATGAAGCAGTTTGGTCATCCAGGGGTAGAGAAAGAAGAAAACTGCTATCAGGTAAAAAAAGCAGATTATCTGGCGCAGGATTATCAGATTGAGCCGGATGTATCCGCGGCGTGTTATTTTTATGCGATGGCGGCAGTAACCGGTGGAAGTGCTATGGTGTATCATATGAGGAAAGACTCCTTGCAGGGGGATATGAAGTTCTTAGATGTACTGGGGCAGATGGGCTGCACTTTGGCATGGAAGAAGGAAAAAGACAGAGAGGAGTTGTGGCTTACGGGGCCGGAAGGAGGCAGGTTGCGGGGGATTTCAGAAGTCTTTAGTGATTTTTCGGATCAGGCCCTGACGATGGCAGCAATTGCTCCCTTTGCAGATGCTCCGGTTGTGATTCGGGGAATTGCCCATATCAGGGGGCAGGAGTCAAACCGAATCAAGGTAATTCACACAGAGCTTGGGCGAATGGGAATCAAGTGTGAGGAGACAGAAGACAGTATTACGATTTATCCGGGAGAGATACAGGGAACTTTGATTCATACGTATGATGACCACAGGGCCGCTATGGCTTTTGCCATAACAGGGCTTTTGGCAGAAGGGGTTCAGATTGAGAATCCGTCCTGCTGCAAAAAGACTTTTCCGGAATATTTTTCTGTCTTAAATCAGATTTTGCAGTAACAGACGATAGATTCATTGTACTGGTTATCATGTTGTGTTAATATAATTTGGGTATCATTTAAGAAGCAATAGCGAAAAAGAAAGCAGAGGTGGCTTATCCATCTTGCGGAAATGAGGATTAGTGATGAAAAAGATTATTGAACTTTTGGAAAGCGAGTTAAAGGCGGCTTTTGAAAAGGCAGGATATGATAAGAAATATGCAAAGGTTACGGTATCAAACCGTCCGGATTTATGCCAGTACCAGTGTAATGGTGCTTTGGCAGCAGCAAAGGAGTATCACAAGGCGCCGATTCAGATGGCAAATGAAGTTGTAGGGCAGTTGGCAGGCAGTGATACTTTTCAGGAAATAACAGCACAGATGCCGGGCTTTATCAATATTACCGTCAGCGGTATTTTTTTGGCAGACTATATGAATAAAATGGCAGAAAAGGAAGGGTTTGGCTGTGATGTTTCCACGAAGCAGGAGACGATTGTAATTGATTATGGCGGAGCAAATGTAGCAAAAGCGCTTCATGTCGGACATTTGCGTTCTGCTACGATTGGCGAGAGTATTAAAAGGACAGCGAGATACCTTGGCTATAAGGTAATTGGGGATGCGCACCTGGGTGACTGGGGACTGCCGATTGGACTGATTATCACGGAGCTGCGGCACCGCCAGCCGAATTTGGTGTATTTTGATGAAAACTATGAAGGAGAGTACCCGGAAGAAGCGCCATTTGTCATAGCTGATTTGGAGGAAATCTATCCATATGCCAGCAAATATTCCAAAGAGCATGAAGACTACAAGCTGGAAGCACAGGAAGCAACGGCAGAGCTTCAGGCAGGAAGAAAAGGATACCTTGCATTATGGCAGCATATTATTAATGTATCGGTTGCAGATTTGAAAAGAGTTTATGGCAAGTTAAATGTGGAGTTTGACCTTTGGAAGAAGGAATCGGATGCACAGCCATATATACCGGATATGGTGCAGGGGATGAAGGATGGCGGTTATGCCCATATTGATGAAGGGGCACTGGTAGTAGATGTAAAAGAAGAGGCAGATACAAAAGAGATTCCGCCATGTATGATTCTAAAGTCCAACGGTGCGACCTTATATAATACGACAGACCTTGCTACGATTGTAGAACGTCGTAAGCTTTTCAATCCGCAGAAAATTATTTATGTGGTGGATAAGCGTCAGGCTCTCTATTTTGAGCAGGTATTCCGTTGTGCCCGTAAGACAAAGATAATCGGCGAGGATGTCGGACTGGTTTTTATAGGATTTGGTACGATGAACGGCAAAGATGGCAAGCCTTTTAAAACCCGTGACGGCGGTGTCCTTCGTCTCGAAAGCCTGCTTGCAGATGTGAAAAAAGAAGTAGTAAATAAAATGGCAGACAGGGAAATGACACCTTCTGAGCGGGAAGAGGCTGCGGATAAGATTGCGCTTGCGGCCATTAAATATGGTGATTTGAGTAATCAGGCTGCGAAAGATTACATTTTTGATGTAGAGCGCTTTACTTCTTTTGAAGGAAATACAGGTCCTTATATATTATATACGATTGTCAGGATTAAGTCTTTAATGAACAAACTGGCTTCCCAGGGAATTGAGGTAGAAGAGGGAACACCGATTCTTCCACCGGATAATAAGAGCCAGACAGATGTAATGCTCTCCCTGTCAAAGTGGAGTGAGACGGTTGAAACAGCATTTGCTGAGCAGGCTCCGCATAAAATCTGCCAGTTTATTTATGAATTATCCGATGCTTTTAATAAGTTCTATCATGACAATAAAATTGTGACAAATGAGGATGAAAAGGTGAGGGAATCCTATATCCAGCTTACCCGTCTGGCAGGCAGGGTTTTGGAGCAGGGAATTGATTTACTTGGCTTAAGTGCACCGGAAAAGATGTAATATAATTATTATTCACAGCTGGTTTCAGAAAAAAGACAGACTCGTTGTGCTTGTATGTAAGAGGGTGGCTGTTTAGGACAGATGTGAACAGTAATATGATAATAGGAGGCGGAAAGGTGTATCGTTTAACAGCAAAATTAGTGATTTATAGAAATATTGGAGAGGACAGTATTTTGTTCCGGCTGGCAGATATCTGCCAGCAGTTTGCATCCGGGGATTATGGAAAGGAAAATCTGATTACGGATATTTATATAGAAATTAACCGTCTGCTTGATATCGCGACACGGTATGGATTTGACAAAAATCTTTGGCATAATTATCTGGCATTTCTTTTGGCAATGACGGAAAACCCTTTTTCACTGGTTTCAGAAAAAGTAGGGGCAAATGAAGGAACAGTCAATGAGTTTGCAAAAGGAGATTTTGCTATTTTTAAAAAGCTGTTTGCTTATGATTTTTCTTCTATGGAGAAGGAGCTGGAAATTAATTGCTTTTCGATTATCACGGATTATAAGGCAGTTGTTAAAAGCGAACAGATTTTTAATAAAAGTGTCAGTGAGAAGGTACAGGAGCTAAGCCTTGCCATAGAAAATGCAAAAGACGAGACAGAATTGTACCGAATTGTAACGGATTTTTATAAAGAATATGGTGTTGGGAAATTTGGACTGAACAAGGCATTTCGGATTTCTGCTGATGAGGAGTTTGGAATACTCAGCCCAATTACGACGACAGGCGATATGACATTAGATGATTTAATTGGATATGAGGAGCAGAAAAAGAAGTTGATTGCAAATACGGAAGCATTTGTGGAAGGACGCAGGGCGAATAATGTACTGCTCTTTGGAGATGCCGGTACCGGCAAATCCACAAGCATTAAGGCGGTATTGAACCAGTATTACAGCAAGGGGCTTCGGATGATTGAGATATATAAGCACGAATTTAAGGATTTGTCCCGTGTAATTGCTGAGATTAAAAACAGGAATTACCGTTTCATTATCTATATGGATGACCTTTCTTTTGAGGAATTTGAAATTGAGTATAAGTATCTAAAGGCAGTGATAGAGGGAGGGTTGGAGACGAAGCCGGATAATGTACTGATTTATGCCACATCAAACCGCCGTCATCTGATTCGTGAAACGTGGAGTGACCGTTCGGATATGTCACAGGATGAAGTGCACCGTTCAGATACGATGCAGGAAAAATTATCGCTTGTGGCACGTTTTGGCGTTTCGATTGGATTTTACCGCCCATCCCAGAAAGAGTATTTTAATATAGTGACGACACTTGCAAAGAAATATCCTGAAATTACTTTGACAGAGGAGGAACTTACAGCAGAGGCAAATAAGTGGGAACTGAGCCATGGTGGAATTTCAGGGCGTACAGCACAGCAGTTTATAACATATCTGTTAAGTGCTGCAGGGCAGCAGGGGTAAGCATCCGTATTTGTTTTGAAAGAAGGGCATTCGTCTGTGTGGTGAAGGAAGCAGCAGTGTTAAAGTGATAGGAGGGGTTGTTATGGATACGATAGTAGCCAGAAGAAAAAATCTGTTGATATTTTTTGTGTTTTGTCTGCTTTTGGGCGGAATCTTTTTTTGGCGAGGGACGGGAGTATATGCTGCGGGCGCGGAAACGACAGTTTCGAAAGCGACAGAAAAGAAAATCAGGCAGGCGGTAACGGATGCCTATCAGAGTGGCAGGACATCCGTAGATATGAAGCCTTTTCATGTGTATAATAAGAACAGGAATCAAATTGATACGCTGATGGAGGAGATAATTAACGCTACGCCAGGTCTTTTCTATACAGGAAGGCAGTACAGCGTAGTTAGTGTTTCTACCACAGAACAGATTGTCCGGCTGGATTTAACATATTTACCGGAATATATGAAAGATGGTGTGGTTAATACCAGGAAGATAGAAAAGCAGCGTGGGCAGATTGATGCGGCAGCAGGGAAGGCGCTTTCTAAGATAAATTCAAAAATGACGGACGTAGAGAAAGCATTGATTTTGCACGATTATCTTGTTAAAACGATTGTTTATAATGATTCAGAAAGCAGAAATTCCCGTCTGACCGAGGTAGGGGCGTTAATTGAAAACAAGGCAAACTGTCAGGGATATTCTGTAACTTATAAAATGCTCCTAGAGAAAGCAGGGATTTCTTCCAAATGTTATAGTTCTAAAAAAATGAACCATATGTGGAATCTGGTCAAAATAGGTTCCAAATGGTATCACGTGGATGTGACATGGGATGACCCATTAAATGAAAGAAATTCCAAAGAGTATTTTGGTGTTGTATTCCATAAATATTTTTTACTGAGTGACAAAGGAATGAAAGAGGGAGGTCATAATGGTGGCAATTCAGGACTGGCAAAAGATACCAAGTATGATAATGCATTTTGGAATAAGGTAGAAAATGAGTTTTGTTACCAGTCTGGTAAATTTGTATATGCAGATAAGACAGGGATTTATACACGAAAATCACTGACAGCAGGAAAAGCAGAATGTGTAAAGAAGCTTGCCGTGCAGGGTATGGTACAAAAATCTGGCAGCAAATATTATATACTGGCGAAAAATCAAATTTACCTGTTCCAGCTTAACAATAAAAAATTAAAGAGCATATATAAAGCGCCTTCTGGCTGTACACTGCTAGAGCTAAAGTACAGTGAGAAGACGCTGCACTTCCGTTACCGGAAAAATGGCAGAACCTATACCAAAACAGTCAAGGGCTAGTGTCTTGTCTCATTGATAATTAGGCAAACCAACTTGTCTATTTGCACATCTGCTACGTTGTTTTACCAAATATCAACGAGACAAGACACTAGTAACAAACTACGATACCGCCGTCCGCTGCGTAGAGGGAACTGATTCCTCCGGTTTCGGCAATCATTACATCTTTAAATTCTATTTTTCCAAGAATCGTTTCCTTTACAAATTCCGCCCGCTCTGCATTGTTGCAGTGGGAGATGAACAGGGTACGGTTTTTGGAATCTACTGCATCCTCACAAATTGCATCAGCAAGTTTTTCGATTGCTTTTTTCATGCCGCGTGCCTGAGAACATTTATCAATTTGGCCATTTCCGTCAGAGGTCATAACAAGTTTGATATTCAGTGCATTTACAAGTAATGCAGTTATGTTGGAAAGACGTCCGTTTTTGCGCAGGACTTCTAAAGTTTCTAACACAAACTTGGTTCCCATGCTGTCAATAAAACCAGAAACTTCATCTACGATTTGTTCAAATGATATTCCGGCTTTGGCCCGTTTCCTGACTTCCAGTGCAATTAGGCTTTGACCGGCTGAAGCAGATTTGGAATCAAATACATGAACCTTTTTGTCAGGATGTTCATCCAGATACATTTTTCTGGCAAGCTCTGCACTGTTATAGGAGCCGCTCAGATGAGAGGACAGAGTGATGATATAAATATCGTCAGCCTGCTCAAAATATTCCATGTAATTTTCTGGACCCGGACAGGAAGATTTCGGGCAATCAGGATATGCGGCCACCTTTTGCAGAAAAGACTTCTGGTCAAAAGTCTCGTCATCAATAATATCCTCTTCGCCGATATGAAGAGTAAGTGGAATTCGGATAAAATGGGAATCTTCCATCATTTTTCTGGTAAAGTCTGTGCAACTGTCGCAAAGAATCAAATATGACATAGGCAGCCTCCTTGAAATTAATGTAAGTATATCAATAGAATGTGCAAAATACATCTAAAATATGAAACAACAATGTGAAGTAGATTAAAAACCAAAATAATGTAGTTTTCGATACTACATATAATAACACTGAAAACAGTTAGTGTCAATGTTCTTTATTTCTTGACAAGATAAGCGCATATTGATACAATCAGATGTGATGCAGTTTTCTATATAAAAACGTCGCAAGACGAAAATGAGGTGGCGTATGAATAAGCGTGTTTTATCAATTTTGGTGGATAATACATCAGGTGTACTCAGCAGGGTATCCGGTCTGTTCAGCCGCAGGGGATACAGTATTGACAGCCTGACGGTTGGAGAAACAGAAAATTCCGCCTATTCCCGTATGACAGTTGTCGTACATGGAGAAGAACAGGTTTTAGATCAGATTGAAAAGCAGGTGGCAAAGTTAGAGGATGTCCGTTGTGTAAAGGTGTTAAAGAGTGGACACAGGGTTTGCCGGGAGCTGATTTTGGTTACGGTAGGAGTGACAGCAGAGGAAAGACCAGCTGTTGTGGCGATTGCAGATATTTTCCGCGCTAAGATTGTAGATGTGGGAATCAATACTATGATGATTGAATTAACGGGTAACCAGAATAAGCTGAATGCTTTTGTAAAGCTGTTAGATGGTTACGATATTAAGGAAATGGTTCGGACAGGTATTGCGGGATTAAGCCGTGGAGCCGAGGATATGTTCGAAGAAATGGATTAGGAGTAAAACGCCATTGCCTGGATGCAGGTGGGTTGAAACGTATGCATCAGCCCGGTCATACAAGCTATGCGCTTTGCATAAAATGTTATTTTAATTTATTTAGGAGGAAAAAGAAAATGGCAGATGCAAGAATTTTTTATCAAGATGATTGTAACTTATCCCTTTTGGAAGGCAAGACAATTGCTATCATTGGTTATGGCAGTCAGGGTCATGCCCATGCACTTAATTTAAAGGAGTCAGGATGTAATGTTATTATTGGACTTTATGAAGGTTCCAAGTCATGGGAAAAGGCTGAGAAGCAGGGATTTAAAGTATACACAGCAGCAGAGGCAGCAAAGCAGGCTGATATTATCATGATTTTGATTAATGATGAGAAACAGGCAGCTATGTATAAGAAAGATATTGAGCCGAATTTGGAAGCCGGCAATATGTTAATGTTTGCTCATGGTTTTGCAATTCACTTCAACCAGATTATCCCACCGGCAGATGTTGATGTAACAATGATTGCTCCTAAGGGACCGGGACATACAGTACGTTCTGAGTATCAGGCAGGTAAGGGGGTTCCTTGCCTTGTAGCAGTACATCAGAATGCTACCGGAAAGGCACAGGAGATGGCACTTGCTTATGCGTTAGGCATTGGCGGGGCAAGAGCTGGTGTTCTTGAGACAACCTTCCGTACAGAGACTGAGACTGACCTTTTTGGTGAGCAGGCTGTACTTTGTGGTGGTGTATGTGCACTGATGCAGGCAGGTTTTGAGACACTTTGTGAAGCAGGTTATGATCCAAGAAATGCATATTTTGAGTGTATCCATGAGATGAAGCTGATTGTTGATTTGATTTATCAGTCAGGTTTCGCAGGCATGAGATATTCTATTTCTAATACAGCTGAGTATGGTGATTATATCACAGGCCCTAAGATTGTAACAGAGGATACAAAGAAGGCTATGAAGCAGATTCTTGCTAATATTCAGGATGGTTCTTTTGCAAAGGACTTTCTTCTTGACATGTCAGCAGCAGGCGGACAGGCTCACTTTAAGGCTCTTAGAAAACTTGCAGCTGAGCATCCGTCAGAGAAGGTTGGCGAGGAAGTTCGTAAGCTTTACAGCTGGAATGGTGAGGAGAAGTTTATTGATAACTAATCTGATGTGCTTGTCTGGTTTTCAACGGGACAAGATACTGGTATGTCTGCTTGTGCAGATATCCGATTAGATAGAAGTTGACTGAATGGTGCGCTACACAGACTTATAAGAAAGGCGGTGGCGAATATGACATTCATAGCAGGAGTTGTAGCGGTCGTGATAGTAGCAGTTGTTGTCGTTGTGGCGGCAGTATCTGCGGTTGTAGCGGGCGTGAAAGATTCATTAAAAGATGAATAAGGAACGAATCGTTCTAAGTAAAAGTGCTGCCTTTTTCGTGGGATATCGAGGAAGGCGGCATTTTTAATATATAGAGAAAAGTAAGGAAAGTGTGAAGAGAATTTCTAAGTCTGGAAAAAACGCAGACAAAGAAATACGAAAGCTCCACACAGGAAGAACGCAAAACCAGAGTTCTTCGTTGATTGTTTTGTGTAAGCCAAACAAAGTTTGGCTTTGCAAAGCTGGCATGATTGAAAGAGTGAAAAAGAAATTTTTCAATCGACAGGTTTGTGTCTGCGTTGCGACACAAACATTACATTATGCGCAAAAGATAGCGCAGAAATGAGGGAAAACATGGTTCAGGTAAAAGATTTGGAGATTGGAAGTGGCATTCCAAAAGTATGTGTTCCTATTGTAGAGCAGGCACAGGAGCAGATTTTAAATAAAGCGCAGGAAATGGGCGGGGATGTAGTAGACATGGTAGAATGGCGTGTTGACTTTTATAAAGATGTCTGGGATTTTGGCAAAGTTGCACAGACGGCAAGCTTATTGCAAAGTATTCTTGGGAAAATCCCGCTTTTGTTTACATTCCGGACAGCAAGGGAAGGCGGGGAGCAGGAAATCTCTTTTGAAAATTATGAAGGTCTGCTGCTTCATATGGCAAAGAGCGGCTGTGTGGATTTAATTGATGTAGAGGTTTTCCGTGGTTATGATAAAATGCAGAGAAAACGGAAAGAGTGGAAATCTCCCGATAGCTGTAACCAGCCAGTAAAAAATTTAATCAGAGAGTTATCAAAGGAAGTGGCAGTTATTGGCTCCTACCATGATTTTGAAAAGACACCATCCAGAGAAGAAATTTTACGCAGATTATTTTTTATGGATAAGATGGGGGCAGGGATTTTAAAACTTGCCGTCATGCCGCAGGAGAAAGAAGATGTGATTTGTTTAATGGAAACAACACTTTTAGCCAATCGGCTGATCATGGATAAACCGATTATTACGATGTCAATGGGAGCACTTGGAACAGTAACGAGAGTGGCTGGAGAGGCTTTTGGATCTGCTGTGACATTTGGCTGTACCGGAAAGGAAAGTGCGCCGGGACAGATTGAAGTAAGCAGGCTTCGTCAGGGAATGGAAATACTGCATTTAGATTAGATTTTGGAGGATAGATTGTTATGGATTTGCAGAAGCATTTATTTTTAATTGGATTTATGGGAGTAGGCAAGACAAGCACATCAAGGGAGCTTGGCAGAAAGCTGGATGCAGAAGAAGTTGATACGGATGCCATGATTGTGGAGCAGGAGCAAAGAAGCATCCCGGAGATTTTTGAACAGTCGGGCGAGGCATATTTTCGTCAGATGGAGACAGGGACGCTTGACAAACTTGCCGGAATGAAGCCATGCATTGTGGCGTGTGGCGGAGGAATGGCAATGCGTGAGGAAAATGTGGAAAAGATGAAGCAGATTGGTACGGTGGTATTTCTGACGGCAACGCCGGAAACAATTTATGAACATGTAAAGGACAGTACAAACCGTCCGCTGCTTAATGGAAATATGAATATACCTTATATCAGGAAACTGATGGAGGAGAGGCATCCAAAATATAAAGCGGCGGCTGATGTGGAGATTACGACAGACGGGTGTACACCGGCAGAGGTGGCGGATAAGATTATTCAGGCAGTTTGAAGTTTGAGAAGATGTCCTTTGGAAGTATAAGGAGGTTAGGATGATACAGATTGCAATTTGTGAAGATGAAATGAACGCACGGACAGAGCTGCGGACGCTTGTTGAAGAGTGCTTAGAGAACAACAGATATTCTTACCGGATTTATGAATTTGGAAAGGGAGAAGCACTTTTAGGGGTGGAGACTCATTTTCATGGCATTTTTCTTGACATTGAAATGGATGGAGTAAGTGGACTGGATGTCAAGGAAGCGCTGGAAGAGAAAGGAAGCAATACTTTTATTGTCTTCGTGACAAATCATGAAGAATGGATGCAGGAGGCTTTTGGGGAAAATGTATTGGGATTTCTGAAAAAACCGGTCAGGCGGCAGGTTCTGGAAAAATTACTGGAGAAAATGATAAGACGTTATCGTGTCTGCCAAAAGATGACGGTAAAATCGGAGGGGAAAGAGAGAGAAGTAGAAATTTGGGAAATCCTTTATATCAGTGCAGAACATGTCTATGTAAATATACATCTTGGGAATGGGAGAAAGTACATTACGAGGGATACTTTGCATATATGGGAAGAAAGGCTTGGCTCCTACGGATTTTGCCGGATACATAAATCCTATCTGATAAATCTGGGAGGAATCAGCGAAGTAGTAAGACGTAATGTAGTCATGCAGGATGGGACAAGACTGGCTGTCGGAAGGAAGTTTGAGACTGATTTTTTGGAAAAGTACCATAGATATAGGGAAGATATGGCATCCTATGTATAAAAATTTACTGTAAAAGTAACGGTAAAAAGGCGTATGGAAAACATACGTCTTTTTACATGACAGGAAAGTTTTCAGTATGTGGTGGTGCGCTTATTTATATGCACAATAATAGTTGTAAATTTTGCATTTTTTTGTGTTATACTCCAAGGAAGAAGGCTTTAAGAAGAAGTTTATAATTTACACTGGCAAAAGAGAGGAGAGATACATATGAACGAGTTAGTATTTGTTTTTTATCGGAAGCGGCGGAAGTAATTAAGAATAACATATTTCTATTTGGAATTATGCGTTTTCTGGTGAAGAGCAGGGTAAATGAGCAATATCGGGAACAGCAGGAAAACCGCTATCAGGAATTATATTATAAAACAAAGGAATTAAGGGGATTCCGGCATGATTACAGACACCATGTAAATTATATGAACCAGATCTGTGCAACGGGTGACTGGGAATCATTACAGGAATATGTACAAAGCCTTGGAAAAATGCAACGCCGGGTCAGCATGGTTTTCACGGGAAATTCTGTTGTGGATGCAGTTGTCAGTTATTTTAGGATGCAGATGGAAGAGAAGGGGATAGGCATTCAGAATATTAAAGCGATAGTGGACAGATATCATGGAATGATAACGTGGGATTTGGAAGGCATACCATGCATATGAAGATGGAATTAATGACTAGTACAACGAATATTAAGCAATTGGCAGTTTGACTTGCTTATTTTCCTGATAGCACTACTCCCCAAGCCTCGACGTAGCCACCGCTACGCCTGCGTTTGTGAAGCAGCACTCTCAGAAAAATATTCTGCGTCAAACTATCCAAAACTTAATTTTCGTTGTACTAGTAAGTAATAAGTTTTTGGAGAAAACGTGTCGTTCAGAACAAAAACATGTCGTTCAGAACATTGCTATAGAAATATGTGTTTATACCTGCTACACTGGAAATATAAGGAGGTGATGCAGGCATGATGCCATATGATATTGGCTCAATTTGGGAAGTTTTAAAACGTTTTTTTGGCGGATAGGAAGGAGGAGAAGGAATCAAACATAAGAGCAAAAATCTAAAAAACAGTAAACAAGTGTTTTGCAGACAAGACACCAGCAACAGAAGGATATCAGGAGTAACATAGAAAATCAGTTTTTTCTGATTTCCACATTGAAAGGGAGGAAAAGGTTATGACCTTATAAAGAAAAAATATTGCAATTACAATATTGACGGCAACATTAATGGCATCAGGCATCATCACAACTGCAAATGCAGCAGTATATGATACGAGTTCAGGAAGTGTAACATTACAACAGGGTTTTACAGTAGATTCAGAAACTAAAACAGAAAAAACTAGTGCGACCGGAAGTAATGGGTATATTACGTTTAAAAGCAGAATCCCGGCAACTGACACAGTTATTGTATACATTAAAAATACGAAGGATAATATAGTGAGCACAGACAAGGGGCGTTTTAGTGGTGTTTCAGCAGGGACAATGAAGACATTGGAGTATTTATCAGGAAAAGGTATGAAAGGCAATAAGTTTTGTCCGTCTTTCTCCTTAGCGAAGGGTTCACAGTCATCATCATTATCAGTATCATATACCTTCGAGCCTTGATGGCGGAATAACAAATCTGTATAAAGTGGGAAGTAGCAGGGCGTTATTTGATTTTGCTGCTTCCTGTTGTATCTTGATATGAAGGGGGAGATAATTTTGAAAGGAATGAAGTATATTCCCGTAGTATTTCTTTTGGCATGTTCCGTCATCCTGGCAGCATGTGGGACGGAAAAAGGTCCGGAAAAGCCAGAGAATAGCGTTGGAAACAGGACAGAGCTGACTGAGGAGGAAATAAAGGGAGGCCATGCATCATTTCAAATGGCCGAAAATCTTGTAGTAGATGCAGATGTGACGGCAAAGGAAAAGTATGAAAAGGGGCTTTCCTCATATTATTTAAAAATTGTATGTGAAACAGATAAAGCGTCAGAAAAAAAGTTTCTAAAAGCACCGACTGTATCCCTTCACAGCTTTGGGGAATGGCAGGAGATGCTAAATAAAATTGTACCGGGGAAATTTCCGGATAATCAATTCAAATTAAATAAATCTGATGCAAATATTCGGCAAGAATACGAAGGGGAAAATGGAAGTTCCTATTCATTCCATGCAGAATGGTCAGACTATAAGAGAGGGGTTGCAGAAAAAACAGGATTTAACTCGCCTGGCATTACAGTTGAAAAAGGAAAAGTGAGTGCATTATCTAACAGGGCAGTAAATGTCAGGACACATGTTCAAAATTATAGAGGTTCTGGTGAAATAGAGTTTTTGGAAGAGGCGGAGGAGAACGTGGAAAAGATGAAAGAGTTTTTGCAGGAGATGACAGGGCGTTCTGTATATGGAGGCTATGATTATGTTGTTGTTGACAAGGAAACGATTGCTTTGCTGAACAAGTCACAGCCATGGATGGAGGCAGAGGAACCAAAGGAAAACTATGCTGTTTTTTATTTTTACTATGATATAAATGGCCTGCCCTTTAAAAATTTAAGCCTGGATTATATGGTGGAAAATGATGTAACGGTGGATGAACTGTGTTACTGGAGTTCCATGCCGGGGAAAATGTTGAAAGCCATATCAGAGCATGCGCAGGAACTGGTAATTAGCAGGGATGGCATTGTTGGTTTGGACTGTTCTAACCTGCGGTATCCGGGAGAGGTATATCAAGAAAAAATGCCGGTGACCAGCCCGAATGAGGCATTAAAGCAGGTGGGAGAATTTTATGACAGGCAGCTTAGGACGGAGCAGTGTGTGGTTACGGATATTGAACTGCTGTATACAGGGTACTTTTCAGACGGTGCGGATGGGAAAATACAGCCGGTGATTGCCCCGTTTTGGGAAATTAAAGTGTACGACAACAGTGCGGGGAGATATACGCATTTTACATATGATGCCTTTACAGGGGAATGCATCCGGGAGGGGGTGCAGCAATGACAATATTGCAAAAAGAAGGTGGAAAAACCAAACAGTTATGCCAGAAAAGCAGCAGAGGTGATTTTAAGAAGCTGGCATGGGAGGGATTCCGTTGGCTTTCGCCAGGGGTGTTTTTGGTCCTGACGGTTGTGTCGGCTGTCTTTTTTTTGATGGATACCTGTTCTGATGAGTATCTTCTTGCGGAGTGGCAGTCGGGAGAAGCGCTGCATGGTGATGCCATTTATTACTTAACGGGTGGGATACCGCAGATGCAGTGTGTGGGACTGTGTTGCGCTATTTTTGCGGGTGCAGGCCTGTACGCACAGGATTATGGGGAAAATGCCGTTTATATGCGGATTCAGCGCATGGGGGCAAGACGGTATGCGGGGCTTCGGACGATGCAGGTCAGCATTGCATCCTGGCTGGTGGGATGTGTCGGCATGCTGTTTGCGGTGCTGTTGGTTTCTATGGCGCTGCAGGTTCCTTTGTTCCCATGGAACCCGGATAGTGTGGCAAGCTGGACAAGGAGCAGGCTTCTGCAGTCAGGCCGGAACATGGAGTTTTTAGCTACGCTGGTTTTTTTGGCAGGCTTCCGCTCCATGTTTTATTCTGTGGTGACGTTTGCTTTTTCCTTTTTTGTGCCAAAGAGACGGGTGATGCTTGCCCTGCCCCTGCTTCTGTGGTATTTTAACCAGCATGTTCTGGTCTGGGTGGAGTGGATTCCGCTCTGGCTGCAGCCGAGGATAGTGTTTGACCTCAGTGGGATGCAGGAATTTAAAGGAATTTCGGAATGGGGGGTAATTTGGAGGGTTGCTGTGTTCATGGTGTGTTTTGCAGTGGCTGTGTGGGCATTGTTTGTCCTGTGTCTGCGCAGGACAGGGATTTTTGGAGGTGGACAGGATGAATAAAATCATGCGCGTGTTAAAAATCGCTTTCTACGAATTCCGGCTGATGCTTTTTTCGTCGCGGTTTGCGGTGCTGTCGCTGGTATCTTTTCTGTTTATGGATATGGCAATGCGTCCCATACGGGGGTTTGCCGCAGATTATGGACTTGCCATTACACCGGCGGTACTGCCCTTTTATTTTTCGGATGTTACTTACTGCAATATTGCCTTCCTGCTGCTGATCCTCCTGTACAGTGACGTCCCGCTAAAAGGGGAGGGGCAGAGGTTTTTGCTGCAGAGGGGGAAAAGTATGACGGCATGTGGCACGGGTCATATTATGGCGCTTTTTCTGATGGGAATTGTATTCGTGTCGGAGCAGGTGTTATTTTCTTTCCTGACTTCCTTTCCTGGCATTATGGCAGGAGGATGGGGAAAAGTGTGGGGCAGTATTGCATCAAATCAGGCTGTCGGCCTGGGGTATAGGTTTTCGATTGGTGTGTCTGATGCTGTGCTCAGGAATTACATGCCGTGGCAGGCGGTTACGGTTTCAGCGGTTCTGTTTTTTCTGACAGGCTGCATTTACGGGCTGGTGGAATATCTGCTAAATGGGCTGAGTGGTGGAAGGCTTGGGACGGTGGTACTCACGGCATGGAGCCTGGGATGGATTTTTTTGGAGAAAAGCCTGTTTTCGGGGATTAGGAAGCTGCTAGACTATTCCCCTCAGAGTTGGAATAACCTGTCCCATTTGGATTTGTCTGAATCAGGGGGACGGATGGCAGTGCTGGCGGTGGCAGTGCTGGTATTAGTGGTGGTGGTGCTGTTGCTTATCAGACACCGGAAAATAGAACTGGTCAAATAAAAGAAGGGGGATTTTATGGCGGAAGAGCGGATTATTGTTGAGAAAGTATCAAAGAAATTTGGGAAGGAGACGGTTTTAAGTGACGTCTCCTTAAAGATAAAAAATGGAAGCATTGTAGGGATAGTGGGAAGAAATGGAAGTGGCAAGACGGTGCTGTTTAAACTGATTTGTGGTTTTTATTCGGCAGACAAAGGGAAGGTTATTGTGGATGGAAAAGAGCTTGGAAAGGATATTGACATTCCTGAAAATATCGGCAGCATCATCGAGACACCAGGATTTCTGGGAAATTTTTCGGGATACCGGAATTTAAAGTATCTTGCGGATATCAATGGCAGGGCAGGGAAAGAGGCTGTCTGCAGGGCAATGGAGCGGGTTGGGCTGGAGCCGGGAAGCAGAAAAAAGGTTAGGAAGTATTCGCTAGGCATGAAGCAGCGTCTGGGGCTTGCACAGGCGTTTATGGAAGACCAGGAAATACTGGTGTTTGATGAACCGATGAATGGACTGGATAACCAGGGAGTGGAGGATATGCGGAAACTGTTTCTGGAATTGAAGGAACAGGGAAAGACTCTGCTGATTGCCAGCCATAACCATGAGGATATTGATATCCTGTGTGATGAAGTGTATGAGATGGACCATGGGGTTTTGGGACAGAGAAGTTGAAATATAATTCAAGACGAATAGGGCTTGAAATGCCAAAGAAAATGAGGTACACTGATAAAAGGATTTTGCAGGTGCTTGTTTGTCTGCAATTACATTAAGGAGGATTTTATCATGGTATCAGCAGGAGATTTTAGAAATGGTTTAACAATTGAATTTGAAGGCAACGTATATCAGGTTATTGAGTTTCAGCATGTTAAGCCGGGTAAAGGGGCTGCTTTTGTTAGAACAAAGTTAAAGAATATTAAGAGCGGCGGTGTTGTAGAGAAGACATTCCGTCCAACAGAGAAGTGTCCGCAGGCACATATTGAGCGTGCAGATATGCAGTATTTATACAGTGATGATATGTATCATTTTATGAATACAGAGACTTATGACCAGATTGATATGACGGCAGATCAGGTTGGAGATTCCTTAAAGTTTGTAAAAGAGAATGAGATGGTTAAGATGCTTTCCCATGGTGGGGCAGTATTTGCGATTGAGCCGCCGCTCTTTGTGGAACTAGAGGTTACCGAGACAGAGCCTGGTTTTAAAGGTGATACAGCACAGGGCGCAAATAAGCCGGCTATCGTTGAGACAGGCGCACAGGTAAATGTTCCGCTCTTTGTTGAGACAGGTGATGTCATTCAGATTGATACACGTACCGGTGAGTATCTTAAGAGAGTATAATGTAAAAATAATCCTAAAGGAATATTTTTGTAAGGGGAATGCGCCGGCATTCCCCTTTTTTTCACCGTATAGGAAATTTCAATCCTTTTTCTCCTGATAGATTTTCTGGAAAACTTCATCAATTTTTGATTCCTCCAGTTTTGTATCAAGGAAGAATTCTACGGCATAAAGTGCCTGGGCAACCAGCATTTCAAGGCCGTTGACCCCGGTCATCCCAAGTTCTTTTGCCTGCGTGATTAGCTTTGTTTCCAGTGGATTGTAGATAACATCGGCAACTGCCTGGCATTTTGGAAATTGTGTCAAATCAACCGGACTGGCATCGCACTTAGGATACATACCGACCGGGCTTGTATTGGCAATAAATTCTGCATCGGTATGTTTTTCAAAACATTCTTCATAAGTGATAGCGGATTCTGTTTTAATAATATCTACAATAACAATTTCTTTTGCACCAAGTTTCTTTAATACCGCAACAACTGCTTTGGATGCGCCGCCATCGCCGAGTACAATACATTTTTTGCCGGTGACGTCAATCGAATGCTTTTTTAACATATAGAGGAAACCGGAGAAGTCGGTATTGTGTCCATATAATTTTCCATCTTTATTTACAATGGTATTTACAGCGCCAATGGCTTTGGCATTTTCGTCCATTTCGTCAAGATAAGGAATAACATCCTGCTTGTATGGAATTGTGACATTGATGGCTTTGAATTCGTGTTTTTCCATAAATATTTTAAATGCTTCTTTGGAAAGAGGACATAAATCATATGTATAATCTGCCAACATTTCATGAATATCTTTTGAATAGCTGTGTCCTAATTTTTCTCCAATTAAACCGTAATCCATAATCAAATCCCCGCTTTCTGTTTTATTCTCGTAAAAATACGCGTGTCTATTATAGCATCTGTAATGTATGCATATAGTGCTTATGATATGTTCTTAAGCTTTTGACTGTGTTCTAACACAACTTTTTTGAGCAGCTCTACATCGTCAAATACAGCTTCCATTCTGTCTGCATAATCTTTGTAACGATCATATGTATCAGTATAGCAAGATGTGATGGTATCTAATCTTGGTACAATATTTTGCTCTAACAGATCAACCTCAATTCGTTGTAATCTATTTTCGATGGGGGTTAACCGTGCATCTAGTTTTTTATCTATCATATTAGATAATGCCAATAAATCTTCATTAGTCAGTGCCATGTTATCACGCTCCTTTGTAGTGATGTTTGTAAAGTACTTGTATTATATCACGCTTGGAGTGTAAAGTCTATTCAATGAAAGGTACAGTATAGCCGGAAGTGACCAATAATAGTAAATAAAATCATTCAGTAATAATTTGCCTGTCCAGGCATATATATGGAGTAGTGGGAGGTGAGATGTTGGACAGGATAAACAGGGACAAACGGACAGCGGAAATTTACCGTATTCTTTCAACGAAGCTTAGGGAGCTTTTTAATGGCTGTAAATTAGATTTTAATGGTTTGCAGGAAATCAGGCTGCGTGCCCAGGCGCCGCTTATAGTGGTGTACCACGGAAAGGAATATTTTCTGGATAGCGGTGGAGGGCTGACGCATGACACCAGAAAGGCGTTTTTGGTTAGTCAGAGAGAGATTAAGGAAACGATGGAATATGTCAGTAATTATTCCATGTATGCCTTTGAAGAGGAAATCCGCCAGGGTTACATTACCATACAGGGAGGGCATCGTATTGGTGTAGCGGGAAAGATGATTTGGGAAAGGGAAGGCGCTAAAAATATGAAGCACATTTCTTTTCTGAACATCCGGCTGGCACATGAGGTGATTGGCTGTTCAAAGAGAGTATTGCCATATTTGCTACAGGAACAGGAGATATGCCATACGCTTATTATTTCGCCGCCGCGCTGTGGAAAGACAACATTGCTCCGGGATTTGATACGGCAGTTGTCAAATGGATGCGGACATCTGGAGGGTATGACGGTAGGTGTGGTAGATGAGCGTTCCGAACTGGGCGCCTGCTACATGGGAGTGCCGCAGAATGATTTGGGATGCCGGACAGATATCTTAGATGGCTGTCCTAAGGTAGAAGGGATGATGATGATGGTTCGTTCGATGGCGCCGCAGGTGATAGCAGTAGATGAGGTTGGCTCAGGGGAGGATGTGGCAGCGATGGAATATGTCATGAACTGTGGAATCTATCTTTTGGCAACGGCGCATGGAAATTCCATGGATGATATAAAAAATAAGCCGGTGCTTGGCAGGCTGGTAAAAGAAAGGGCATTTAAGCGGTATATACTTTTGCAGCCCGGTGAAGTAGGACAAATCGGTGCAATTTTTGATGAGAGGGGTTCGGTATTACTGGACGGGCAGCGGCTCAACGGGATATCCGAAAGAAATGTATGTTAAAGGTATGTGGCATTCTTCTGGTTCTGGCAGGCTGCAGCGGTCTGGGGGGATATGCCGTGTTACGGTATGCGACCAGAATCAGAATTTTGGGGGAGCTGGAGCAGGCATTGCAGTTTCTATATGGGGAGATTGAATATTCTGGCTGTGACATCATTGAACTATCGGACAAACTGGTACTGCGCAGCAGATATTTTGAGGGACTCTGGCGAAATATGCACGACCGTCTTCAGGAATATGATGGACAAGGCTTTTATTATCACTGGAAAAAGGAGTTAAAAGAGGTGATGGGAATGGAATGTTTAAAGGAAGAGGACAGGGAGCTGCTTTTGGCGATTGGTGAGAATATAGGAAATACCGACAGGCAGACGCAGCTTCATACATTGCATATTTTTCAGGAGCGTTTGCATGGGATTTTTTTGCAGGCAAAACAGGAATACCGGGAAAAGGCGAAGGTAAGTATGGTGGTCTGGATTACGGCAGGACTCTTTCTGGCATTGGTGCTTGTATAAAAATTTTACGTATGGTGCTTAGAGCGGCCATGAATCGTAACAAAATGATGGGTTGGTGGAAAGTTTCTGAAAGGGAAATAACAGAAAGGCGATACAGGGTTATGACGATTAATCTGATATTTAAAATAGCGGCAGTGGGGATTCTGGTATCTGTGCTTGGACAGGTTTTAAAACATTCAGGGAGAGAAGAGCAGGCTTTTTTAGTGAGCCTTGCTGGACTGATTCTTGTGCTTTTGTGGGTCGTTCCATACATATCAGAGTTATTTGAGACAATACAGTCCCTGTTTGCATTGTGATGCAGTGGAGAGGGGATTTTTAGCAAAAAATCCGTATGCATGCAGAAAAAGGAGGAAGGTATGCTTAAGGTTGCAATTATCGGAGTGATGGCAGTATTTTTAGCAATCCCTCTGCAAAAAGAAAAGGCAGAAATCGGAATGTTAGTGATTTTGTCTGCCTGCTTGATTTTACTGTCCCTGTCATTGGGTAAGATTGAAGAAATCGTGGCTATGGTTCATCAGGTAGAGTCATATTTGGGAAGTGCATCGCTATATGTTGGAATTTTATTAAAGATGATAGGAATCACGTATATTGCAGAGTTTGGGGCAAATCTGTGCAATGATGCCGGATATCATGCAGTGGCGAACCAAATTGAGTTCTATGGCAGGCTGATGATTCTGGCAGTTAGTATTCCAATTTTAATGACACTGATTGATACCATTAGCAGCATATAAACGATTGATACATGAAAAGACATGGAAAAGAGGGGGAGTATGGAAGAGGCAGACCGGATTTGGGATGAGATTTCAAGTGAAGAGATACAGCAGATGACGAATCAGATGCTAGGGAATAATACCTTCTCCTTTTCGGATTGTGTGGGCAGCCTGCTGCATGGACAGATGCCCTTTTCGGTTGAGTCAGCAGTTAGGACAATCTGTGACGGACTGGCAGCTAATTTTGCAGAGGAACGGAAGATGTATATTTATCTGATTCTGCTTGCTGTCATCGGAGCAGTTCTTGGAAATTTTGCCAGTCTTTTGCAGGGGAAGCAAGTGGCAGAAACAGCATTTTATGCAGTATATCTTTTATTTTTTTCTGTATTACTGACTGCTTTTGTGCAGGTGGCAGAAATAGCAGAAAACACACTGAGCCAGTTATTGGATTTTATGAAGGTTTTATTTCCGTCTTATTTTATGACAATGGCATTTTCACAGGGGGCGGCAGCTTCAGGAATATATTATCAGTTTACGCTTGCGATGTTAACCATTGTAGATTATGTACTGGTGAAATTTGCCCTTCCTGCGGTTCACATTTATTTTTTGCTGCGGATTGCAAATCAGTTGTCGGAGCGTGATATGTTTACGAAAATGGCGGAATTAATTCATGATGTGGTAAAGTTTGTCATGAAAACGATGTTTGGTATCGTTATGGGCTTTAATGTGATTCAGGGATTGATTGTTCCGGTTACTTCAAAGTTAGAAAGCTCCGCAGTCATCAAATTGTCGGGGGCAGTTCCGGGAGTGGGGAATGCAATTAGCGGTGTGGTAAGTACAGTCCTGTGTGCTGGGACTCTAGTAAAAAATGCAGTTGGGATAGCAGGTGTGATTGTTGTACTGTTTTACTGTGGAATTCCCTTACTGCGGCTGGTAGTGAGCCGTTTTCTTTTTCAGCTTAGCAATGCAGTTTTACAGCCGGTATCCGATACAAGGGTAGTTGCATGTATTGGCGCAATGGTAGAGGCATTGAAGCTTTTAACGTATGCTGTCTTTGTAGGCTGTATGATGTTTGTGATTTCAATTGCACTGATGAGTGCCATGACAAGCGGGGTGGGTGGATGAAAGAACTGGTGCAGAATATTCTGGTCTATGTAGTGATTGTGTCGGCATTGAAAGGTTTGATTACCAATCCGAAATACAACCAGTATTTTCAGTTTTTTAGCGGTATCATTCTGATACTTTTGCTGCTTTCTCCTATTTTGAACCTACTAGAATATGAAAGCAGGTGGTATGATATTTTAGAGGAAAAAGTATTACAAATGGATTTGGATGAAATCAAGGAGGAGATGAAGATTGCAGATGAAAAGTTTGCAGGTATGGTAGAAGAGGAGTATAAACAGGCTTTGCTGGGACAGGTGGAGGATATGGCAGAAGGACACGGGGTGGGAATAAAAGAGGCAAATGTGGAGCTTGCATGGTCTGGCGGGGAGTGGGAAATTGAAGAGGTTTCTGTTCTGACGGAAGAGGGGCCACAAGCAGGGCAGCAGGATGAGCGGATTTCCATCGAGGCAGTAATAATAGGGGAAAATAATAAAATAAGGCAGGAAGATACTTCCAAAAATGCGAAGGCTTTGCGCAAAGATATATGCAGCAGTTTTATTGTGGGGAAGGATAAGGTGCACATATGGAAATAAAAATAAGGGAAATTGTCAGGAAGGTTGGTTTTTTCCGGTTGGTGCTTTTGGTGTTTTTCGGCGTGATGCTTCTCGTACTTTCCCTTCCGTCAGGAGACAGTACATCGGGAAGGGAGGAAGAGGCGGTGGAAAACAGCGGAGAGGGAGATGTATTGTTTCAGGCAATGGAAAAATACGCAAAACGTCAGGGGGAGGCAACAGCAGAAATATTGTCCAAGGTAGAAGGGATTGGGAAGGTAGAGGTAATGCTTACACTTGCTTCCTCGGAGGAAAAAATCACATTACAGGATGATAATTTGACAAAGAATGACTCTTCCGAACAGGATCAGGCAGGGGGCAGCAGAAAAGACTCTGAGTACCAGTTGAAGGAGGAGAGCATTCTGGTAAAACAGGGGGGAGAGGAAAGCCCATATGTCGTACAGGTTCACTCACCGGAAATCGAAGGTGTTGTTGTCGTGGCACAGGGGATAGATTCCAGTAAAAAGGAAGCAGAAATTATTGAAGCGATTCAGGCATTATTTCAAGTAGAGACACATAAGATTAAAGTAATGAAAATGGAGTAAAATCTGTTGGGGAGGATGCGTACCGACAGGGATTGGAGGGCTAAGTGAAGAAAATTGTAGGAAAGAACCAGATTATTGTTACCGCGTTGGCAATCATGATTGTGGTGGCAGGGTATTTGAATTTTACCGGACAGGAGATTAGCACCAGTGGTCTGGTATCTTCTCAGAATAAAGAAAAATCTGTGACGGATACATCACAGAAAGATGATTCTGAAAAAGATGAAAAAGATAAAAAGGACGAGAAAGATTCCGTAGAAACTTCTGCTGAAAACAAACAAGAGGAAGAGACAAAAACGGATATTTCAGCAGAGGATTCCGGCAAAGATGATTATGTTGTAAATGATGACGGGGAAGTGGTGGCTTCTGAAGAAAATCCGGGTGAGGCAGTAATGGTATCGAACACTCTGAGCGGAGATTATTTTTCTTCTGCGAAGCTTTCAAGAGAGCAGAACCGTGCGAAAAATAAAGAAACTTTACTGGAAATTATAAACAATAAGACTTTGGCTTCTGCTGACAAAAAGGCTGCTGTTAAGGAAGTGGCACAACTGACAGAAGCTGCGGAAAAGGAAAATGCAGCAGAGTTAATGTTAGAGGCAAAGGGTTTTTCAGATGCAGTAGTCAGTATCAGCGAAGGAAATGTGGATGTCGTTGTCAATGCGGCAGAGTTATCCAATCAGCAGATTGCACAGATTGAGGATATTGTGAAACGCAAAACGGGAATTACTGCGCAAAATATTGTTATTACTCCTGTGAAGGTAGAAGATTAAAAACAGGAATTGCAAATACGAAGGAATTTGGTATAATGTAAATTACTATTACTATTTATGGGTGGTTTTATACATGATGTTTAGAACAGCCATGAATAGTAACGAATGAATAGAAAAAAGGGGCTGCCGTAAATGTCTTTGGTGTGTTTTCAGGCAAAAGCGGCACTCCTGTATGTAAAGGAGGGCTACCGGTGAATAACGAACAGGAAACAGGAGAACTTGTTGAAGATAAAAAGGGGATTGGTGAGGTCAGAATTGCCTCTGATGTCGTGGCTGTCATTGCCGGACTGGCTGCAAATGAAGTAGAAGGCGTTTATTCTATGGCTGGAAATATTACGAATGAGCTGATTGGCAAGCTGGGCAGGAAAAATATGTCAAAGGGTGTTAAGGTGCTGCTGAACGAAGGAATTGTCAGGGTAGATATTGCAGTGAATATGAAATATGGTTATAGTATTCCGAAAGTATCAAAGCAGGTACAGGAGAAGGTCAGCCAGCAGATTGAAAATATGACAGGGCTGGTTGTGCCGGAGGTGAATGTCAGAATAGCCGGTGTGAATCTGGGCAATGAATAATATATGACAATAGGTTTGCTGGCGAAGCCTGCAATCTATCGTATATAACAATAGGAAAGAAAAAGGTACAAGGCTATGACGAGAAAGAGAACCAGGGAAAATTTATATATTATGCTGTTTCAAACCGATTTTCACAATCAGGAAGAGAGGATGGAGCAGGCAGATATTTATTTGGAAGGGATGGAGGATGCCGACGCAACAAAGAAGGCAAAGGCGGAGTTAAGGGAGCGGTATGAAGCTGTTTTGGAGCATATGGAAGAGATAGACCAGAAAATCGGTGAAAAAGCAAATGGCTGGACAATTTCCCGTCTGGCAAAGGCTGATTTAACAGTAATGCGCCTTGCTGTATTTGAAATCCTTTTTGATGACGAGGTTCCAAACGGTGTTGCAATCAATGAAGCAGTAGAACTTGCAAAACGTTATGGGGGAGACAAGTCCTATGGTTTTGTCAACGGTATTTTATCCTCTGTTGTGAAGGAATTGCCGTCCCAGAATGGAGATTGATATGGAAGAGGTTTGTACCGTTTCACAGATTAATCTGTATATTAAAAATATGTTCGTTAGAGATTATTCCTTGCAGCGACTGCGAATCAAGGGAGAAATATCAAACTGCAAATATCATTCATCAGGGCATATTTATTTTACAATTAAGGACAAGTCATCACAGTTGTCCTGTGTGATGTTTGCATCCTATGTCCGAAATCTTGATTTTCGTCTTCAGGAAGGACAGAGCGTAGTTGTGCAGGGCAACATCAGTGTATATGAGAGAGATGGAAAGTACCAGATGTATGCCGTTGCAGTTACACAGGACGGTGCAGGCATACTATATGAAGAATATGAAAAATTGAAAAAGCGCCTCTTAGCGGAGGGGCTTTTTGATGACGGCAGAAAAAAAGCAATTCCTAAATATGCAAAAAAAATTGGGGTGGTTACAGCCGAGACGGGAGCGGTCATTCAGGATATCTGCAATGTATCACACAGGCGCAATCCCTATGTTCAAATAGTCCTGTATCCGGCAAAGGTACAGGGAGAGGGTGGTCATTTGACGATAATTCGCGGATTGCAGTATTTTGAAAAGACAGATGTGGATACTATTATTGTTGGAAGGGGCGGTGGTTCCATTGAGGATTTGTGGGAGTTTAACCAGGAAGCTCTGGCATATGCAGTGGTGGCCTGTAAAAAGCCCGTTATTTCAGCCGTTGGCCATGAAACGGATACGACAATCGTAGATTATGTGGCTGATTTGAGGGCGCCAACGCCTTCTGCCGCCGCAGAACTGGCCGTTTTTTCATACCGGGAATTTGAAATGGCTTTGCAGGAATTCCGGTATTCCCTGAACTGGCAGATGAATAATCTTCTGCAAATACAGAAAATGAAGTTAAAGCATTATGAGACGGTATTAAGCCACGCAAGTCCGCAGGATATGATACAGCAGAGAAGGCTTTTTCTGGCGGAATGCAGTGAACGGCTGCAAAACCTTATGCAGCAGAAACTGGTGTCGGCAAAACACCAGATGGCTCTTTATATAGAAGAATTAAAGGGGCTTTCACCGCTTTATAAGCTGCAGGGGGGATATTCCTATGTTGCAGATATGGAGGGAAATAATATCCGTTCCGCCAGAATGCTGGAAGAGGGGCAGAAGCTTAATTTGTCCATGACAGACGGAAGTGCGGTTGTAACCGTTGATGAGGTAAAGCTAAGCGGACCAGATGGGCTTGACCATGAGGGCGCAACGAGCACATGAACGCAGTTTATGTGATAAAGACAAGCAGGCGGGCAGACTTGATTGTGAGGACGCAGTTCATAAATAGGAAGAAGAAAGGAAACTACGGATGGCGAAGAAGATTAGCTTAGAGGAGTCATTTGATACTTTAGATGAAATTATTGGAGATTTGCAGGGCGGAGAACTTTCTTTGGAGGATTCCTTTCAGAAATATGAAGAAGGGATGAAGCTGATAAAGGCATGTAGCGAAGCCATTGATAAGGTGGAAAAGAAATTAGAGATTATAAGTGAGAGTTAAGGTGGGAAGCGTGACGTTCGTGCTTGGTTATTTCGGCAAAGCCGGTAATGTTTGGAGGTGTGAGAGATAGAAGAAATGGTTTTTCGCCAGCAGATGCAGGCAAAGGTTGAGGAAATAGAGGAGATTTTAAAAAAGGCTCTGCCACAGGAAAAATCTCTGCAGCAGACTATTTTTAAAGCGATGGAATATAGCGTAATGGCAGGCGGCAAACGTCTGCGGCCAATGCTTATGAAAGAGAGCTTTGAATTGTTTGGTGGAAAGCAGAGGGATGCGCTTTACTGCTTTATGGCGGCAATTGAGATGATTCATACCTATTCGCTGGTACATGATGATTTACCAGCGATGGATAATGATGATTATCGGCGCGGCAGGGAGACAACCCACAAGGTATTTGGCGAGGATATGGGAATTCTGGCAGGCGATGCACTGCTGAATTTTGCATATGAGAAGGCACTGGCAGGGATAGAAAAGATGGAGGATGCCGGATGTGGCGTAAGGGCCCTGCAGATTCTTGCAAGGAAGGCAGGAGTCTATGGAATGGTTGGTGGACAGGTTGTAGATGTGGAACTGACCGGAAAAC
The DNA here is from genome assembly GCA_947643145.1 of uncultured bacterium. Taxonomy (GTDB): domain Bacteria; phylum Bacillota; class Clostridia; order Lachnospirales; family Lachnospiraceae; genus Butyribacter. The sequence continues at coordinate 13,232 of CANRVD010000001.1, read as the reverse complement.
CGCTGACAGAGGAACAGTTGGGTTTTATATACCGCTTAAAGACAGGGGCATTACTGGAGGCAGCGTTGATGACAGGGTCAGTGCTTGCCGGGGCGGCGCAGGAAGATGTGCTTCGGATGGAGCAGATTGGGCAAAATGTCGGGATGGCTTTTCAGATTCAGGATGATATTCTGGATGTAACCAGTACGACACAGGAGCTTGGGAAGCCGGTTGGCAGTGATGCAAAGAATGAAAAGACAACCTATGTGGCTTTATATGGAATGGAGGCTGCCAGGAAGGCAGTTGAGGAGTATTCGGGCAAAGCGCTTGCAGCTTTGGAGACATTATCTGTAAAAAGCCCTTATCTGAATGCGCTTATCAAGTCAATGATTCATCGAAAAAAGTAAGGAGAGTTTATTGTGAGCGATTTACTGGAGCAGATAAATGAACCAAATGATATAAAGAATATCCAGCCAAAAGAGTATGATGACCTGGCAAAAGAAATCCGCCGTTTTCTAGTACGGAAAATCAGCAGGACAGGAGGACATCTGTCATCGAACCTTGGCGTAGTGGAGCTTACGATGGCAATCCATCTGTGCTGTAATCTGCCAGATGATAAAATTGTCTGGGATGTAGGACATCAGTGTTATACGCATAAGCTTTTGACAGGCAGGAAAGAGGGATTTGACCATTTACGTCAGTTTGGGGGGATGAGCGGTTTTCCCAAACGTGCAGAAAGCGATTGCGATATCATTGATACCGGACACAGCTCCACTTCAATAGGAACGGCGCTGGGGCTTGCCAAGGCAAGGGATATCAAAGGGGAGGGACAGAAGGTTTTTGCTGTAATTGGGGATGGCGCTTTGTCCGGGGGCATGGCATATGAAGCGTTAAACAATGCAGCACGTTTAAAGTCAAATCTGATTATTATATTAAACGATAACCAGATGTCTATCTCCAAAAATGTTGGCGGTATGGCGAAATATCTTGGGAAAATCCGAACAAATACCAATTATACAGGGTTAAAAGAGGATGTGGAGAAGATATTAAAAAAGATGCCGCGTATTGGAAAGGCATTAACAGACAGGATACGTGGCGCGAAGGATTTGATTAAACGGATGCTGATTCCCGGTATGCTGTTTGAGGATATGGGACTTACTTATATCGGGCCAATCAATGGCCATGATGTGGAGCAGATGGTCTCTGCTTTTCAAAGTGCGGCGAAGTTACATAAGGCAGTGCTGGTGCATGTGATTACGCAGAAGGGAAAAGGCTATCCTCCGGCACAAAAAGACCCTTCTGCTTTTCATGGTGTAGCACCCTTCCATATCAGGGATGGCAGGGAACGCAATAAAGCAGAAAAGGCAATCAGTTATACGGATATATTCAGCCAGATTATAGTAGAAGAGGCAAAAGAAAATAATCAGATTACGGCTGTTTCAGCAGCAATGCCGCTTGGCACAGGTTTGAACTCTTTTGCAGCGGAATTTCCAGAGCGGTTTTTTGATGTAGGGATTGCTGAAGAACATGCGGTAACCTTTGCAGCAGGGATGGCGGCGGGGGGACTGCATCCTGTAGTAGCTGTGTATTCTACTTTTTTGCAGAGGGCGTATGACCAGATTCTGCATGATGTTTGTCTGGACAGCCTTCCGGTTACTTTTGCAGTAGACAGGGCAGGGCTTGTAGGAAGTGATGGAGAGACGCATCAGGGGATTTTTGATATGGTTTTTCTGATGCAGATGCCCAACATGACAGTGATGGCACCTAAGAATACATGGGAGTTAGCTGCTATGCTCCGTTTTGCCCTGCAGCAGAATGCCCCGGTGGCAGTGCGTTACCCAAGAGGGAGGGCGTATGAAGGACTTTTAAACTGTAAAGAACCTGTAGTGTATGGAAAAAGTGAGTGGATATATAAAGAAGAAAAGATTGCGCTGTTAGCGGTGGGAAGTATGGTAGAAACGGCTGTACAGGTATGGGAACTGTTAAAAGACAGAGGATATTCCGTATCCGTGGTAAATGTCCGTTTTGTAAAACCGGTGGACGAGGAGATGTTGGAAGAAGTTGTTCAAAAGCATTCCCTTGTGATTCCTATGGAAGAGGGCGTTAAAACCGGCGGTTTTGGGGAATATGTTGCGGCATGGTGCCAAAATCGGGAGGCGGCTGTACATCCGGTAGCACTGCCGGACAAATTTATAGAACATGGTTCAGTAAATCTTTTAAAGAAAAAATATTTTCTAGACGCGGAAAGTATTACAGATAGAATTTTGAAGGAGTGGGTAACTATTTACGTCTGATTTTTTGCATGGTGTTTTGAACAGCCGCGAATAGTAACAAGAATGGAGTGTTGGATGAAGGAACTAAAAAAGAAGGAGAGATTAGATGTACTTCTTGTAAAACGGGCAATTGCAGAGTCAAGGGAGAAGGCAAAGGCTGTTATTATGACAGGCAATGTCTTTGTTAATGGACAGCGTGAGGATAAAGCAGGCAGTACCTTCCCGGAAGATGCACAGATTGAGGTAAAAGGGACTCCGATGAAATATGTCAGCCGCGGAGGTTATAAGTTAGAAAAGGCGGTTGATTTGTGGCAGGTGCCGCTAGAGGGGAAAATCTGTATGGATGTTGGTTCTTCTACCGGAGGATTTACAGACTGTATGCTGCAGAATGGTGCTTCTAAGGTCTATGCCATAGATGTGGGGACAAACCAGCTTGCATGGAAGCTAAGGCAGGATGACAAAGTTATTTCTATGGAGAAAACAAACATCCGTTATGTTCTTCCGGAAAATATTGGTGAGGAAATTGCATTTTCTTCCATTGACGTTGCTTTTATCTCTTTGACGAAGGTTCTTCTGCCAGTGCGGAATCTGCTGGAAACAGGGGGCAGGGTTGTCTGTCTTGTAAAACCGCAATTTGAAGCAGGCAGAGAAAAGGTTGGAAAAAAGGGTGTAGTCAGGGATAAAAAAGTGCATTTGGAGGTTATTGGTAAGATTATGAAATATGCCATTCAGATTGGTTTTTCGATTCTTGCACTGGATTTTTCACCAATTAAAGGGCCAGAGGGGAATATAGAGTATCTTTTGTACATTGAGAAAAAAGAGGATATAGAAGAAGCAGAGAATGTACAGGAAATATTGGAAGAGCAGTATTCCTGCCTTGCCAGAGAAGTAGTTGATGCGGCACATAGGGAACTTGACAAATAAGAAAGGGTGGCTTGGGAGAATGAATCATTTTTGTATCATTACCAATAGTGGCAAGGATGCCAATGACAGGCTGGCAAAGCATATTGTTTCCTATTTGGCGCAGAAGGGAAGTTCCTGTGTGGTACTGGAAAATAAGTTGAGGCAGTCAGGTGGGATTCGCCATTTTACAGATATGAGGCAGATACCAGAGGATACAGAGTGTGCAATTGTGCTTGGGGGGGATGGCACAATGATTCAGGCAGCGATTGATTTGGTACACCGGGATTTGCCTGTTTTAGGCGTCAATACAGGCACCCTTGGGTTTCTTACCGCAGTAGAGCAGAACCGTGTCGATATTGCACTGGAACGCCTTTTATGTGGGGAATATGTGGTGGAAAGCCGTATTATGCTAAAGGAAAGCAGGATGTTTCCTGGAGAGGACAGCCGTTCCTCCTGTTATGCATTAAATGATATGGTGATTAGTAAGCGGGGCGACTGCAGGCTGATTACGATTAAAGTATTTGTAAATGATGAACTTGCCGATATTTATCGGGCAGACGGTCTTATTATCGCAACACCGACAGGTTCAACAGGTTATAACCTTTCGGCGGGCGGACCGGTGTTAGCACCAAACATTCATGCTATGGTGGTGACGCCGATTTGTGCCCATTCCTTGAATAAAAGGAGTCTTGTTCTGGATGGAAAGGATAAGATTTCACTGGAAATCGGGCAGACCAAGGAAATGTCTAAGGATTTGGCAATGTTACAGGCAGATGGCAGACTGGTTGGAGAACTTTGTACAGGTGACAGACTGGTTATCCAGGTGCCGCATGCAGATACGAAGATAGTAAAACTTTCCGGTGTGGAGTTTTACGAGCGGATGCGGGAGAAGCTGAATGGGGATTAGAAGAAGAGAGGCTAAGATGAAGATAGAACGGCGTTCAAAGATTATAGAGTTAATTGGGAAATATCCGATTGAGACACAGGAAGAACTGGCAGAACATTTGGAGCGGGCAGGATTTCATGTGACGCAGGCAACCGTGTCGCGCGATATCAGGGAGTTGAAGCTGACGAAGGTGTCAGTTGACGGAGTCCATCAGAAATATACGCTGCTGCAGGAAAAAGAGAAGCATCTTGCGCATAAATATATTAGAGTATTGCAGGATGGGTTTCTTTCTATGGACCAGGCAGAGAATCTTTTAGTGATTAAGACAATATCCGGCATGGCTATGGCGGTAGCGGCGGCGATTGATAATCTGGAAGTGACGGGAGTTGTGGGGAGCATTGCTGGGGATGATACAGTGATGTGTGCGGTTCATTCCGTAGGAGAAGTTCCGGAGGTGATGGCGAAAATGCAGAAGCTTTTGAAAGAAGGTTGACTTTTGGGTGGTGTGATAATATGATACTAGAGATTAGGGAGTGTGTTTGTAAAACAGCGAAGCAATCCGCAAAAAGTGAGGATTAGAATAAAAAAGGCGCTTAGGATTAGCTCTTAAACGCAGAAATGGGGGAATATATGGAATATTGTACACAGATGGAAGCGGCAAGAAAGGGAATTCAGACGAAGGAACTGCTGCGCGTGGCAGAAAAAGAACATATGAATCCAGAGGAATTAATGCAGCTTGTAGCAAAAGGGCAGGCGATTATTCCGGCAAACAAATTACATAAATGTATTGAGCCGTGTGGCATTGGAAACAGGCTTTCTACTAAAATCAACGTTAACCTTGGCACTTCCCGTGACTGGACAGACCTCGATATGGAGATGGAGAAGGTGAAAAGTGCAGTTGATATGGGGGCTGAGGCAATTATGGATTTAAGCTCATCCGGGGATACGAAAAAATTCCGGCGTAAACTGACAGCTGAGTGCCCGGCAGTCATTGGAACGGTGCCGATTTATGATGCGGTTGTTTATTATCATAAGGCATTAAAGGAAATCACGACAGAAGAGTGGATTGATATTGTGGAAATGCACGCAAAAGACGGTGTTGATTTTATGACAATCCACTGTGGGATTAACAAGGAGACAGCAAAGCATTTTAAGCAGATGAAACGCCTCACCAATATTGTTTCCCGTGGAGGCTCTATTATTTTTGCATGGATGGAAATGACGGGAAAGGAAAATCCATTTTATGAGCACTATGACAGGATTTTGGATATCTGCCGTGAATATGATGTGACTATGAGCCTTGGGGATGCCTGTCGTCCCGGCTGTTTAGAGGATGCTTCGGATGTGTCACAGATTCAGGAATTAATTACACTTGGTGAACTGACAAAACGCGCATGGGAAAAGGATGTTCAGGTTATGGTAGAAGGGCCGGGACATATGCCGATTGACCAGATTGCTGCCAATATGAAGATTCAGCAGACAATTTGCCAGGGGGCGCCGTTCTATGTACTTGGTCCGCTGGTAACAGATGTTGCGCCGGGTTACGACCATATTACGGCGGCAATCGGCGGTGCAATAGCAGCAACCTACGGAGCTTCTTTCCTGTGCTATGTAACCCCGGCGGAACATCTGCGCCTGCCGGATGTTGATGATGTGAAGGAAGGTATCATTGCCTCTAAGATTGCGGCACATGCAGCGGATATTGCAAAGGGAATTCCGGGAGCGAAGGAATGGGATAAAAAGATGAGTACTGCCCGCAAGAAGCTTGACTGGGAGGGAATGTTTGAACTTGCCATTGACCCGGAAAAGGCAAGGCGATACCGGGAAACGGCAAAACCGGAGAAGGAAGACACCTGTTCTATGTGCGGAAACTTCTGTGCCGTAAAGAATATGAACCGTATTTTGGATGGTGAAATTGTATCTATTTTTGATGAATAGGACAGGGGAAAACTAAAAGGTTAAAATGAAACAGGATAACACATCAATGACCGCGCTTTGGCAAGTGGCGGTTATTTTTGTGTTTGGTATCAGGATTCCTATGTTAACAGCGTGAAGTTGAAAATCTAGGATTGGACATATAAGGTGAAAAGTGGTAAAATATAAAGGCTCAAAATTTCAAGTATTGTGAAATATAGAAAGAAGGGAAGGATGCAGGAGTATGTCGGGACATTCAAAATTTTCGAATATTAAACATAAGAAAGAAAAAAATGATGCAGCAAAGGGCAAGATTTTTACAATTCTTGGGCGTGAGATTGCCGTTGCCGTGAAAGAGGGAGGTCCGGACCCGGAAAATAACGGGAAACTCCGGGATGTCATTGCCAAGGCAAAGGCCAATAATATGCCGAATGACACGATTGAGCGCGGTATTAAGAAAGCAGCGGGCAATATGGATGCTGTCAATTATGAAGAAGTAACATATGAGGGCTATGGGCCAAGCGGTACGGCGATTATCGTAAAAGCGCTCACTGACAATAAAAACCGTACAGCCAGTAACGTGCGCAATGCTTTTACAAAGGGAAGCGGCAGTGTTGGTACACAGGGCTGTGTGTCCTATATGTTTGATGAAAAGGGGCAGATTATCATTGATAAGGAAGAGTGTGATAGGGAAGCCGACGACCTGATGATGCTTGCGCTGGATGCAGGGGCAGAAGATTTTGCCGAGGAAGAGGATTCCTTCGAAATTGTGACTGCACCGGCTGATTTCTCCGTGGTGCATGAGGCACTGGAGAAGGAGGGAATAGCAATGGCAAGCGCGGAGGTTACCATGATTCCGCAGAATTATGTAACGTTAAGCGATGAGAATGATATCAGACAGTTACAGAGAACGCTTGACCTTTTGGACGAGGATGATGATGTGCAGGATGTATATCATAACTGGGATGAGTAGCCGTCATAGCAATTTACTTACAGGGACTCCTTTTGGGGAAACTGTTTTGGTCTGATAACAATAGATGTGGCAGGAAAGATTTGGTTTTGTGAAAATAAGGTCAGCCTGCAAGGCATTTCTGCCGATATATAACGTATGACAATGTATTTATAGTTGGTTTTGCGTATATGGCTTGAATGGTCATGAATCGTAACAGGAAAACAGAAAGTTGTCACAGGAAAAGTGCCATGTATATTGTGGCATAAATTTCCAAAAAAGCACAAAATTGACATAGAAATATGTTTTAATGTAACAAAGCAACAATAGGATGCGGGTACATATAAAGTTGGGAGGAGAAGGATGAGAGAGTTGAAAAAATTCCTGAAAAAAAGATGGGTTTGGGGAATAGGCGTGTTTGTCCTGTTCACTCTGCTGTTTACATCTTTTTTTGCGTTGAAGGAAAGTGGAATTATTTTTGCGGCACCGGGAGATGAAGAGGAAGTACAGGGATATCAGTTTGTTACGCCTACCGGGATAGTGGATAGTGGTGGTCAAATTCTTCTGCGTAACCGGACAGGTAGAATTCAGCTTATCGGTGGTATGGTTAATGATGTCAATGTCAGATTTAGCTGGGTGTCTAATGAGACTGATATCATAAGTATCACTTCGGCAGACACAAATATGCCGATGGTAGATATTACGGCAGGAAACAGGGCAGGTCTTGCAACAATCACTGCAACAGTGGAAAAGATGGATGATGCGGGTACTACTGTTATTCAAAGGCGGACAGCTCTGTTGCAGATAGAAGTCAGATTTTTGATTTCAGAAGATTTCCCAAGCCAGACAGCACCAGACACTTCTGTGTTTATGACAAGGTTAAATGACAGTGATGAGAAAAAGTCCCTGATTATGAACCAGGATTCCGTTGTGTCAGTTGGAAAGGCTGAAGATGCTTCCGGCACCAGTTTGATAAAGCCGGTATTTGGTGATTTGACACAGGCTTTCTGGAGCAGCAGTAATGAGGATGTTGTTAAATATGACGAAGAAAACAAGAGAATACAGGCGATGGGAGCAGGTTCGGCGAGGTTGACAGCTTCCTATACAGTAGGTGATGTTACTAAGACCGAGTATCTTGATGTATATGTAAAACCACAGCTTACCGTGCCAGATGCGGATGACCCAACTAAGACGGTTGTAGTCGGTGGTGTCAATGAGCAGGGTGGTGTAAATAGTCCATCAGGTACGGTTACGGTAGAGAATGGGGATAAGATTGGAGTCTCTGTTTTAAATGTTGCGCGTCCGGAGTTAGCGGTCGGAGATAAGATTGTATGGGTTATCTCAAAAGGGGAAGGTGAGAATGCAGAACTTGTCAGAGATTCTTTGGGAAATACAGGTGAGAGTGCTGATGATGCAAATCTGGTCTATATCCGTTCCGAGAAGGCATACCGTTTAGATGCGAAAGCAGGTGTTTATAATATTCAGTTTTATGTCAAAGGGACGTATATTAACTTTGAGGATTCAAAAGAACCGCTTTCTATTTCTTCCAGAATTGGTGGTATGAATTTAATAACGAGTGTAAAGTGTATTTATGAGGATACGACAATTACCTTAAATATTGGTAGTTCTTATAGTCTGGCGGATGCCCTGAACATGCCGTTAAGTATGTTAAAGAACAATTTTTCTTCTAGGCCAACTGCTCCGCAGAATGGCTGGGAAGATATGATTGGCTGGGATTCTGACAATCTTACGATAACAGCAAAATCACTTGGCACACAGGATGTAAAAATTACAGTGCGGCCGAATAGTGACCTTGAAATTGCAGATATACCTGGTATGCGGTCAAAGGAACCGATTACAGTAACGGTAAAGATTGTAGATACTTTTTCGCTGAATATTTCGGCGGCACAGCTTGCAGTCGGGGCAACACTGGATTTATATGGTATGATTGGTTCAGAAACCTATGCAGAGGATTCACAGTTCCACTGGACGATTAGCAATGAAAGGTATCTTTCCTTTGAACCAAAGCTTGAGGAAGGCAGGGAAGGTCCAATTGCGACGGTAAAGGCAAATGCCAAGCCAAGCGACAGGGAGAATCCGGTAACAGTCAGTCTGGCATGGACGGATGACAAGAGCGTTACCTGGGTGGCAACCTGTAAAATTACGATTGTAGATTCCCCGACAGACTTCCGGATTACGAAAGAAACATTAAGCATGGAAGTAGGGGATACCGACACGCTGGAAACGAACCTGTCAGGGACACAGGATATCTTATGGATTTCTTCTGACCCGTCTATTGTAACAGTAGAGCCAAATACCGGGAATACGACAGCCAAGGTAACGGCTACAGACCAGACGGGTTCTGTTGTTATTACAGCGCTTAATAAGGCGAATAATGCATATGCTACTTGTATTGTTACGGTCCATGCGTTGATTACCAGTGTTAAAATTGATAAGTCTCCAAGCTATACGACTACGATAGGAACACCGTTTGTCTTTATGGAAGTGACTTATCAGCCGACGAATGCCACGGCAACTGAGATGATATGGAAATCCACAAATGAGGCAGTGGCAACGGTGGATGATAAAGGAATGGTTACCGTAAAAAGCGTTGGACAGACAATTATTACAGTCAGACCAGTCAGGGCTGATTTAAGTAATGGTGATGTATATGATGAATGTGTATTGACTGTAAAGGATGACCCGATTACGGCAATCAGGACAGATGTAACTTCATTGAATATGATAAGAGGAGATACGTATCAGGTAGTTACAACTCTGACACCGGCAAATCCAACAGACCGAACCCTAACATGGTCAACGAATAAATCATCCGTGGCAACGGTAAATAACGGTTTGATTACAGCAACTGGTGTGGGAACAGCAACCATTATGGTACAGGGTGGAAATGCAACCCCGGTGCTGATTGAAGTAAATGTACGTGAGAGGGTCAGTTCCATTGCTTTTGAAGAAACCAATGTAAGCATTGCTGTCAGGGAGACGAAGAAGTTAAATGTTATCTTTACACCAGATACAGGTGTTAATAAGAATCTGACATTTTACTCTTCCGATACATCGGTTGTGACTGTCGCAGCAGATGGTACGATTACCGGTATAGCGATGGGTCAGGCAATGATTACTTGTATCGCAGAGGATTTAGGAGAGTACCGTCCGATTACCTGTAATATTACGGTTACGCAGGAGGTAATTATACCTACGGCATTTACAGTTGACCCGCTGGAAAAGACGATACAGGCGGGAGAAACCTTCCAGATTACGCCAATCTTTACACCGGAGAATACTTCCAATAAGGAAGTAAGGTATCAGACATTGGATGAAAGCATTGCAACAGTTGATGAAACAGGTGTTGTTACCGGTGTTATGAAGGGTCAGACAATTATTCAGATTATAGCAGTACAGAGTAATCTGACGGCAATTTGTAATGTAACAGTGGAAGATGCAGTAGAATTTTCGCTGTCTCCAAGCAGCAGGGAGATTGCATTAGGTAAGACATTCCGTATTACCAAGGTGACAAAACCAAGTAATGTAGATAAATCTGCAGTCTGGCAGACTTCAAATTCCAGAATTGCTTCTATCAATGCAAGGGGTGTTGTGACTGGTAAGAAAATTGGTTCCTGTACGATTACCTGTACATTAAAGAAATATAAGCAGAGTGCGACCTGCCGTGTCAAGGTAGCAAAGCTTAGAAGTACTTTGAAGTTAGACAAAACGAGCATCCGTATGAATGTTGGTTCCACATACCGCTTAAAGAAAACGGTATGGTCGAACAATACTTCCACACCTGGTGTGAAGTTTACTTCACAGAACAGCAAGATTGCTTCTGTCGGCTCAAGCTCAGGTAAAATTAAGGCAAAGAAGATTGGTTCTACCGTAATTACGGCAAAGACGAAGGATGATGTACGGGCAACGGCAAGGTGCCGTGTGACTGTTATCCACCGTTCCACTGGAATTTCGTTGAATAAGACATACGCGGTCTGCCATATTGGAAGAACCATCAAGTTAAATGCAACTGTAAAGCCAAAGAACGCTTCTATCAAAAAGGTGAAGTGGACTTCCAGCGATAATAACATTGCAAGTGTGACCGGTTCTGGTAAAATTACCGGTTATGCGGAAGGTGACGTATATATTACAGCTACGACAACAGACGGAAGCAACAAGAGCGCAAGGTGCTTTATCAGGGTGACAGAGAGTGTTCCGGCTACCAGTATCATGGTAGCACAACCGGAACTGACTATGAAGAAAGGCAATACGGCGCAGTTGTCGTACACAATTCTTCCGGATAATAATACCGATTCGGTCAAGATGGCATCGGATAATAAACATGTAGCCACTGTTACAAATACAGGAAAAGTAAGAGCAGTTGGTACAGGTACGGCCAATGTTACGATTACAACTTCTAGTGGTATCGTAACTAATGTTGAGGTAAATGTTGTCGCACTGAATAAGACCTCTGTGGAGATGCGGCAGTATGATACGGAAACATTGATGGTTATGGGAACAGATGATAATATTACCTGGTATTCGGCAAATAACCGGATTGCAACCGTAACAGGCGGCAGAGTGGTTGGAAGGGGTATTGGAACTACTTATGTCTATGCTTTTGTAAATGGATGCAAGATGGGATGTAAAGTAAAAGTAGTATCTGTGAATTCCAAATAGCTTCAGAAAATGGGTTCGTTAAACTTGTATGTAAATGGATGATTATTTTCTGGATTTGGTGTGCAGGCTATTTCATAAAACATAGTAAAATATAGAAAAGGGCACCAGCTACAGGCGGTGCCCTTTATAACGATAAGATATGGGAAGGAGAAAAGTATTGTTACTAAATCTATATGTTAAAAATCTGGCTATTATTGATGAAGTAGAAGTAGATTTTGCAGAAAAGCTAAATGTGTTAACGGGAGAGACAGGCGCCGGAAAATCTATTATCATTGGTTCTGTCAATATTGCGCTGGGTGGAAAAGTATCAAAGGATATGATTCGAAAGGATGCAGAATTTGCACTTGTAGAATTAACTTTTTTGGTTGAGGATGAAAAGCTGCGTGCCAGAATAGAAGAGCTGGGTGTTAGCTTTGAAGAGGATACGCTTGTGATATCCAGAAAAATCACGTCCACCCGGACAGTGAACCGGATGAATGGGGAAAGTGTAACCATTGCTGTCATTAAAAAAGTAGCAGATTTACTGATTGATATTCATGGGCAGAATGAGCAGCAGTCCTTGTTACATAAAGCAAAACACTTGGAAATTGTAGACCGTTATGCAAAGGAGCAGATGAAGGGAAAAGACATATTGCTAGCACAGTCTTACCACAATTACAAGTCACTTTTGGAGGAAAAGGCACAAAATGAAATGCCGGAGGAAAAAAGACTGCGTGAGATTTCATTTTTGGAATATGAGTTGGAAGAGATTGAAAATGCAAATCTGAAATCTGGGGAAGAGGAGGAGCTGGCGGCAGAATACCGCAGGCTCTCCAATGCCACGGATATTGCACAGGGGCTTTCGGAGATTTATGGAATGATGAGCCAGGAAAATGGCGCTGTTTCTGATAAAATCAGCGAAGGGCTTCGCGTATTATCTAAAATTTCAGAATATGATGAAGGAGTGGCAGAGTTTTGGAAGCAGTTATCGGACATTGATGCGCTGGTTACCGATTTTAACCGGGATATCTCAGATTACATGGATGGCTTTGATGTTGGATTCAGGGATTTGGATACGGTAGAGCGGAGGTTGGATTTGGTGCGTAGCATAAAAGCCAAATATGGTGCTGCAACAAAAGAAGTTTTTGCTTATGCGGATAAAGTTCGTAAACAATTAGAACAATACCGGGAGTATGAAGCATACCAGAAGAATTTGCAGGAAAAGATAGGAAGGGAGCAAAAAAATCTGCAAAAGCTTTCAAAAGAGGTTTCCAGTATCCGAAAAAAATGTGCTAAAGTGCTTGAAAAGGAAATTATACAGGCATTAATTGATTTAAACTTTTTGCAGGTGAAATTTGAAATTGCGGTGCGCTCTAAAGATGAGTTTTCCGAAAAAGGTTTGGATGATATAGAATTTATGATATCGACAAATCCGGGTGAGGAGTTAAAGGCGCTTGGCAGTGCGGCATCCGGTGGTGAACTTTCCAGAATCATGCTTGCAGTGAAGGCAGTCCTTGCAGAGCATGACGAGATAGGTACCATGATTTTTGATGAAATCGATGTAGGAATTAGCGGAAGAACAGCACAGATGGTGGCGGAAAAGATGTCACTTATTGGCAGGAAACATCAGGTAATCTGTATTTCCCATCTTGCCCAGATTGCAGCACTG